>NC_009515.1:1520495-1853160 GCF_000016525.1 Methanobrevibacter smithii ATCC 35061
CCAATTGGTGGGGAAAGAATACTTGAAGCTCCAATAGCTGATCCTGTTCCAAGAGTATGTTAATTAGGTGATATTATGGCAAGTTTATTTACAAAAAGGATTGCAGCATATCTTGCTGATTTTTTTGTAGTTTCAGCATTTATGTGGATTGTATCTTTTGTATTGTACCTTCTGGCAAATCCTTACAGTATGAATTCGCTTTATTCATATTTCCCGTATGTAGTGCCTGTTTTGATAATGGTTTATTTTGTTGTATGTGAAAAGTATAAGGGGGCTACTGTCGGTAAGGCTTTATTATATTTGCAGGTCAGGTCAAACAACGGAGAATATGTTTCATGGCAGCAGGCTATTGTCCGTAATTTAACTAAAATATATTGGTTCCCAATAATATTTGATTGGGCAATTGGTAAAATATTAGGTAAAAATGATAGAATTTTAAATTCAATTACTAAAACAAGGGTTTTTGATGAATTAAGATAAAACTCTTTTACTTTTCTTTTTTTGGTGTTTTTTATGATTAATCGGGTGCAGGTTTTATGGTATTTAAATAAAGATGATCTGGAAAATTATTGCTTGGACTTCAAACCTTATAAATCCCACAAGCTTGAAGGATATGAAATTTGTGATGTGGATGAAGACCTGATTTTTGATTTATGTGATAGGGATCCTGACAGATTGCAGCCTGTTGATTATTTTAAAAACAGAACAGAAGTTGAGAATTATCTGACTGATTATATTACAAATGAGGAATATGAATTGGCTGCGGATTCTGTTGAACTTAAGGATAAAATTAATAAAGCTATTGAAACTGTTGAGTTTTCAGATGAAGGCTATTATATCAGTGTCGGCTCCGGTGATGTAGGAGGCAGTGAAAATAAGATTGTTCATTGGTATGAAGCTCTTAAAAAAGAGTATAACAGTTCTTCAAAGGATAATATGTGGGTTTTAATGGTTACTGGTTATGACCCTTATGATTTAAAACCGAGCGGTAAAGTTTTAACCTATGTACTGGCTGATATTTTAAATTTACATGAATCTTATTTTGATGATATTATTCCTGATAAAGGTCTTTTGGAAATTTCCGAGTGGAATGATATTTTAGATGAAGTTTACAAGAAAAATAAATTGTATTTGGGCCTTTACAGGGCAGTTTAAAAAAATAAAAAGTGAGAAATTATACAGTGCCTTTAGCGAACTCGCTTGGAGGTATGTACATAATTTCTGCAAGGTTTTCATTTAATAATTCTCTGTTTATATCCAAATTTTCAGTATAAACAATAGCTAATGTTCTGTTGTATTTGTCGTAGTGTTTTTTATCATCAATGTCTAAGTAAACTGTTTTTCCAAGGCATTTTTCTTTAACATAGTCTTTTGCTTCGTGGTATCCTGGTTCTCCTCTTTCAGGAGTGTTTACCTGTACAAATCTGATTTTTCCAATACCTTCTACCCAGATTGTATCTCCGTCTACGACTTTGTAACATTTCCCGCTAGCTTCATAGTGTACGCTTCGTACTTCATGAGTTTTAGAATCCTCAATATTAAGTGTTCCTTGTGAAGGTGCAGCTGCCACTTCATTATCCATGAAATTCACAGCAGTTGAAACTGCAAGTACTCCAACAAATAATATTAGCAATATTAATGAGATGTTTCTAGATTTCATTGTTTTTTATATGGTATTTTAACTTAAATAAATGTTGTGTTTTAATCGTGTATACAGTAGCTTTGGAATCTGCAGCTTTTGCATTTGTTGGGATTTTTTGTTTTTATAAATGGTTTTTCTCCTTTGAACAATCCGTCCATTCTGTCAATCAGGAATTTAATTGATTTTTGAGCATCTTCGTCAAATTCTTCACTCCAGAATATGTTGTCAGTTCCTCTTTGTCTTAGGGCACCTACAATTTTTCTTTTGTCATTAATCATATTTTTAAATGCAAGACAATATGCTCTGACCTGGTTTATTGTTGAGCCGTATGCTTGGTTTCCGGGTTTGTCATCAATTATTACAAATTCATCAGGAGTCATCCATATTTCATCTATAAATCCTCTGATTCCATATTCCGGCGAAATTACAAACATTTCTCTGGTTACTGTTTTTTCAGTTTTTGAAAATTCAAGTACTTCGTCAAAGGTTGCAGGTGTTGCACTTTCCTGAAACTTCTCTTCCAGCTGGTTGTGCACTTTGGTTCCTGTAGTCATGGCCGGGGTTTCTCCTACTTTTACTCCCTGGAAGTACTGCAGATATAGCTGATACTCACAATATCCCTGTTGATTTAACCAGCTAATGGGGAAATTGTTTTTACCTTCTATAATTTGGACACCTTTAATATTTGGATGGTATTTAATGTCCAGATTTTTGTTTAAATCAGTGATAATTTTGTTTTCCATATGCAGTATTTTGTTGTTTTTAAAATATAATTCTTTAGTTAAATTTAAATATTATTATAACTTAATTTTATCTTGATTAATGAAATTTACATTTTGGAGAGATGAAATTGAGTTTTACCAAAAATAATGATGTTGACAGTGAAGACATTGCAAATAAAGTACAGACTTTTGAAAATATAGTAGGTAGTTCTCTTGTTCAAAAATTAATCAAAGCAGCAACTGTAAAATGTAAAAAGTGTGGAAAAAATCGTTTGGAAGTTGCAATTGATTATTATTTAGGTAAAAGGTCAGATATCTGTTTAAAATGTAGATTGCTTGTTCCTGTAATTAAAACAGTTGTCGGAAACAGCATCAGTATTTTTGGGATGTCAGAAAAAGAATTGATTGATTTGATGCAGGATTCATACTGGACTAAAGGACTGGTCAGTGTAATAAAAGGGCTTGGAGAAACAGGAATTGAAAAGCCGTTTGTTCCTGCAGCACCTCTTCAGGTTCAGTGGGATTTAACAGACAGTGAACTGTGCTTTGAGCAGATACATGATGAAATAGATAAATTAGCTGATTTTGGAGTTGCACACATTACATTTATCGGAGAAGTTGATTCAACATTCATTAAACATGCAGATGATGTTGGAATGTATCCCTGCTTAACAGGCAATGGATTTAATCTGGAAAAAATTGATAAATATGTTGATGCAGGAGTTAAATTTGTAGACATTTCTCTGGAAAGCGTTAATCCCCAAACTCATAATGAAAAATTGGGAATTGATAATTTATGGGAAAATGCAGTTGAATCCATTAAAAAGTACAATGAAAAGGATGTTTATGTGGAGGTTTCAACAGAAGTGACTCAGGATAATCTTTTGGAAATTCCTCAAATAATCGAGCTTTTAAAGCAGTTAGGTGTCGGATGGTATAAACTGGATGTTGTCAATGGAGATTTGACTGATAATCAGAGACTGGAACTATTTAAGCTAATTTATATGGAAAATATTAACGGGGATATGCAGATACTAACCAATGATCCTCAGTTGGGGGATGTTGCCTCAACAATCATGTGCAATGGAATGAATATGATTCCAACTCATTTTTTTAATTTGGACTATGACAAACAAGCAATGAAAGAACTTGGAAATTATATTGGAAGCTGCGGAGCTGGAAGATTTTACATGGCAATAGATGGAAAAGGGAATATTTATCCATGCGAATATTTCCGTGATTTGAAAATAGCCAATATCCGTGATGATTTGGACACTATGTGGCTAAATAATGATATCTTATTGAAGCTTAGAAATAGAAGCCTTTTAAAAGGAAAGTGCGGATGCTGTGAATCCAAATATATATGTGGGGGATGTCGTAAAAGAGCATTTGCGGAAAATAATGATTATTTGGCTGAAGATAAGAACTGTTTAAAAGATATTAAGGAAAATCTTTTGGATTAAACAATTTTTATTTAATCAATATATTATAAATAGTTAGTTTAACAAATACTAACTGTAATGAGTGATATAACATTTGATGATTTTGAAATTTTAGCAGAAATTAAAAAATCAATAAAAGAAATGGGTTTTGAAGAGCCAAGTCCAATACAAGAATTAACTATTCCTGAGGCTCTTAAAGGAATTGATATAATAGGACAAGCACAAACAGGTACTGGAAAGACCCTGGCATTTACTGTTCCTTTGCTTCAAAAGATTTTTATTCCTGATAATTCTCCCCAGGCTATTGTTTTATGCCCTACAAGGGAGTTATGTATTCAGGTAGCTGGTGAAATTGGTAAAATAGGTTCACACATGAAAAAACTTAAAATTTTGCCGGTTTATGGTGGTCAGCCTATTGGAAGACAAATTAGAGTATTAAATAAAGGTGTTCATGTAGTTATCGGAACTCCAGGTCGTGTTTTGGATCATATTGAACGTAAAACTTTAGACTTAAAAGGAATTTCAACTGTAGTATTGGATGAAGCAGATGAAATGTTGGATATGGGTTTCAGAGAGGATATTGAAAAAATATTAAGACACACTCCAAAGCAAAGGCAAACACTGCTTTTCTCAGCTACAATGCCTAAGGAAATTAAAAGAATTACTAAATTCTATCAGAAAAAGCCTAAACATTTAAAGGTAGCTCAAAGCCAGATGACTGTTCCGGAAATAACTCAGTACTATTTTGAAACAAAGGAAAAAGACAAACTTGAAAATTTAACTCGTTTGATTGATGTTTATGATGTTAATTTAGGTTTGGTATTTTGTAACACTAAAAAAAGAGTTGACTGGGTTGCTAAAAACTTGAGAAACAGAGGATATGCAGCTGAGGGAATTCATGGAGACATGAATCAGAAATCCCGTGATAAGGTTATGAACAAATTCCGTAACGGAAATATTGAAATTCTGATAGCTACTGATGTTGCTGCACGTGGAATCGATGTACCTAATGTTGAAGTGGTTGTTAACTATGATGTTCCTCAAAATCCTGAATACTATGTTCATAGAATCGGAAGGACAGGCAGGGCAGGTAATATGGGGTATGCATTTACCTTTGTTGCAGGTAAAGAAATCTATAGTTTAAGAACCATTAAAAAAGTAACCAAATCCAAAATCAAACAAAGAAAAATTCCGTCATATAAGGAAATGGAATCTATTAAAAATACTCAGCTAATGAACAGCGTTAAAAACTCTATTGAAAAGGATAATTTGGAAAAATACGTAAAATTAGTTGAAGGAGCTATGGAAGAAGATTTTGATTCTGTAGACATAGCTGCTGCATTATTAAAAATGGTTAAGGAAAATTAATTATTTTCCACCATCAATAATATCGAATTTTATTTTTTGTTCTTCAAGTTCACGGGTAAAAGCTTTGGTCATATCTCCGACACATAATGCCAAAACGTTTAATCCTTTACGGGCAGCATTAGCTGTAGCTTGAGGAGCGGCATATTCAATGGTAACCGGGAGATTTAACATATTGGCTACTGCTCTGGAAACAGTTCCTGCAATAGCTACTCTGTCTATTTTTTTACCTGTAGTTGTTCCCTGTTCATAAACACTTTTAATTAATTCCAGGTTAACTTTATCGGATCCACCTTCTTTAATGGTAGGCAAATTAATAACAACAGCTTCTCCAATGGTCATGTCGATTAAACCGGTAAGATTACTTAATGCCACATCACAGCCTTTTGCAGCATCTCCTAAAACAACACCAGTTGCATCTTCTTCTTTTTTATGAGCATATAAAACACCAGAGTCCATATAAAGACCAACAATTTCATCTTTTTTAAGATCTTCTTTTGCAATAGCCGGCCAAACAGTTTTATAATGATTCATGGTTTCCAAAACAGAATCAGAGTATTTTCTAAGAGAAATAGCATCTCTTTTAACTTTGTCAATACCTTTTTGAGTAATTTTATATGGTGATCTGCCATCTTTAGATGTTATATACTCTTGTTCAATAAGTGTCTTAATATTTTCTGAAACAGCCTGAATGGTGATACCTAAAGTTTCAGCCAAATCCTTTTGTTTGAGATGTGGGTTTTGCTTTGAGATTTCACTTAAAATTTGAAAATGTGTTAAGGCACCTCTTTTTTTAAATGCTTTCATTTTTTTTCATTCCTCAATTTTTTTCAATGATAATTAATTTTGATTTAATGTTATATTTAATTTGCTATTTTTCCTTGTAATTTTCTATTAAATTTATCAAGGAATTCTGATTTTTTTTCATTTGGAATGTAAGCACCGCAAGCTATTGCATGGCCTCCTCCGGTACCTCCAACTTCTTTTGCGATTTCACGCATCATGTTACCGAAATGAATTCCGTCATAGGCAAGGAGTTTGGAGCATCTAAGTGAGACTTTGATTTGGTTATTTTTAGGTTTGCTAAATCCTAAAATAGGTTTTTTCCAATTACAGTAACCTAAAACCCTACCTGTTATTGTACCGATGATATTGGAAGCTATGTCTTCATCAAAGTCACTGCAGTCAAAATATTGAAAATTGTCAAGTTCAATAATTTCGGAATGATAATTGTCTGCAACTTTGCTGATGGAAGTGGCCAGATTATACTTGTGTGTTTTGCTGACTTCTTCTAAGGCATCAAGAGCAACAAGTCGGTCTCCTTTAATAATATCTACTCCAATAGCTTCTTTTCGGTTTCTGCCGCAGGCATTCATAGCTGTTGAAAACTCAGAACCGTCTCTTAAAAAGCTTCCTTCCTCTTCATTTAAAAAAGTGTATGCATCTCCCACAATCAATTTTGGAACATATTTGAGGTATTTTGGAGGAACTCTTTTGGAAATCATTCTGCTTAAAAATTTTTTGATTTCCATTTTATCCTCTTCAGTTACCTCAGATAATGTTTTTCTGTTGTGTTTTTCATCAACTCCCAATTCTTCCAAAACAACTTTAGCTTCCTGCTGATTGTTAGTTATCGGTAACTTGACATCACTGAAATAGGATAGTGCAACATATAGCGGTCTGGTACTGCGTCCGTAGATGTTCAAATCATTTTTAGTCACTTTTAGAAGACCTTCATTAATTGCATCTTCCTGGATAATTTCATTTAATCCTTCGAAATGTCCTGTTTTATTGTTTTGCATATCTCCGATAGCTGACAGAACACCGATCCAGCTTAAATCCTTAAAGCCAAATGTTTTAGCTAAAAAATAACATAATCCTCCACCGCAGACATAATATGATCCGTCAATACCGTAGAACATTGGATTGATTTCTAAATAAGTATATGCTTTGTCATTTTTATAGTTGATGTCTCTTAATGGCGGGTGGTGGTCTAAAATTAAGATTTTCTGGTCGTCTTTTGCATTTTTGTCAACTCCCTGACCTGAACCCAAATCTGAAAAAATTGTCAGTTTATGGTCTAAATCTAGGTCTTCTATTTCATCAAGATTGACAAATTCAATTTCATAATCCTTGTTTAAACGGTCCAATATTATAGATAGGATTGCACCGGAGCAGATTCCGTCGCAGTCAGTGTGTGTATAAATTTTAATGTCATTGCTGGATTCAATTAACTCTTTGGCTTCAAGAAACTGCTCCTGCATTCCGCATGGTATTTCCATCATTGTTTTATTTCCTGTAGTTTTAAACTAATTTCCTTTAAAAGCTCTAATTTAGGTTTGTCACTTTCAACTAAGATACGTCCTGATTTTTCATACCATTTGCCAGGATATGACCTTTCTTTTTGAGTGCTGTAAGGTAAATTAAGTCTTTTTAGAGCTTTTTCAATATCCTGTAATTTTGGTTCTTCTACAGCTATTTCTTTTGATACCTTTCTGCCCTCATTTAAAGAGAGGTTTTTATCCAAGTACTGTGGCCATACTGTAATCATATTAATTCACCTTCAAATTTAATGATTCTTTTTTATTTGTGTTTCAAATATTTCTAAAGCGTTTTTAACAACTAAATCCATATTGTAGTATTTGTATTGAGCTAGACGTCCTGCAAATATTACATTTTCCTCATTATCCATTTCTTTTTTGTATTGCTGGAATTTGTCAAGGTATTCTTGGGTAGGATATGGGTAGCATAATTCTCCGTTGAATCCAGGATATTCCTTCATAATTGCAGTTTTGCCTTCAACATCCTGCATTGTTAATTTTTTAAACTCTGTAATACGTGTAAAGTATGGATGATTTGGATAATTAACAACACCAACTTCCTGATAGGAATCTTCGTCTAAAACTTCATATACAAAGTTCAGACATCTGTATAATAATTCCCCGTATTTGTAATTGTAGAAATAGTCAATAGGTCCTGTGTAGATTAATGTATCATATTCTATGTCTTTTAAATAATCCTTATAGTCAGTATTCAGAACCACCTTGATTTTATCATTGTCAATCATTTTTTCACACATTTTGGTAAATCCCTCTTTCGGCATTCCCTGATATGTGTCTTCAAAGTATCTTGTGTCGTGATTGAACCTGAAGGGGATTCTTGAAATTACTGAAGGGTCAAGATTGGCTGCTGAAGTTCCCCACTGTTTTTGAGTGTAGTTTTTAAAAAGCTTATTGTAAATGTCACGACCTGCATTTTTTAAAACAACATCTTCACTTGATTTGATTTCATCAATATCTTCTTTATGCTCTTCAATCCATTTTTTCATAGATTCTTCATCTAAATCAAGACCATATAAAGCATTTAAAGTATCAATACAAATAGGCATAGGTACTAATTTTCCACCTACATTACTTAAAACGTGATGTTCATAGTCTAACCATTCAGTAAATTCGGACAGGTATTCGTAAACGATTTTTTCATTGGTATGGAAGATATGAGGTCCGTATTTTTGTATTAAAATGCCGTCTTCATAGAAATCATAAATATTTCCTCCGATATGATTTCTTTTTTCAATAATCAGAACTTCTTCATTAAGCTGGTTAGCTATTCTTTCAGCGATTGTTAAACCGGAAAGGCCAGCTCCAACAATTACATATTTCATTAATATTTACTCCTTGTGTATTTTAATTGCAGATTCAATAGCTGTTGTCATGGAAGATAATAACATTTTGGTTTTCAGATCGCTTTTATGAATCCTTTTAAGTTTTTCCACTTTGCTTAACAGTAATTTGTTTTCACTTTTGGTAAACGGTGAATTTTTCCATGTATGCATCCAGTAAATTAAGTGAGGGTTAACTGAAATTGTTTGAATATCTTTGGAAAACCTTTCAGTACACTGTCTGGCATAAATATAGGAGTCCATTAAATCACTGAGGAATCTGACATTTACATTATTGGTAATGGACTTGTCATCAGGCAAATCACGTACATAATAGTCATAGCACATGAAATTATTCAAATATACAATTCCGTCAGCTTTAAGGAGAGTTTCTAAGGTAAATGCTAAATCGTCCCCGGAAACAAATGGCTGATAACGGATATTTTTATCCATAATTAGTTCTCTTTTAAATATTTTACTCCATACAGAAGGCGCCATTTTCAATAAATCAGGTTCTTCCTTTATGCTTTTGACATGGATAACATCAACGGGACTGTTTCTTTCATATTTTCCCTGAATCTTTTTACCGTATAGTGCATGTTCCAGAATGTGGTCCCAAACATAATCAGGAACATTTAAAGGATTTGCTGTTTCAAATGTTTCATCAGGATATGCACTTTTTAAATCATCCAAATAAGGGGAATATGATTTTTGAATAGTTTCACCATAAGTATAGATTCTTCTGAATCTTCCAAAAGCCATATCTGCATCATACTTGGTTACTGCATTGTATAATACTTCACAGGCATCTAATGTGTATCTGTCATCTGGATCTAAAAACATAATGTAATCGCCGCTGCACTCTTCAATACCTCTGTTACGGGGACCATTGGCTGCACCGGTATTTTTTTCCAGGTGGATGGCTTTGCAGCAGTCGTATTTCTCATCATATTCATCAATAATCTTTCCACTTTCATCAGTAGAACAGTCGTCTACCATAATGATTTCTAAATTTTCATTTCCTATTGTTTGGTTGATTAAAGAATCAATTCCTCCTCTTAAATGAGGGCCGACATTAAAAATAGGTAGAATAATACTTATTTTATCTTCCATGTGAATTTCTCCAGGTTTTGAATAATAACTCCATCATATCACGAACAGTGTAAGTATCAGGATATATATAATTAATATTGTACTGGTCTAAAATTTTACCGGTAATGGGACCAATACAGACAGTTAATAAATTATTGGAAAGTAAATCAGCTAATTTTTCTTTGTTTTTAGATATTTTAAAGAAATTAGTAACAGTTAAAGGACTGGTAAAAGTAATTGCGTCAATTTCATTATTTTCTATTTTAGCTATCAAATCATTGATTTTATCTTCATCCATTGGGAATAATGATTTGTAAGCTTCAGCAACTATAACTTTATTGTTAAGTTTTTCTAAGCCTTCAGGCAGAACAGGTCTTGCAGAAGCAGTTCTTGGAATTCCAATGGTCTGATTTGTAATATTTCTTTTTTCAAATTCCTCTAAAAGACCTTCTGCTGTAAAATCTTCAGGTATTAAATCAACTTTAACGCCTTGTTCGCCGGCTATTTTTCCGGTTTTATTTCCAATTACAGCTACTTTGCAATCTAAATTTTTTAAAAAATCAGGATAAAAAAGATTTAGGGAAGTAATTGTAGTTGGAGAGGTAAAAACAATCCAATCCAGCAAATCTTTATTAGCTATTAAATTCTTTAAAGATTCGCTATTTACCGGTTTTAAATCTAAAGTAGGAGCTAGAACATATTGACCTCCTAACTCTTCAACAATCTTGCAGGCTGCTTTAGATCTGTCAGCAGGCCTTGTAATTGCAACAATGGGTCTTGACATTTAATTTACTCCAAATAATTTAATAATATTATAATTTTTGATTTTATTAGTTAATATTATTTATGTATTATTTGTTGTTAATAATTAAAAATTACAAAATAGTAAAGTGAATTGCTACAAAGTAGTAAAGTAAACTGCTAGAAAAAATTCATAGATTAGTCTATTGCTGTAGTAACATGGGGTTTAACTTCAAAATTGTTAATAAATGTTTTAAACACTTTGAAAACTTATGCATAATTGTCGTTTTATGTTTAGAATTGAGAAAATATATATGTATCAGATTTATATCAATAGATGCATACAATCATGAAAAAACAATAAATTTTAATACTAAAAATTTATTCGAAGTTTTACAATACTCTAAAAACAAGAATAAACTAACATTACTCATGTATCGGGATTTATGCCAAAAATAATTAAAAAAAATTATCTTTTAAATTCAATTTGTTCAAAAGTTTTTTTTGCTCTTTTTAAAGCTTTAATTTCCTCTTCAGTTGAAGGAATATTTAATTTTTGAATAAATCTATCTGCATCATCACCTGTTAATGTTGGAGTTGGTTCTACTTTAGTTGCCATAATTAAATCTCCTTATGATATTTTTAATAAATATTATATAGATTATTATTTTAGATAAACTATTTTCTAAGTTTTTAAAAGAATCTTTTAATAAGAATTCATTAAGATCATTATCACCACAATCAAACTGTATTGTTGATAAAATTTGTTTATTTGCTTTTATCATCTTTAATTTACTTCAATTAATTCTATTCATAATTGTATTATTAAGTTAGTAATTTATAATTTTTTTCTTTACAATTAAATCAATATTTCGTAATTACTACAATAATTGGAAGTTTTTATCTATTTTTTTCATTGATTATAATAAAATTAATAAGATACAAAAATTAATAATAAATTATAAAGATGGGGACTGGCTATGTACAAAATATCTATGATTATACCTGTTTATAATGCGGAAAAATACCTGAAAAGAACAATAAATTCAATTATTAATCAGAGTATAGGTTTTGAAAATATTGAACTTATTTTGGTAGATGATAATTCTCAGGATAACTCAAAAAGCATTATAGAAGAATATGTAGCTAAATATGATAATGTAATTGGCATTTACTCTAATGAAAACCACGGATTTCCTGGATTTGGAAGAAATAAGGGTATTGAAATAGCCAGCGCTCAGTATATCATGTTTTCAGACAATGATGATGAACATGACAAAGATTTATGTCTGAAATTGTACGAAGCCATTGTTTCAGAAGATGCTGACATTGCTTCCTGTGATAAAGTTAAAAGAGATAATATTAAGGATATTCCAGTATCTGAAAAGTATGTTGGCGGAAAGTTAAGTTCCAATGGGAATATTATAGTCTCAAATGATGATCTGGCATATTTTGAAGATATAACTATCTGGAATAAGATTTTTAAAAAAGAAATCATTGCAGATAATAATATAAGATTTGTAGAAAACATGCTGGCTGAAGACTTGCTTTTTTGTCTGGAAGTATTTTTCAACTCATCTAAATTACTTTATTTGGAAAAATATTACGGATACTTTTGGGATATGCATGAAGAATCATTATCTCATGAATGCAGTCCGAAACATGTGGAAAACTTACTTAATTCAATTCCTGAAATGTTTAAAATTTTAGGTAAGTATAATAAAAAAGATTTAGCTAGTTTTTATTTTAAATTCTACTTACGTAATTTGCTCAGATTTTTCATTGATGTAAATACAACTGAAAGTAATTTGAAATCAATGATTAAAAAGTTGTATAATTATGAAAAAGAAGCTGGATTTGGATGCAAGGCTAATGAAGGATGGGCAAATATAATTAACTTTTTTATAGTTCACAGATTCTTTAATTTAGCTATTTTAATTATTAAGATTATGAAAGCTTCAAAGGGATCTGCTTTTTTAAGAAAGATTTTCAGATCTGTTTAATTGTTCATGTTGGATATTGTGCTAAATAAGGAATATTGTTTTTATTTTGAATAATTGAAGTGATGTGCAACATTAATTTTTTATATTAACATTTTTAATATATTTATTGTTCATTATAAGGAGGTAATAAATGATAAATTTTAATATTGAAGATGTTCAAAATATTTTAAGAAAGTGTAATGTTAATGATTTGGTGGTTCATCCACACATTTTAGATAATTGGTTTGAACGAGATTATAATTTAAATTATGTTGCAAATTGTTTAGTTAATGAAGTGCCTTTAAGTATTTCAAAAACTTGTGAAAATCGTTTTAAACTTATTTATCCACATGAAAAATAAAAATGATGAGTTTATGGATTTAAGTAAAAAAGCGATTGTTATAGTTTGTTTGGTTATAGCTGTTTTATGCGGAGGAATTATTGCAGCTACATTATTCAGTGAACCTGAAAGTATTGATGAGGTAAATATTACAAATAATAACACAACTGAAGCTGACAATTATGTTGCTGAAAGCAGTGATGGGGCCAAAACAGAAAAATCATACGGATACTGTGCAGTTTGTGGAAAAGCCCTTTCAGCTAGTGAAGCTAATAATGAGTACACTCAGGGAAAAGTATGTCACAGCTGTGCAAACAACCCTCCAGGAGGACCTGATTATGCCAATCAGAAACTAAAAGAGGCATATCCTGATGAATATTATTGGTTAGAAACAGGTTATGAGGATAGCTACGGGGAGTAGCTATTTATACTTATAATTAATTTACAGATTTAATTAAAAAGTATTTATATCCAGTTTCAGTGAAATTTTTTAATTCATCAAATATTTCACCAGTTTCAATGGTTATATTTCCATCAATTCCTTTTATAAAGTCTAAAAATTCATCATCAGTTCTGTAAATTGCATTATAATCAGCTTCCAGATTTTCAGAAAAGAAATCCTTTAAAGTAAGTCTGGTTTCTAAAAATGAAAGAGTTTCTCTTATGTAAATTGTTTTATTGGAAGCACATAAGCTATTTAAATCTTTAATCATTTTTTTAATAGTATCATCATTAAAATAGATTAATACCCCAGTAATTATAACGATATCAAAAGGAGCACTAACTAGTAAATCTGCAGTATCTAATTGGGAAGCAGATAAAACCTGGAAATGGCAGTTATCATAATTATAATTTTCCTTAGCTATTTCAATTAGATCTTCAGAATAATCAATACCTAAATAACTGTCGCACTTGTCATGGAAAACTTCAGCCCATCTGCCAATTCAGCAGCCAATTTCTAAAATTTTTTTATTTTCAAAATCAATTTTATTTAATAGTAATTCACTTTCTTCTTTGTGACGTTTTTCAACATTTTCTTTGTCTGAAAATTCAGTTTTAACAAGCAGTGCTTCTTCATCTTTTTTAGCCCGATTATTGAAAAATTTTTTAATTTTCTCAGAGTCTACTTCTTCAATGTTTCCATAAATTCTACTCATGTTGACCACTTAATATTGAATTAGTTCAAATACTTTAAATATTTTTAGTTTATCAGCTTTAAAAATTAAAGTTTAATTATACATTTTTTAAAATTTTGATATTAATAAATTATTTATATTTATATTGACATAGTGTTAATTTAATTAGTGTGTTTTTCAATAAACATTGGATCGATTTTTATGGATTTTGAAAAAATTTATGCAAAGTTGCCTGATTCTATTAAATATAATAATTATATTCTAGATTTCTTTTTAAAGATTCCTAAAAAGTTACAAAATTTAAATAAAAAATCTAATCAGTTAAATTCACAAAATCAGTTATTGGATTTATTGTTTACTAGTTGTGATATAAAAATAAAAGGTAATTTGAGAAATGTTCAGTTATTGTATATTGAATTGCTTCGTTTTGTAGATAATGTCTGTAAAAAGCATGATATTGATTATTGGCTTGAAGGAGGCACATTAATTGGCGCAGTTCGTCATGGCGGTTTTATTCCATGGGATGATGACATAGATTTGTCTATTATGAGAAAAGACTATGAAAAACTAATTAAAGTTCTTCCAGAAGAAATTTCTAAATATGAATACTTCAAAGAAAACTGTGGTTTGTCTTTGCTAATTGAAAATCAAAAAAACTATTTTGAAGGATTTAGAAGTGTTTATGATGTTGATGATGAAAATGGTTTTTTAGATGATAATAAATTTTCATTTTTACAAATTGCCTGGCTAAAACCTTATGTTAAGATTGATCTATTTCCGAAAGATTACCTTTTAGAAGAAAAGTTGGAATCTTTCAAAAAAGATTATGTATCAACTAAATATAAGTTTAATCAGGATGTTAAAAATGGTAAAAAAGTTTTTTGGAACGAATTTAATGTAGTAAAAAAAGAATTGGGGTTAGTTAATACTAAGACAAAGTATTTTGCAGATTCAATTGATGTTTTACAGTTAACTTCTGATTTAATTTATGAAACTGATAAAATATTTCCATTGAAAACAATAAAATTTGAGGGATATGAATTTAAATGTCCTAAAGATATTGAACATACATTGGAAGTTCAATTTGGTAAGAATTTCATGCATATTCCAAATGTTATTGAAAATCATAGTTTAGTTCCATTTATAGAACATCAATTTAGTTCATTTGAGGAAATGGATAAATCATTTTCAAAATCTATTAGTTATTTAAAAGAAATTAATGATAATTTTGATTTTGAATAAATGAAGTTATTTTGAGTTTTATTAATAATGTTAATTTAATATTTAATAGGTGATATTGTGTTGAATTTTGCTTTAGGTCCAGTTATGAGTAGTGATTTAGTTTTAAAAATTGGAAGTGAACAAACTCCTTATTTTAGAACTCCTGAATTTTCCAAAATCACTCTTGAGAATGAAAAATTAATGAAAGAAATGCTTTTTGCAGATGAAGATTCCAAAGTCATATTTTTAACGGGATCTGGAACTTCTGGTATGGAAGCTACTGTAATGAATGTTTTTACAGAAAATGATAAAGTATTGATTGTCAATGGTGGAGGATTTGGTCAAAGATTTGTAGATTTATGTAAACTCCATAATATTGACTGTGATGATATTAAAATAGATTTTGGATCATGTCTTACTTCTCAAATGTTAGAGGAGTATGATAATAAGGGATATACTGCATTTATGGTTAATATTTGTGAAACAAGTTCTGGAGTTCATTATGACATTGATTTAATAAGTGATTTCTGTAGAAGGAATAATCTATTTTTAGTTGTCGATGCCGTTAGTTCTTTTTTAGCTGATTATATTAATATGAGCGAGCACGGAGTGGATGTTGTAATAACTGGTTCTCAAAAAGCATTGGCATGCCCTCCTGGAATTGCTATTATAACTTTATCCGGACGTGCTGTGGATAGGGTGAACAATAATTCATGTAAATCAATGTATTTTGATTTAAAAGATATGTTGTTAAATGCTAAGAGAGGTCAAACACCATATACTCCAGCTATTACTATTTTGTTACAGATTAATGCGAGATTGAATCAAATTAAAAATGATGGTGGAGTTAAAGTTGAAATTGAGCGAACTACAAATTTGGCTAA
This sequence comes from Methanobrevibacter smithii ATCC 35061, assembly GCF_000016525.1. NCBI lineage: Archaea > Methanobacteriati > Methanobacteriota > Methanobacteria > Methanobacteriales > Methanobacteriaceae > Methanobrevibacter > Methanobrevibacter smithii. Next base: position 1,536,724 of record NC_009515.1, read on the forward strand.
TGATTTTAGAAATAAAATTAAAGAATTTCCATTTGAAGTTAGATGTAAATGTTTATCTAATGCAGTTACTACAGTTCACTCTAAAGAAATTCTTGATGTAAATCTTGTTGAAATATTAAAAAATGAATATGATATATGGGTTAGTACAGCAAGGGATGATTTATCAAAAGACATGATTTTTAGAGTTGGACATATGGGTGATTTATCTACTGAAGATAATGATACCTTGATTGATGCACTTAGAGATATTCAAAAAAGAGGATTATTCTAATGATTAAAGTTATAACATATGGTACATATGATTTATTTCATTATGGTCATCAAAGATTACTGGAAAGGGCAAAAGCACTTGGAGACTATCTGATTGTAGGGGTTACTGCTGATGACTTTGATAAAAACAGGGGAAAAATCAATGTACAGCAGTCATTAATGGAAAGGATAGAGTCAGTAAGAGCAACAGGGCTGGCTGATGAAATCATTATAGAAGAATATGAAGGTCAAAAGATAGATGATATCAAAAGATATGATATTGATATTTTTACTGTAGGATCTGATTGGGTTGGTGAATTTGATTATCTTAGAGAGTACTGTGATGTTGTTTATTTGGAGAGAACTGAAGGAGTTTCAAGTACTGATATACGATCCAAAGATAGGCAGGTTACATTAGGTTTAGTTGGTGAAGGTTTAGTTTTAAACAAATTTTACAATGAAAGCCAATATGTTAACGGATTGACTGTTGGAGGAATATGTTCAGGTGATGAAAACCAACTTAAAGACTTTGATGATGATTTAATTTTGACTCAGGACTTTGATGAATTACTAAATAATGTTGATGCAATATTTATTGTATCTCATCCATCAAAACATTACAAACAAGCAAAAAAGGCACTTGAAAATGGAGTCCATGTTTTATGTGAATCGCCAATTGCTCTTAAAGAAGAGGAACTCTGTGAATTATTCAAACTGGCTAAAAAGAATAATCTGATTTTAATGGATTCAATTAAAACAGCATATTCAACTGCTTATAACAGATTGTTGTTACTGGCTAAAAAAGGAAAAATTGGAGATGTAATATCAGTTGATGCAACATGTACCAGTTTAGCAGATGGGTCTGGTGATGACTGGAACAGTATAACTGCATGGGGTCCAACAGCTTTATTGCCGGTTTTCCAATTGCTTGGAACTGACTATAAAGATAAAAACATTAATTCTCTTTTGTTAGACAGTGCAGAGAATTTTGATTTGTTTACAAAAATAGATTTCACATATCCAAATGCAGTAGCTTCTATAAAAGTTGGAAAAGGAGTTAAATCTGAAGGGGAATTAATAATCTCTGGAACAAAAGGATATATTTATGTTCCTGCTCCGTGGTGGAAAACAGACTATTTTGAAATACGTTTTGAAAATCAAAATGAAAATAAGAAATATTTCTATCAGTTAGATGGTGAAGGAATAAGATATGAACTTGTAGCATTTATAAAATCAATTGAATTAAATAAAACAGGTTCATATATTGATATTAATATTTCTAAAGAAATATCTTCAGTAATGGAAGATTTTAATAATAATAAATTTAATAATTTATGATGAACTTATTCATAAGGTCCAAAATCGACAGTATTATAAATATGATTGTATCTTTCATTTTCTGGGGGCAATTCCATATAATTTTTATCATATAATAAAGTTAAATATGTGTCATAATCATTTGGAACATTAATTTCAATATTTTCAAATTTGACTTTTTTAGCAGGTCTTAATGAAGATTTAGGTATTATTCTTGGGGTATTGTAAGTTGTACTAAGATTGCATACGCAGTCACATTTTTCATTAAGATATTTATCCACAAAGTTGGTTCCATATTTTTTTATTTTTTGAAAATTTATTCTAAATAATTTAAAAATAATTTTAATAACTTTTCCAATTCTTTCTTTATTTTTAGATATGTATGCTTCACTGTTTGTTATTTCATAAATCCAAATTAATTTTCTTAAAAGTTTCCATTTAAATAAGAATTTTTTTCTTTTATTTGTATCATCAGGGATGTTGTCTAATACGAATATATCTAAACTTAAACCTAGGGTAAAATCAGTATTATTGTCATAATATTCTTCAGTTTTTGTTCCTTTTAAGTTCCATTGTGAATAAAGTCTACAGTAACCTTTTTTATTTCTAGGACTTAATAATTCATATTTATCTTGAGGTGATTTCTCCAATATGTCCAATAATTTTTCGTACTGATCCCTTAATAGAATTAAATCAACATCATCATCCCAAGGAATAAATCCATTATGTCTTATAGCTCCAATTAGTGTACCTGAATCTGCAAAGTATTCTATATCATTTTCTTCACATATTTTAATAAAATCAGTTAACATCATTAAATTTAAATCTTGAACGTGTTTTAAGATTTGGGGGTCATATTTATTGAATTTTTCAGGTATTTTTATAATCGCCATTGTTTCCCTCTAATTATTAATTTTAATTTATATATAATTAATTACATAAATATTATGGTATTTAATTAATGGATTTAAAATTGATTATTTATTTTATAAAATTATTAACATAATATTCATGGGGATAGTAGTAATGCAAGCAATTATTTTAGCAGCAGGAATGGGAAAACGTTTAAAAGAGTTAACAAATGATGTTACTAAATGTATGGTTAAAATAAATGATGTTACTATGATTGAAAGAATGTTATCACAATTAGATAACTTAAATTTAAATAAAATTATTATAGTAATTGGATATAAAGGAAATAAATTAAAAGATTTCATTAAAACATTAAATGTTAATACTCCGATTGATTTTGTTGAAAATAAAATTTATGATAAAACAAATAATATTTATTCTCTTTTTTTAGCTAAAGATTATTTATTAAATGAAGATTCTTTAATTTTAGAGTCAGATTTAATTTTTGAAAATGGAATATTAGAAGATTTGGTTAATGACCCATATCCTAATTTAGCATTAGTAGCTAAATTTGAAAGTTGGATGGATGGAACAGTTGTTACAATTGATAATCAAAATAATATTATGAATTTTTTATCTAAAAATCAATTTTCATTTGAAAATATTCCTAATTATTATAAAACAGTTAATATTTATAAGTTTAGCAAAGATTTTTCAAATCATTATTATGTCCCCTTTTTGGAAGCATATATTCAGGCTTTAGGTACTAATGAATATTATGAACAAGTTTTAAAAGTAATTAGTAATTTAGATGAATCTCACATTAAAGTTAAAAAACTTGTTAATAAAAATTGGTATGAAATAGATGATATTCAAGATTTGAATATTGCAGAATCAATTTTTGCGTCAGATGATGAAAAATTATCTAATTTTAACTCTAGATATGGAGGATATTGGAGATATCCACATATGCTTGATTTTTGTTATTTAGTGAATCCATATTTCCCTCCACAATCTTTAATCGATGAATTAAAATCTAATTTTGAGATTTTACTTGAAAGTTATCCTTCAGGAATTGAAATTAATAGTTTACTTGCTGCTAAATATTTTGGTGTTCATCAAAATCAAATCTGTGTAGGTAATGGTGCTTCAGAATTAATTAAATCATTAATTGAAAAAGTTTCTAATCCAAATGATAATTTAGGAATTGTAATTCCAACATTTGAGGAATATTCTCACAGAAAAAATCCAGATAATATTATTGCATTTACACCAACTAATAATAATTTTAAATATGGTGTTAATGACCTTATCTCATTTTTTTCAGATAAAAACATTGGAATGTTAATTTTAATAAATCCAGATAATCCTTCAGGTAATTATATTTGTAAAAATGATGTTTTAAGATTGGCAAAATGGGCGGATAATAATGATATTACTTTAATCGTTGATGAATCCTTTGTTGATTTTGAAGATATAGAAGAAAATCCTTCGTTTTTAAATCAAGAAATTTTAACTAATTATCCTAATTTAATCATTGTTAAAAGTATTTCAAAATCATTTGGGGTTCCAGGTTTAAGATTAGGTATTTTGGCATCAAATAATTTAAAATTAGTGGATTATATTAAAAAAGATGTAGCTATTTGGAATATTAACTCATTTGGAGAGTTTTATTTACAGATATTTGAAAAATATAAATCAGATTATGAAAATGGAATTGTTAAATTTAAACGGAGTAGGGACAAGTTAGAAAAAGAATTAAATTCTATTAAAAATTTACGGGTAATTCCATCTCAAGCTAATTATTTTATGTGTGAAGTTTTTGGAGAAATTAACAGTAGTAAACTATCTGAAATACTATTGAATGAGTATGATATTTTAATAAAAGATTTATCTTCTAAAATTGGATGTGATGGTAAATCTTATATTAGATTAGCAGTTCATGATGAAAAAGATAATTCTGTTTTAATTAATGCATTAAAAGAAATTTTAGGTTGAAGATATTGACAACTTTTTAATAGTTTTAAAAGAAGCATTAAAAAGTAATAATGTCACAATTCCAGTTCAATATTAAGTTATATTAAATTTAAAGATTTTAGAGGTGTTTAAATGAAAATAATAACATTTGAAGATATTAAAAAATTAAATATGTCTCCATTAGATTGTTATGAATGGGCAAAGGAAGTAGTTCAAAATAAAAATACTACATTGCTGCCTCCTAAAATTAGTATGAAACCAGATATTGATGGTGTTTTTTATAATATTATGCCGTCAGTTATTCCAACACTTAATAGGGCAGGAGTTAAAATTGTAACAAGATATCCTAAAAGAAAACCAAGTTTAGATAGTAATTTGTTATTGTATGATTTAACAGATGGATCTACATTAGCATTGATGGATGCAAATTTCATCACTGCTGTAAGAACTGGTGCAGTTGCAGCTCTTTCAATAAAATTATTAGCTACTGATGATTTTAAAGAGATAGGAATAATTGGGCTTGGAAATACAGCAAGAGCAACATTAAAAATTTTACTTGCTTTGTTTCCTGAAAGAAATTTTAAAATAAAATTATTAAAATACAAAAATCAGCATCAACTTTTCAAAGAAGATTTTAATCAATTTAACAATATTGATTTCTGTTATGAAGATAATGCTGATGAGGTAGTTAAAAATAGTGATGTAATAATTTCGGCAGTTACCACAATTAAAGAAGATGTTTGTTCTGATGACTGCTTTAAAGAAGGTTGTTTAGTTGTACCTATACATACTTTAGGCTTTACAAATTGTGATTTATTTTTTGATAAAGTATTTGTTGATGACATAGGCCATGTAAAACATTTTAAATATTTTGATAAATTCAAAGAATGTCATGAAGTCACAGATATTTTAACTGGTGAATCTAAAGGTAGAACAAACGATAAACAAAGAATTATTGCATATAATATTGGTATTTCCATACATGATATTTATTTTGCAAGTAAAATCTATGAAATGGCTGAAACTACTGAAGAAATAGATTTAAAAGCTCCTAGTGAAAAGTTTTGGTTTGATTTTTAGTATTTATATAATATTATTGGGAATAATCTGTTTTTTCTACAAATTCTTTTTTTTAAAACAAAACAGGATTTTTCAGACTTTTTTTAGCTTTCAGTTGATAAAGTATAGAAATCTTCAATTAAAGAGTCTGTAAAATTTTATAGGTTTATTTGATTTTAATGTGTTTTTTAGTCCAATTTTGCATTTGATAGTCTAAAAATGTTGGAATTCCATTTTTGGTTTTGTATATTTTCTTTATTTTTTCTGGATTGGTTTGTCTGTAGTAATTTTCAATTTTATTTGATGTTTTTTCTTTATTTTCATCATCAAGATGTTCTATGTATATGTGGAAGTGATTTATGATGTGTTTTATTATGAAATCTTTTAAAACAACTGGTATGGCTGTATATTTTTGTAAATATTGTTTAAATTGTTCTATTGCTTCTTTTTTTGAGTTTTATCTGAAACAGTTTTTTAATTCTTGTGTATTTTCGTAAAATATGGTATATTTGTTTTTATATTAATCTTGTTTCTTCTACAATATACTTTTAATTTATGATTCATTGTTTAAAACAAATGAAATATGCACAATTGATGTTTTACTCCTATTTTCATCTGCTACATTACGATACATTGGGAATAAATCGGTTGTTAGGCAAATGAATGGTTTATTTTCTGTTGAATCTAAGATAAATTTTTTCGTATTTTTTGGTATTCTGCGACATATTATTCGTTCTGAGACGGGAATATTGAGTATTGCATCAAATAAAGTTAATCTATAGTGTCTAGTTCTATTAAGTCTTAAAAATTGCTCATCATACAAATAATAACTGGAATATTCAAATTTTTTTTTTATTGTTGATTGTTTTTTCGTGATTTTTGTTGGAATCAGTTCTTGTTTGATGATATATTTTGATTCTAAGGAATATTTCAAAGTATTTACTTATTTTTACGAAGTGATTGATATCCTATTTTTATTATTCCTGAAATTTTATCCATTATTTCTTGTAAGAATTGTTTATTTTTACCAATTAATGGATTATTGTATATTCCAAATTTTTTCCCACATTTTTGCATTGATATTGTTGTTCTTTGAATTCTGTTGTTTTTTTATTGTGCCTTTTTTGATTATTTTATGGCTTCCACAAACTGGATAAATATGATTATCATATTTAAAAGTATTATTTTCATCTAAAAATAGTTTATGATTAGTATTTTCAAAATTAGGTGTTTTATTCAATCTTTTTGAAATGATTTTTTCTGGATTAATTTTTTCATCAGAAAAATCATAAAGTTTAAGTTGTATGAAGCCTATATTACTATTGAGGACAGATTTGTTTTGTTTGGTTATAAAACATTATTTGTACTCACTTATTAAAGTAATTTACTATTTTTAAATCATTTATATTAAAATTGAAGAAAAGTTAGAGTGAAATTTCATCTGTATAAAAATTCAAAATCAAATAAACCTATAAAATTTTACGGACTCAAAAAAATTAAAGAAATAAATAAAGATATAAAACCAAATAACTGTTAAAATTTATTAAATAGGTGTTTAAATACTCAAAAATTGTGTTAAATAAATATTCAAGCGATTTTTCAAAGCATAATTTTACACAACTAGCATTATTCACACTTTTAGTCATGAAATTCTACACACGAATCACACATGGCCAAATAATTGATTTATTAGAATTATCTGATAAAATACAGAAATATTTGCACTTAAAAAAGATTCTACATTACATAACACTCCAGAAATTCTTTCAAAGACTACCAACATCAATATTACATGAATTAAATGATGAAATATTAAATGATAATAAAATTAATGGAAAAATAATTGTTTTAGATGGCAGTGGATTCATTAACGATTATAAAGACAAATATTACACAATAATAAGACATAAACAACGAAAAAATCATGTAAAAAACCATATTTCATTGATGTAGAAACAAGATTAATATTTCATTTTACAGCTTAAAGAAATCCAAAATTCGACACAAAATTTGTAATACCTGTATAAGACATATAAAGAAATATAACACAAATTCAATAAAAATCATGATTTCTACAAAGCCAAAAATTAAACATCTATTATAGAGCACTCCCCTTTAAATAATTTTATTTATATATGATAACATAAAGTATGGTGATAATAATAAAAATATAGTTGGATAAGATTATTGTTTTGCCATTAATGAAAATTTAATTAATTTGTAGGTATTGATTTAGTATTAATTCTGATATTATGAAGTTAAATGAAATTAAAAATATTATAAAAAATTTTCATGAAAATTGCAATTTAGCTGATGAATATTGTTTTGAAGATATTTTGGAATTTTTAATAAATTCTCAATTTGAATCAGTTCCAATAATTTTATATGATGATGGCATTTTTTTAAATTCATTAATTGTTTCAAAAGATTTTTTGGAAAATGATTTTGTTGAGGAGTTATTGGATTGGAATTTTAGAGTATCTTCTTATGGTTATTCTGTGTCTTCTAAGGAAGAGTATAAACTATCTAATCCGTGTGATTCATATAGTCCTAGAAAAATTTTGAAAGATGCAACACCATTATTTCTTGAGAGGTATGTTTTTAATGATACGAAGTCCATAATTGAGTTTAATCAAAAAATTTCACATAGATTAGGTGTTGCAGAGTTAAATAATAAAAATCAATTTTACAGAATGGATGAATATGGTGACATAATGGAAGTAGCTTCAGGGTGTCCGCCAAAATTAAATTTTGGTTGACTTGTTGATTTTTTTAAAATATTGTTACATCGAGTTTTAATTGATTTTTAATGGATGTGCTTTCGCAGAAATCTTCTAAATCTTCGGTTGTGTTTTCTATTTCTTGTTTAATATTATATAATCGTATTAAATTGTATGCTAGTGCGTCTAAGTTTATTCTTTCTTCTGTTTTTACCATTCCGATGACTACTTCTTTTTCTATTTGGAATTGTTCTTTGAATATTCCAAATGGTCCTTCAACACTTGATCTTTTGGCATATTCGTCTTTATATTCTTGTTTTTCCATTTTTTGGTTCATTGCTTTTTGCATTTCTGAACCGTATTCTGTGATGGTTTTGTGTGTTTGTGAGGATGAACAGCATTTATTTCTTGCAGGACAGTGTTTACATGCTTCATAATTATTGTAGAGTCTTTTTATTTTGTCTGGTTTTTCTGGGTCTTTGTGTGGTTCTATATATTTTGCAAAAAAGTGTAAGTAGTTTCCTTCTGGGCATTTGAATGCGTCTAATTCATAATCATATTCAAAATGGTCTTTATGATATGGATTTGGGTTTAATTTTCCTATTTTTTCTTTGGATTGTTTTCTATTTGGTATTAATCCATCTATTTTTTTATCCGCCAAGTATGATAGACTTATTTGGTTTAAGTAGATTGTGTCTGCACTTATGTATTTTGGTTTGGTGTTAATGTTTCGTATTGCTCTTTCTGCGATATTTGGTAGTTCATAATGGTCTGTAGGATTTTGTGTGACGTTTATTGCACAGATTAATTTGGTATCGTAATCGAATGCAGATTGGATATTATAGGCAACCATGTAGTTTCCTTTCTTTCCTTTCATAAATCTTGCTTCAATATCGTTTACTGGTATTCTGTCTTGTCCTGTGAATGTGAATTGTGTTTCTATTCCATATAATAGTTCTAATTTGTCTTCGTCATCCATGTCTTTCTTTTCGAGTAATCTTTGGGCTGGTTTATGGAGTTTTTCAAGAGATTCTGGGTCAATTGGTCGTCCTTCGTAGTAATCGACCAATATTTGTGTTTCTTTTTTGGTGATGGTGTTGTTGTTGGAATTGTATGCTTTTTTGATGGTTCCATCAATGGCAACGTGATTAAATTCAGTGAATCCTTCATCAAAGGCCTTTTTTAAGGTCATTTGCAATAATACTTCAAAATAATGACCGTATTCTCTTCTGTATCTTTGTATTGATCTTTCAGAAGGTCGAATATCATCACACACGTATTTAAATATGTCATGGTATCTTGCCATGTCTGCGATTATTGATGTTCGGTCGATATGTTGTATTTTAGCATAAATAAGTAATTTTAGCATTGAATCTACTGGAAGGGAGCCTCTTCCTTTCTTTTTCTTAGGCTCTTTGATATTTAAAAGTGGAAAAACTTCTTCAACAAATTCTACGACAAAACGAGAAATATGATTGGCTGGAACATTCCAATCAAGTGTCTTTATACCTAGTTTTGCTTGATTCTTATCAAACTTTCTTTTAACCATAAATAACAACACCAAAATAACTTATACTTAATATAAAATATGTACAATCAAGTATATAAATTTAACTATCTTAAAATCATTTAAAACAAAAAATAAAAATCAAATAAACTTAAATATCAATTTATAAAATAATTAAATAGAATAAAATGAAATAAATAAAAATTTACAATAATATAAGAAAAATAATAAAAATTAGGCTAAAAAATTATTTGACGAAAAATCAAAAATCAATTTTGGCGAACACTCTTCAATAATAAAAAAAGATAATCTTACATTATGTTTATTAGATAAGAAGGAATTAGATAAATATTTACATATTTCTAATTCTGTTTTAGTGAGATTTTTTGATATCTATATTTTAGATAAAGCAAATCCATGGAATTCTTCAGAAGAAATTATTCGATTAGATGATAAAGATATTTATTATAAAAATGTTGTTCAACATTCTAAGGATGATATGATTACTCTTAAAGAAATTAGGGGATTTCAGATTATAAAGCCTATTTCTGAATTTAAGAATAATTATGATGAGGTTAATTACCAAGAATTTAAAGTATTAGATTTAAGATTAGGCAGTGTAGTAACTAATTCATGTGACCCTAGTAAATTGGGCAATATTGTTAATAAATTTGATGGAGTTCCTGAGATTAGTCCAGTATTTTTTAGAACGGAAGTTTTTAATAAATATAATGATAGTGAAAAATATGATGTGGATAATAGATATATTGAGTGTAAAGGTATTTGGTCATTAAGATATTCGATGTCTGATGATAAAACTCAAGTTATTGTATATATTAGGGATTTGGGAAAATTACCTGAGTTTGAGCAGATATATTGGAAGTCTTTTAATGTGGAACCTAAATCTAATATTGCAGAGCATATATTTAAAACTGATTTTTTAGGGGAATGGGATGATGTTTTAGACCCATTAATTTCACTTAAACAGTGTTTATCAGATTTTCCTTCATGTTATATAGGTGAAGTTGAAATAAAAATTTGGGTTGAAAAAAATAAAGGAAATATACGAAAATTGGGCAATTTACACTATATTAAACATCCTACTAAAGAAAATTGGGATTTTGAAGTTAAAAAATTACATCAAATTGTTGTTGAGGGATTTTGTGGGAAAAATATTGATAAAATTGCAAAAAACTTAGATTGTTATGATGAGAAATTAAGATCATTAAAACAACTAAAAAAATGTATAATAAAATTATATGATGAGAATACTGCTAATGTTATTATTGATCCATTATTGCAGTTAAATGATGATAGAAATAGTAGTGGGCATGCTAAAAATGGTGAAATTTATCCTAAAGATGTAATTCAAGATTATAATAGCAAAATTAAGGCATGTTTTTTATCAATGAAGTGGTTGTCAGATAAGATAAATGAGGGTAAATTTAATTTTAAGTAATTTTTTTAGTTGATAATGAAAGTTATATAGTACTTGGTGAGAATATGGTTGATAATTTAAAATTATGTTCTATTGATATTGGAAGAATAATTGTAGATAATGAAAGTAATAATGAAAATAATATTAGTTGGACAAATATTTTAGAAGCATTTGATTTTGAATGTTTGTTAGAAGAGAACAGGTTAGTAAGAAGTCAATATTGGGGGGATAGTGATTATGAATTTTGTGTTATAGAAACTCTTTCAGATGCTCTTCATGTTGATAAAAATGAAGCTTGTAAAATGATTGAGTATATTTTAACTAATTTTACTGATGTATCTAAAGAAGAAATAAATAATATTATGAGCAATCTTAATGATAATAATTATATTGTTAATAATACATCAGATAATAATATTGATGATTTAATAAATGATATAAATAATTCTATATCTGAAGGAAAACCTGTTTTTGCATTAGATAGATTACACACACTAATGATTAAATATATAAAAGAGCTATGTTTAAGACATGGCGTGGAAATTGAAGAAAAAATTAAATTAGATGCTGTATTAAAGAAATATTTAAAGTGTATTGATGAATTTATAGATTCGGAGATGACTAAATCTATATTGAAGTCAAATATATCATTATTTTCTAAATTTAATCATGTTAGGAATAATTATACTTATACGCATGATAATAATATTTTAAATGATATTGAGGGTAAATTAATATTTAAAAATATTGTCAATGTTAAAGAATTTATCGATGATATTGAATTAAAAATAGTTAATCAGGGATAAAAATAGTTAAAGATATTATTTAATTAATTTTTTAATTTTCATAAAAATAAAATTGGTTAACAAGTGTTAAAAATGAAATTTCGGCAAAAATTAAAAATAAACATTTATGAATAAGTATAAATAAAATAAAGAACTGTTTAGTATTAAAATAAGAAAAATAAAATTATTTATTAAATTATATATTTATTGGCAATAATATTAAACAAAACAGGATTTTTCAGACTTTTTTTTAGCTTTCAGTTGATAAATTATATAAATTCTCAAATAAGTAAAAAAACTCACTATCAATTAGCTGATCCATAAAAAAAGAATAAGTGGATGGGGCTACACAACCTATCATTTTTACAAAACCCCATCCAACATGGAAAAAGTGGAAGAATTTTCCTGCACAATTATCCACCTAATCAATACAAAGCTTTTATAAAATATTTTTTTGAAGCAGTTCAGAATTTAACTTCAATTGTATATATTTTACTATTACTTAATATATTTTACCTTTTTATTTTCATAAAATCCTTTAATATGCAATACATTATAAAAAATCAGTAAATTTTTCTGGTGATTTCATAAATTAGGTAATTTGGATGTTTTGGTGCAGTAATGTTGTATAATAATTTATAATTTATTTTGTGCTTTTTTTTTGTTTGTTAACGATAACCACACAGATTAATAGTTTATTCTATTTAATTTTCTTTTGTTATAATGCTATTTTTCCAAAACAGATATTTTTCTATGTGCAGATATCAGAATTTTACATTATCTAATCATATGCAGGTTTGGTAATATGTTGATGAACTAAAACTACATTAACACCACCAAATAAATATCATAATATGAACAGATATTTTTCAATAGCTAAAAGGGAAGTTAAAAGTTCCATTGCAGATAATAGGCGTCTGATTTGTTTGATGTTTTCATTATATGTTATTTCAGCGGTTCTGGCCTGGATTTTTCATGCTCAGTTACTTGAAATTTTAAATCCGTTTTTAGGTGAAATTAAAGCAGAGATGTCAAGGGAGTTTACAATGGATCCTGCTTTGGAACTGTTTATTAACAATGAAACTGCAGGTCTTACAACATATTTTTCATCTGTTTTCTTTGGAATAATGTCATTTGTCAGTGTTATTGTTAATGGAATGGCTATAGGTATTGTTGGCGGAAAAGTAGTAAGTATGGATCCTTTTCGCATGAGTCTGATGTTTATTGCTTTAATTGTTCCTCATGGAATATTTGAAATTCCTGCTTTGATTTTTGAATCAGTAGCAGGTGTTTTGCTGTTTTTGTTTATCTGGAGATTTTTAAAAACAATTGACACTACCAGAAATGATGTTCCCGGTTTTAAATTAAGGGCTAAAAATTCATGGAAGTTAAATAGGATTTATTTAAAACAGTCCATTGTTCTTATGGTATTTTCCTGTTTTCTGCTGATTATTGCAGCACTTATTGAAGGCCATGTTACCGAACATGTAGGTATGTGGGTTGATTCATTTTTCTGATTGATTCTATCTTTTAAATTAGCTAAAAACTTTTATATAGCCTTATATTTTGCCGAAAATGATTTTATTGGGCAAATTGCTTATTTTAAATCGTCATAAGTTTCACAGTTTTAATGTGTATTGATGAAAAGTATAAAATAAATCTAATGAAAAGTATAAAATAAATTAGATGAAAAGTATAAAAAAGGGATTGTCATGAAAAAATATCTGCCGAGATACACTGATTACGAATTAAAAGAATCGTTAGAATACATGGGTGCAGTATTAATAACTGGTCCAAAGTGGTGTGGAAAGACTACAACAGCTAAACAGCAATGTAATAGCTTAAAAGAGTTACAGCATCCTGTTTATGGAAAATCTTATTTAAAACTTGCAGACACAAATCCTATAGAATTATTAAAAGGTGAAAAACCGATGCTAATTGATGAATGGCAAATGGCACCGGAACTGTGGGATGCAGTAAGATATTTGGTAGATGAATCAGATGAAGACGGACTTTATATTCTAACAGGTTCAACAATAGTTGATGAAAGTAAAATTATGCATTCAGGAGCAGGCAGAATAAAAAGAATCGTAATGCGACCAATGAGTTTATATGAAAGCGGCGAATCTACGGGAGCAATATCACTGATGGATTTATTTAATGATGAAGATTTAAACATCGACGGCATAACTTCAAATTTATCAATATCTGATTTGATATTTGCTGCCTGCAGAGGTGGCTGGCCGGAGTCACTAAACAAAAAAACAAAAAAACAGCAATTAGCTATTGTAGCAAATTATATTGATATAATATGCAATAGTGATGTTTCCAAGATAGACGGAGTTAGACGAAATCCTCAAAAGGTAAAAGCTATTTTAAAATCTTATTCCAGAAATATTTCAACACTGGCAACTAAAAAAACACTTATGAAAGATATAAAAACAGAGTATGGGGATATATCAGCACCTACATATAATTCGTATATTGATGCTCTTGAAAGATTATATATTATTCAAAATATTCATGGATGGTCACCAAATATCAGACCAGCAAATACCATTAGAAAATCCTGCAAAAAGGAATTCATAGATCCATCAATAGCTGTAGCAAGTCTTAATTTAACTCCTGAAAAATTATTAAAGGACTTTGAAACCTTTGGATTCATATTTGAAAACTTATGCATACGTGATTTATTGGTTTATTCAAGTTCAGTTAATGGAGAAGTATTGTATTACAATGATGACAGCGGTCTTGAAGCGAATTGTGTAGTATATTTAAGTGATGGAAGATATGCATTAATAGAATTTAAATTAGGAAACAGGGAAATTGATAAGGGAGCAGAAAATTTACTTAAATTAAAAAAATTAATTAAAAATAGTGTTAAAAACAAAAAAATTGATTTGGAAGAACCAAGTTTTTTAGCTGTTATAACTGGTGGTGAAATGGCATACACTAGAGATGACGGTGTAAAAGTTATACCGATTGGATGTTTGCGATAAATGTTTTTCTGGATTAATTGGTGAGATATATTATTTGAATATGCTTTTGTTAATTATTGCAGCGGTTACGAATGTCTATTAGGGCATGGTTTTTTGATTAACCTATCTTTTTTTTTAAATCACTACAATTTTATTATTTCGTATCAATTTTTCAAAATCACTTAAACAAACTATATATACTTATTGAACTTAATATTAAAATGTTTAGTGTGATGATATATATTTTAAAAATAAATCTTGAGGAATGTTTAGATGGAAATTTAGATAGGTTTAACTGCAAATAAAATTATTTAAGTTAGGATAATGAATTTTGAGTAATATTTTATTATTTATTCAGCAATATCTTTATCAAAAATATATTTTTGATTTTAATTAAATATTATAGGTATTATTTATAAATTTAGTTTAATTTAAATTTGTTATCTGTAATTTAACTATTTTTTATTCTTTTTAATATTTTTTGCAATAAAAAATAAAAAAATTTATATTATTTTTATTACAAAATATTATTAGATATTTATAGGAGGCATAAATATGGTGGTTGATAATAAAATTGTTGGAGAAAGGATGGAATTTTTAAGGGAGAATATGGGAGTAAGTCAAAAAAATTTAGCAGAATATTTAGACATATCTCAACCATATTTATCTCAAATAGCTGCTGGAAAAAGACCAATGTCTTTAACAATTTTAGATAAACTTTGTGCATTATTTGGATGTAGTGAACAGTATCTTTTGGGTTTAGATGATAGCTTTCATCCAAAGTCTTATGCATTTCGTAGTAAAAAGATTGATGTTGCGGATTTAAAATGTATTGCATCAATAAATAAGCTATATAAAAATTTGAAATATTTACATAAAAAACAAAAAGAATTGGGGGGTTAACTTGAAATCTGATTTGGAATTAAATTCTTTGGCTGTTGATTTAAGAAAAGATTGGGAAATTGATGCTTATGGGCCTTTAGATATTTTTTCAATTGTTTTGTCTAAATTTTCTAAATTATCAATATTGATTTATCCTATGTCTAAAAATACGAGTGGTTTGTGTATTAATGAAGAAAATATACCTATTATTGGAATTAATTCAAATCATTCTAAAGGTAGACAAAAGTTTACATTAGCTCATGAATTATATCATTTATTATTTGAGGATATTAAGGATATTATTATTTGTAATGATGATAAAAATGATTCTGAAGTTGAAGCAGATTCTTTTGCATCATTTTTATTAATGACTGATGAAGGATTAAGGAGATACATGAAAATCAATGAGATTAATCATTGGAATTTGAATAATATTATTGCTGCTGAACAATATTTTCAAATTAGTCATCAAGCATTTTTATTTCGCATTAATAAATTAGGATTTTCAGTAGATGAATATAATAACATAAATTTAAGTAATGAATCTAAAAAAAGAGGTTTTTTGAATGATTTATATAAACCTGCTTTTAAAGAGGATATTCCTTTTGTTTTAGGCAATTATCTTAAGATGATTAATCATGTTGATGAATTAGGTGGACTTTCTGATGGTAAAAAGAGGGAATTATTACTTGATGGTTGCAGGGGTGATCTGGTTTTTAACAAATGTGGGAGACAAGATTTAAATGAATAATAAACCAGTTTTTTATGATACTGATTGTTTGTCTTCTTTTTTAGTAGTAGATAGAATTGATTTATTAAAAAAGGAATTTTCCAGCATAATTGTTTCAGCACAAGTAAATATAGAATTTTTAAATGATAAAACTCCAAAGTGTATATATGAAAGATTTAGTAATTTGGTAGATGAAGGTTTTGTCATTGTTAAAGATATTGATGTGGATGATGAAGTTATGGAATATTATATTACATTTATCACTGAAGATGATGATGGAGGTAAAGGTGAACTAAGTTCTATAGCATTTGCAATAGTTAATAATGGAATTCTTGCAAGTAATAATTTTAGAGATATTTGTAAATATGTAAAGAAGTATAATTTGCACCATATTACAACTGCAACTATTTTATTGGATTGTTTTAAAAAAGAATATGTTTCTAGTGATGAAGTTGAAAAAATTTGGCAGGACATGTTAAAAAAATATGTTAAACTTCCAAAAAAATCATTTATAGAGTATTACAAATGGGACGATCCATTATGCAGTTAATCATTAACTTAAACTTTTTTTATTAAAATTTCCAGAATCATATTTTTCCAAATTCTTTTTATATAATCTGTTATTTTTTCATAAAATTTTATTCAACTTATTTTAAATTTTAACTAATTTTTATTCACTTAATCTCTGAATTAAATGTATATAATTAATATTGTATTTTTTACTAAAGTAATAATGTTGAATTAATAACAATAAATTTAATTTTATCGCAGTTGATTTTTTATGGCGAAAACGAAAGATAAAAACGAATGGGGAAGTAACCTGTCATTTCTGTTGGCTATGATAGGTTCGGCAGTTGGACTTGGAAATATTTGGCGATATCCTTATGTTTTGTACAGTAATGGTGGTGGAGCATTTTTCATACCATATATTGTTGCAATTTTGATTATGGGGATTCCCTTTTTAATTTTGGAATATGGTGTCGGATATAATTTTAAATCTTCTTTTCCAAAAGCGGTTAAAAGCATTTCAAAGAAATGGGAGTATTTAGGTTGGTTTTTACCAGTAGCTGTTTTCATGATTCTTATTTATTATTCAGCTATTCTTGGTTGGGACGGATTTTATGTAATTATCTCAGCATTTAAAGGCTGGGGAGCTGATCCAAATGCCTATTTCACAGGCAGTTTCCTTCAGGCAAATGATACTTTAGGTGGTCTTGGTACTTTTGTGCCTTTTGTAGCTATTGCAATGCTTGTAGGATGGGTTATAATGTGGGTCATTTCCCATACTGACTTGGAAAAAGGTTTAGGTAGGGTTTCTAAAGTTTTAGTACCTTTATTATTTGCTATAATGATTTTTATTGTACTTTTCTCTTTAACATTACCTGGAGCAGGTATCGGACTTGCAGAGCTGTACAATCCTGACTGGAGTCTGTTGCTTAACTTCAATATTTGGATGGCTGCATTTGGTCAGATGATATTTTCATTAAGTTTAGGTATGTCTATTGCATTTACCTATGCAAGCTATACCAAGGATGATTCAGATTTGGTTTCCAATGCATTATGGGTAACTGTAGCTAACTGCGGTTTTGAAAACTTTGCAGCTATTGGTGTGTTTTCAATTCTCGGATATATGTCACTTCAAAGCGGTGTGGCAGTGCCTGATTTGGTAACTCAGGGAACTGGATTGGTATTTATTGTATATCCTACTGTATTTAATGTTCTTGGTGATTGGGCTTCTGTAATTGGACCGCTATTCTTCTTTACAGTATATTTGGCCGGTCTGACAAGTATTTTATCAACAATTGAACCTTTATCATTTTCCATCCAAAACAAATTCGGATGGTCACGTAATAAAACCATGACTATTTTATGCGTCTTCGGTGCAGCTGTTTCAATGATTTATGCAACGGCTATGGGTTCATATATTCTGGGAATAGCCGATACATTTGTTAATCAGATAGCTATTTTAATTGGTGTTATATTTGAATGTATTATATTTGCCTGGATATTTAAAGCAGAAAACATTATTCCTAAACTCAATGCAAAAAGCAAATCAATTAAATTAGGTAAATGGTGGCTTGTTGTAGTTAAATATGTATTGCCGATTTTCATTGCAATTGTATGGGTTGGAGGAATTTTGGAAGTTATCTCCTCAGGATCCATGTTGGAATTGGCTATTCTGGCTATTTTAACAGTAATATTACTTGGTGCCACATTTATATTTACTAAACTGCCTGCAAAATCAGGGGAATGGGATGAAGTCAAACAGAGACTTTAATCCTATTTTAATTTTTTATTGAATGTGATATTATGGCAAATGAAAAAAATGAATGGGGAAGCAATATCTCATTTCTGCTGGCTATGATAGGTTCTGCAGTTGGACTTGGTAATATCTGGAGATTTCCTTATGTTCTCTATAGCAATGGTGGAGGAGCATTTTACATTCCATATATTACAGCAGTACTGATTTTAGGTATTCCGTTTCTGATTTTGGAATATGGCGTAGGATATAATTTTAAATCTTCTTTTCCAAAGGCAATTAGAAGCATTTCAAAGAAATGGGAATATTTAGGCTGGTTTTTACCTGTAGCTATTTTTATGATTCTGGTTTACTATATTTCAATTCTCGGATGGGACGGATTTTATGTAATCCTGTCTGCATTTAAGGGATGGGGAGCAGATCCGAACAATTACTTTACAAATACCTTTTTGCAATCAACAGAATCTGTCAGCGGTATTGCAACGATTGTGCCGATAATAGCTATATCAATTCTTGCAGGATGGTTTATATTGTGGTTTATTTCACACAGAAACCTGGAAGACGGAATAGGCAGGGTTTCAAAAGCATTAGTGCCATTGTTATTTATCATAATGATTGGTATTGTAATATTTTCTCTAACATTACCTGGAGCAGGTATCGGACTTTCACAGCTCTTTAATCCTGACTGGAGTTTGTTAGGTGACTTCAATATTTGGATGGCTGCATTTGGTCAGATTATATTCTCCCTAAGTTTGGGAATGTGTATTGCATTTACCTATGCCAGCTATGCTCAGGATGACTCTGATCTGGTTTCAAATGTTTTGTATGTTGCAGTGGCAAACTGCGGTTTTGAAAACTTTGCAGCTATTGGTGTGTTTTCAATTCTCGGATATATGTCACTTCAAAGCGGTGTGGCAGTGCCTGATTTGGTAACTCAGGGAACCGGTTTGGTATTTATTGTATATCCTGAAGTATTTAATGTGCTTGGTGGCATAGCTAATATTATCGGACCGTTATTCTTCTTTACAGTATATTTAGCTGGTATAACAAGTGTTTTAGCATTGCTTGAACCGGTATCCGTATCTATTCAGAATAAGTTTGATTGGACCCGTAATAAAACAGTAACTGTTTTATGTATTGTTGGAGGAGCCTGTTCAATGATTTATGCAACGGCTATGGGTTCATATATTCTGGGAATAGCCGATACATTTTTAAATCAGATAGCTCTGCTGATTGGGGTTATATGTGAATGTATACTATTTGCATGGATATTTGATGCAGGTAAAATCATCCCGTCACTTAATAAGAATAGTAAAACCTTAAAAATTGGCAAATGGTGGATAGTTGCAGTTAAATATATTATTCCGATTGTTTTAGGATTTGTATGGATTGGAGGACTGTTTGGAGTTATATCTTCCGGTTCATTTGTGGAATTAAGTATTTTAGCTATTTTGACTGTTATTCTAATTGGCTTTACTGTTATACTTAAGAAATTACCTGCAAAATCCAAAGATTGGGATGAAACACAGCAAAGACTTTAATGTCTTTCTTTTTTATTTTATTTTTTTAAACTTTCTGTTTTATAGTTTGAAGCATTATTTTTTGGCTTTACATAATTTTTAATAATTAATAATTCTGATTTTTCAAAATTAGCTAATTCAGCTTTGTTTTATAAGTTATTGTAACTGACTTATTGTTTTGGCATTTTAAACTTCCGGGATTTTCTGTTCCGGATAAAATGAATGAATAACTAAAATGTTAATTTTAATATGTAAAATAATGAACATTAATTAAAATTAACTTTAATTTTTGTACAGTTAACTATAAATAAAAAAAGTTATTAAATAATTACTGTGAAACTGCAGCGGCAGTTTGGCTGTAAGTTTCACAAAAATCTAAACATTTAAAAAAATCTATTATATGGAGGCAAATTCAATGGATATAGAATTTGAATTTAGCTTTGAAGAGGATGGATTTATGATTTATGTTAAAAAAATCAATTAATTTAATTTAATGGCTGTTTAAAATAATTAAATATCAAATTCACCTGTTGTATTTAATTGGATGATGGTAATATCTCTTTACCATTATTATCTTCTCTTTTCATCACTTATTGCTATTATTTATATACTACTTGTTTAATGTTTTAAGTAATTGTTAAACGAATTTCTTTTTTTATATGCAAGTTATTATAAAATTATATATACTATAAAGATGTAATATATAATTCGTAATTATCAAAACAAAATTTTATATTGGTGTAATTAATGAATTATTTGAAAGTATTAGCAATACTTAGTTTATTGTTTATATTTTGTGGTTCAGTTTATGGTGCAGGTGAAGCTGATTCTCCAGATATTAACGGAGTTAATGCAGTTATTGACGATACAATTACTGTTGAAAACGCTAGCTTAACCTATGATAAACTTATCACAAGCAATAACTGTGAGGAAGTTGTTATTGGAGATAATTCTATTTGGGATGTTCCGATTAGGGAAGGTCCTATTGTAGAAAATGATAACACGTCTATTCCGGATATTACTTTAAAAGGCGAAAATGGCAATAATATGTCTTTTAATAATCCTGCAGATGTTTTTATCAATGAATCATTCAACTTCCAAATGGTATTTAAGAATTTGGGGGACGCTACTGGATTCCAACCTTATATTCAGTTAATAGCTCCTAAAGAACTAACACATTTTACTGTTTCATATTCTAATAGGAAGATAGTCCCGATAAAAGTTGGAATATTTAATGAAAGTACTTATGACAATACAACGGGTTTATACACCTTAAGGGATCCATTTACTAAAAAAGAAGTGCATGGTCCGGCAAACAGTACTTTTTATATTCTTCAGTATCCTTTAGGTAGTTTTACTGTTAATGCTCCTGATGCGGTTTTAAATATTACTTCAGGTATCGGAGTATTGAAAATAGGAAAATTACTTAATTTTACTGTTACTCCTGTTTTTAGATATGGGAACAGTCCTATTGATGATCCGGTGAATTATCCTCCAATTTATGGAGAAACTGTTACAGGATGGGTAAATCCTGTTGTTGTTAAAATAGATAAAAGTTCAAGTCTTAATGAACATGAAACTGCTACAGGTTCAAATTTCCCATTTAGCTATTCTGTAAATATTAACATAGCTAATGGTGCAAAAATTGAAAATATTACTATTACAGATGTAATTCCGTCTGATGTAATGTATTTGGGAAGTCCGGTTTTATATGATTCTAAAGGAAGAGTTATAGACTCTGGTTTATATACTATTGAAGAACCTGCTGGTAATAAAACAGGCGGAAAACTAATTTTAAAATTAAAGGAAGCTGTTGGAGATTTAAGCACCACAAGTATCACTTTAAAGTATAAGGCTTATGCTCCGGAATTTGATAACAGTACTGGTGACAACATAACCATTATCAATTCTGAAACTGGTGAATGTGTTGCTGCTGCAAGTACTGTGGATATGAATTATACTTATGTTAATGATACTTACAATGCTTCAAATAGTTATAGCATATATTTAAAATCATTAGCTACTCAAAAATATTCAGAAATTTTAACAGGATCAGGTAAGTTACATCCTGTTGTTCCTCATAATTTAATTGTGTATAAAATTGATTTTGAGATTTCTGATTACTTTGCTTTTGATGATTTGGTAATTTATGATAAATTTGACACCCATAAAGTAGGTTCAGCTCAAAAATTCTTAACTGAATATGAACCTGTCCTATCAATTTATGGAAAAACATATGAATTAAATGAAAGTTATTACAGTGTTGTTTCTTTAGGAGATATTGATGAATCAGTTACATTTTATATTTCAAAATTCTTAAAGGATAACAATATAAGTACAAGCTTAAAAGGCGGATATTATACAAATAGAAGCGTTAATCAGGGTGCAATGGTAGGGTCTTTAAATTTTGTTGCAAAAGTTATTATTCATTATTCAAACGGATCTTCTGTTGTATCAAATGATTTGGTTATTAATTATATTAAAACATCAGCTACTGTTTTAAATACATTTAATACGGTTTCTGATAACAGTTACACACAATTAAGAGTTCCAAGTGTTACACTTAAGAAAGATATTATTGCAGTTGATGGTGAAATCATAAATGATACTGACTTTTATAAAGTTTATCCTGGTCAGAATATAACTTTTGTATTGGATATTCATTTTCCTACAGGTTCTGTAAACGATTTTATTGTCACTGACTTTTTACCAATTCCATTATTTAACTTAAAAGGATTTAATCTGGTTAATTCCACTACTGGAGTAATTCCTAAATGCGGATATTGGGCTTATGCAAATGACAGCGGATTTTTATATGATGAAAATACAGGTAAGGTTATTGTTCCTAAAATTGGTATAGATACTTTTAATAATGCACTTTCATTTAATTTTGGAAATACATTAGATAACCTGGCTCATCCTGTTGATGTTAGATTGTGGTTTACATTTCAGGTATCTTCAGAACCTATGGCAGACCAGCTTAATTTGGCTAATCTTGCTGAAATGAAGTTTAAGGATTCCATTGATGTTGTATATGCAAGCTCAAATATTGTACTGATGCTTACTAATGAACCTGAATTAAAAATTACAAAATATGTAAATGACACAAAAATTTTAGAAAATATTGAAAATGCAACTGAAGTTGAATATAATATAACTATAACTAACACAGGTCATTCTGCTGCTTATGATATAATTGTAGCTGATGATTTTGTTAACAGAACAACTTCAAATGGAATTACAAAAGCTGATGTTAAATCTGTTAGTTTGGTTTACTCAAACGGAACTGTTGTTGATATTACTGCATTTAAAGATGACTTATTTACAAAAGGATATATGATAGCTCAGTTAGCTCAAAACACTTCCTGCAGTATTATATATACTGTCAGGTTTAGTGAATATTTAATCCCAAAGGAAAGTATTGTTAACAATGTATGGATTACAAACTTTGCAGCATATCCTAATAGTACAAACTTTGCAACCAACAAAGATAAGTATAGGGATAATGCAACTATTATAGCTAAAGGGTTAAACATTACAAAAGAGTTCATTGGATCTAATGTTACTGACAATACTGAAATACTGTTTGTTGGTGAAGTGGGGATTTATAAAATAACTGTAAACTTCCCAGACTTAAGAGTTCCAAACTTAGTTATTAAAGATGAGTCATATGGAATTAAGTATACTAACTTTACAATAACTACCAGTGATGGTGTTACTGTTCCTGAATATGCATATACAGTAACTTATACTTCAAGTGCTACTCATCCTGAAAAAAGTTATTTGACTATTGACTTTAATGGTGACCTTGTACCTGCTTATGCTAAGAATAACCAATTAATTGTTAATGCATATTATACTGTTGTTAATAATGAAAATGTTATTCCAACTGGTGCAGACAGTGCAACAACCAGTAATCATGCAAGTATTAGTTGGACTAATAATACCTTAAATTCTGATACTGTTTATGTTGATATATATCAGCCTAAAATAGACATAAATAAGGTATTTGGACCTAATATAGTTCAGGGTAATGATGAGGCTAGTTTCACAATTACTGTAACTAACAGCGGTAAAGGTACTGCTTATAATACTACTATTACGGATGATTTAACAGAATTTATCAAAACCTTTGTAAATAGTAGGAGTGATATAGGTGTAACTATACTAAAAGGTAATGAAACAGGTAAAGTTATTTTTAATTGAAATAATGATGTAGCTACTTTGAATGTTGGTGAACTTTTAGCCGGTCAAAGTGTCAGTGCTAAATTTACATTCAATGTAAAAAATGATGTTGTTATTGGAAAAGAATTTAAGAATATAGCTAAAGTAGATTATTATTCTATTTTTAATGAAACAAAATTCGATGAAAAAAGAAATTACTCTAACCAGGCAAGCAGTACCCTACACACTTACGATGCTAAAGTAAATAAAACTGTATTTAACACAACTATTGTAAATGGTAAGGATAAGGTAACTGTTGGTGAAAATGTAACCTACAATATAACTGTAATATTGCCTGTTGGAAAATACAATATTTTAAAAGTTACAGACACTCTTCCGGAAGGTTTAAAATACATTGACGGTTCAATTGTAGTTTACAAAGGAAATACTCAAAATAAAGCTGTTGAAGGTAAGGATTATACTGTAACTGTAAATGGCAATATTGTAGAATTAACATTTGCTTCTGAATTTGCAGATGAAATTATTAAGGAATATGGCGGTAAATTCCAGGCATTTTTAAATGCTACAGTATTAAATGTTAACAATAACAAAGCAGGTGCTGTTAAAACTAATAAAGCAGTACTTACCTGGAATACTCATGAATCCACATCTGATGCAGCTGTCGGCATTGTTGAACCGGCCATAGATATTACTAAAAACTTCAATGTAGACAATGTTATCGGTGGGGATGTAATATACTTTGATATTACTGTAACTAACAGAGGTCAGTCTCCATTATTTAATGTAACACTTAGTGACGATTTAAGTGATTTAATTAGTAAATTTGTCAGTGGAGGCATTAATATTACATCTGGTGGTGCTGTTGTAACTCCGACATGGGATAACAATATTGTAAGCATAAATATTGCTGAACTTGGTATAGGCAAATCATTAACTTACAGATTTACATTTAAAATAAGAGAAGATGTAGTTATAAGTAGTAGTTATACTAACACAGCTAATGCAATAGGTTACTCTGCACCGTCTAACGGTAGAAATTACACTGATGCTGCAAAAGACAGTTTTACCACCAAACTTCCGGTAATTACTAAATGGGTTGTTGATTCAGAGATTGATAATGGTAGGGATAAGGTAACTATTGGTGAAAAGGTAATTTATGGTGTTAATGTAACTTTGCCTGTTGGTAATTATACTAAATTGGTGATTAAGGATACTTTGCCTCAGGGATTTGAGTATATTGGTGCAGATGCATTTTATGCAAATGGTACAAAATTAGTAAATGGCAAAGATTGGACTGTAAATGTAAATAATTATGATATAACTATTACAGTCAATAATGTTCATTCTAGTAACTTTGCAAATGGTGTTTTGTCTATTAATTTGACTGCCAGACCTACAATATTTGATCCGTCCAATAAGGAAGGTGCGGTTAAAGTTAATAATGTGGAATTGTTCTTAAATGATGAAACTATGGGTAAGTCTAGTGCAAAGGTTACAATTGTAGAACCTACGGCAGACATTACTAAAAAATTCAATGTAACTGAAGTTGAAGGCTTAGATCATGTTTCATTTGATGTAATTGTTAAAAACAACGGTAAAACCCCATTATTTGAAGTGACTATTATTGATGATTTGGAAGACCTTGCTTCATTTATTGGTCAAACACCTGGTGAAGATAATGTGGTTATTAAAGTAACTGGTGCTGATGGAAATCCAATTGATGCTAAAATCAAATGGATTGGTTCTCATGTTGAAATTGATGTGGCTCAGTTAAATCCTGGAGATATAATTCATGCAAAATATTCATTTGTTATAAGGTCAGATATCCAAATTGGAAGCCAATATGTAAATATGGCTAATGTTGTCGGATATTCCGCACCTGATCATGGTAGAAATTACTATAATTATGATGAGGACACTTTAAAAACTAAACTTCCTGCAATTACTAAGTGGGTTGTTGATTCAGAGATTGATAATGGTAGGGATAAGGTAACTATTGGTGAAAAGGTAATTTATGGTGTTAATGTAACTTTGCCTGTTGGTAATTATACTAAATTGGTGATTAAGGATACTTTGCCTCAGGGATTTGAGTATATTGGTGCAGGTGCATTTTATGCAAATGGTACAAAATTAGTAAATGGCAAAGATTGGACTGTAAATGTAAATAATTATGATATAACTATTACAATTAATAATGTTCATTCTAGTAGCTTTGCAAACGGTATTTTGTCTATTAATTTGACTGCCAGACCTACAATATTTGATCCGTCCAATAAGGAAGGTGCGGTTAAAGTTAATAATGTGGAATTGTTCTTAAATGATAAGACTATGGGCAGGTCTAGTGCAAAGGTTACAATTGTAGAACCTACGGCAGACATTACTAAAAAATTCAATGTAACTGAAGTTGAAGGCTTAGATCATGTTTCATTTGATGTAATTGTTAAAAACAACGGTAAAACCCCATTATTTGAAGTGACTATTATTGATGATTTGGAAGACCTTGCTTCATTTATTGGTCAAACACCTGGTGAAGATAATGTGGTTGTCAAAGTAACTGGTGCTGATGGAAATCCAATTGATGCTAAAATCAAATGGATTGGTTCTCATGTTGAAATTGATGTGGCTCAGTTAAATCCTGGAGATATAATTCATGCAAAATATTCATTTGTTATAAGGTCAGATATCCAAATTGGAAGCCAATATGTAAATATGGCTAATGTTGTCGGATATTCCGCACCTGATTACGGTAGAAATTACTATAATGAAAGTAAGGATACTTTAAAAACTAAAATGCCAAGTATTACTAAATTAGTAATTGGAACTACACTTGGCAATAAAGAAGGCAACATTTTTACACCAAATATTGGTGAAAATGTAACTTATCAAATTATGGTAAAGTTACCTAAAGGTAATTACACTAATTTGCAGGTTAAAGATATCCTTCCACAAGGATTTGAATATCTTGAAAATTCAGTTATTTTATCAAATGGTACTTTAATCAGTGATGTCAGTGTAAATGGAAACCTTGTAACTATAAACTTTGGAAATACTACATCTTACAAATATTCTGACAACATTATATTTAATTTATCTGCTGTTGTCTTAAATGATCAATCTAACAAAGCACAATCTATTAAATCTAATAATGTTGAATTATATTTAAATGATGATAAAATAGATAATTCTAATGCACAAGTTAAAATAGCTGAACCTAATATAAGTGTTGTTAAAACATCAGATAAACAAAAATATGAATATTATGAAAATGCAACTTATTCAATTGTAATTACAAATAATGGAAACGGAATAGCATATAATATCACAATTAAAGATGTGCTGCCATTAGGTTTAAAATACACTGGTATTAATTCAACTTCCAAGTCAAATGGATGGGTTGTTGAATTTGATGAAAATACACGAACATTTACAGTTAATGGTCTTAATTTAACTGTTGGTGACAAATTCACATTCACATATAAAGTTTCATTTGATGAATGGGAAATAGATGGTGTAAAATACTCACCAATTGGCCAAAACTTTATAAACTCAGTTAATGTAGCTTATGTTTCAATTAATGGAACAAATCCAAATAATAGGACATACACTACTCAAACAACCAAAGAAGTTCATGTTACTGAAGCTGATCTTAATGTAGTTAAAAACTGTAATAATGAAGTAGTTATAGCTGGTGAAGATATTTACTACACAATTATAATTACAAATAACGGACTAGATACTGCTCAAAATGTTAAATTAAATGAATATTATCATTCAGAATATTTAACTAATTTAGAATACTCTTTAGACGGTAAAACATGGAATGTTTACAATAAGCCTATTGATTTAGGAAATATCAATTCTAAAGCTTCTAAAACTGTCTATATCAGAGGACATTTGGATGCAGGTATTGTTGATGATACAATATTAAACAATACTGTCAGAGTCAACACCACTACAGGAGAATTAAAACTTGAGGATAATGAAGCTACAAACATTAAAAATGTTACTACATTAGCTGAATTGCATGTTACTAAAGTTAATATTACTGAAGCAATTGCAGGTAAAATTATTAAATACGAAATAGTAATTACCAATAATGGACCTTCATATGCACGTGATATTATTTTAAAAGATATTTATAATGATTCTGAATTAACAAATATGTTGTATTCTTTAGATGGTCAATCATGGACTCGTTATGATGCTTCTATTAATATTGGAACATTAGCTAATGGTCAAAATAAAACAATATTATTTGAAGGATTCATTAAAACAACTGTTCGTGGAAATGTAATAAATAAAGCGGTTATTGGCTCTTCAACAAAATTAAGAGAAAATAGTACTTTAGAAGATGATGTTGCTGTAAATGTTAAAGGAGATACTACATTGGACATTACAAAAGTAGCTAATACCACTCTTGTAAATCCTGGAGATGTAATTAAGTATACTGTTCAAATAACTGCAGGAGGATTGTCAGATTCTTTAGATGTTATTTTAACTGATAATTTAAGTGAAATGTTCTTTGATGTTAGTAAGGCAACTTATTCTGTAAACGGAATAGACAAAGGTGTTTGGATAGGAAATGCAAACCTTGGAACCATTTCTTCAGGAATGACTGTTAATGTAGTAATTACAGTTCCAGTTAAAGCATATGTTGATGTTGGAAAATTAAACAGCATTACAAACTTTGCATCTGTAATTAATTCAGATAAAAAAGCAGCTAATGATACAAACATTGTTCCAATTAATGTAATTGATTTGGCAGTTAACAAAACAGCTAATCATCAAAATAAAACATATAATTATGGAGATAATGTTGAGTATGTTATTGAAATTGTTAACAATGGTCCTGGAATAGCTACTGATATTATAGCTACTGACAACTTACCAGAAGGATTGAAATTTATTAATGCTAATGTTCCGGGTGGTTGGACTCTTAGTATATCCAATAATAAAATCACAATAAATGGTGAAAAATTAGCTAATGGTGAAAAAGTTTTAATTACTATTATAGCAAAAGCTGCAAAATCAAATACAACCCTTATAAATAATATTAAAGTTAATGGTACTGGATTTGATTCAAACATCTCAAATAATAATGATTCTGAAACAATTAAAATAACTCCTTTAGTTGATTTGGCTATTACAAAAGTAGTTGATAATGCAAATCCATTATTTGACTCAATAATAACTTACACAATCACTGTTGTTAATAATGGTCCTGATAAGTCATTTAATGTTACTGTTGGTGATTTATTGCCTGATGGTGTTAAATTCATCAGCTCTGATGGCCGATACGATCCAGTTACTGGTGTTTGGTTTGTTGGTGATTTAGATGCTAATGAAAGTGTAACTTTAAAGATTGTTGTTCAGGTTATTAAGGTTGGAAATATTACTAATAATGTTAATGTTACTGGTACTGGTCATGATACTAATTTAACTAATAATAATGATTCTGTTAGTGTTAGTGTTCCTGATTGTGTTATTTTGGATATTTCTAAAGTAGCTAATTCTACTGTTATTGTAGCTGGTGAAAATGTAGGTTATACTGTTGTTATAAACAATTACGGTCCTTCTGTAGCTAATGATGTTGTTCTAAAAGATGTTTATAATGTTAAAGAGTTATTTGGATTACAATATTCATTAAACGGTAAAGATTGGTTCAATTACAATGAAGCTATTAATTTAGGTAATATTGATGTTGGTGCTAGTGTAACTGTTTACTTTAGGGCTAAAGTTAATGCTTCTGTTCGTGGTGATGTTTTAAACATTGTTAATATTATTACCAGTGTTGATGATGCTAGAGGTAACTTTACAGATAATGAAACAGTTAATGTAATTGCTAACACTACTTTGGTTGTAATTAAGGATGCTGAAATTAAGGAGTTAAATCCTGGTGATACAGTTCATTTCATTGTTACTGTTATTGCTGGTGGATCTTCAGATTCATTGAATGTAAACTTAAATGATATTTTGGATAATAAGTTGTTAGATATTAATTCAGCTAAATACTCTATTAACGGTGGTATTTTAAGTGACTTTAATGGAAATATTTATTTAGGCAATATGCTTACAGGTACTACTGTGACTGTTGATATTTGGGCTAAAGTATTGGATATTGCTGATAGGGACATTTTCAATTTAGTTAATGTTACTAGTGATGAGCATCCTGAGGGTAATACTTCTAATGTCAGTGTTCATGTTAGGATTGTTGATTTGGCTGTTGATAAGCTGGTAAATAATTCTGTTCCTAAGTATTTGGATATGATTGAGTATACTATTGTTGTTGTTAATAATGGTCCTGATAAGTCATTTAATGTTACTGTTGGTGATTTATTGCCTGATGGTGTTAAATTCATTAGTTCTAATGGTCAGTACAACCCAGTTACTGGTGTTTGGTTTGTTGGTGATTTAGATGCTAATGAAAGTGTAACTTTAAAGATTGTTGTTCAGGTTATTAAGGTTGGAAATATTACTAATAATGTTAATGTTACTGGTACTGGTCATGATACTAATTTAACTAATAATAATGATTCTGTTAGTGTTAGTGTTCCTGAATCAGTATTGTTAAACATTACAAAAGTTGCAAATTCAACAATAATTGTTGCTGGTGAAAATGTAGGTTATACAGTTGTTATAAACAATTACGGCCCTTCTGTTGCTAGTGATGTTGTTCTAAAAGATATATTCAGCAGTAATGAATTGCTTAACTTACAATATTCATTAAATGGTGTAGATTGGTTAGATTACAATGAGGCTATTAATTTAGGTAATATTGATGTTGGTGCTAGTGTAACGGTTTACTTTAGAGCTAAGGTTAATGGTTCTGTTCGTGGTGATGTTTTAAACATTGTTAATATTACTACTGGTGTTGATGATGCTAGAGGTAACTTTACAGATAATGAAACAGTTAATGTAATTGCTAACACTACTTTGGTTGTAATTAAGGATGCTGAAATCAAAGCACTTAACCCTGGAGACACAGCACACTTTGTCATTACTGTTATTGCTGGCGGGTCTTCAGATTCATTAAATGTTAAATTGGAAGATATTTTAGATGCTGGATTGTTGGATGTTAAATCTGCAACCTACAGAATAAATGGAGGTAATTTAACTGATTACACTCAAATTATTTCATTAGGAAATATGCATACTGGCAGTAAGATAGTTGTAGATATTTATGCTGCAATATTAGGTACAACCGGTCAGGATATCTTCAATTGTGTAAATGTCACTAGTGATGAGCATCCTGAAGGAAACACTTCAAATACTACAATACATGTAAATATTGCTGATTTAGAAATTATTAAAATAGTAAATAATGCTACTCCAAATTACGGAGACGAAATAACTTACACAATAACTGTAAGAAACAACGGTCCGGATAACTCAACCAATATTAAAGTATCTGAAGTATTGGCAGATAATTTCAAATTCATTTCAGCTAATGCTTCTAAAGGATATTATGATTTAACAAATGGTGTTTGGGCAGTCGGTAATTTAACTAATAATGAAACAGCTAAATTAGTTATTACTGTAAA
Organism: Methanobrevibacter smithii ATCC 35061; assembly: GCF_000016525.1. Taxonomy (NCBI): domain Archaea; kingdom Methanobacteriati; phylum Methanobacteriota; class Methanobacteria; order Methanobacteriales; family Methanobacteriaceae; genus Methanobrevibacter; species Methanobrevibacter smithii. Next base: position 1,568,724 of record NC_009515.1, read on the forward strand.
AATAGTTAAAACAGGATTTATTCAAAACAATGTAAGTGTAAATGGAACAGGTTTTGATCCTAACGTAACTAACAACAATGCTACTGTGAATATTACTGTTCCTCAAACAGCAGATTTGTCTGTTGTAAAAATAGTTAATGTTGATAGGGTAAGTGTTGGAAATAGAATCACATACACTATTGTTGTTAAAAATAATGGTCCTGACACAGCATTAGATGTTTATGCAGTAGATAAATTATCAGATGCTCTTAAATTTGTTTCATATAAAGCAAGTGTAGGAGTATATGATCCGGCAACTGGTATTTGGACAATCGGTAATTTAACTAACAAAAGCAATGCTACATTGGAAATTACATGTATTGTTTTAAAAACCGGCGTAATATCTAATGAAGTATTTGTAAATGGAAGTACAGTTGACTTGAATATGACTAACAATTATGGTAATGTTTCAGTTACTGTAATTCCGGCTCCTGCTCCAGTACATCCTGCTGATAAAGATATTATGGATTCTGATGAAGTTGCAATGGGTGTTGATGCAATGGCAAAAACAGGAAATCCAATACTTGCTTTATTGGTTGTTTTAATCTTCGGAATATTTGGATTTGGAGTTTCCAGAAGGAAAAAATAAATTTAAGGGATTTTTATAAATCCTTCTTTTTTCTTTTTTTATTTTAAACTAATTTTAAATAGTTATTTTTTTATTTTAAATTAATTTTGTCATCAAATAAAAAATTAACAATTATATAATCTTCTATTTATCAAATACAATTTTCCTGTAAAGATATAAACTTGCTTCTAACAATATTTATATATTTTCAAAAATAAATTTATAAATAATTTAATATCGGAGTTTTGTTTATGTTAAATGATAAAACTATTTTAATTACTGGAGGAACAGGTTCTTTTGGTAAAAAGTTTACAAAAAGAGTATTGGAACAGTACAATCCTAAAAAAATTATTATATATTCAAGAGATGAATACAAGCAATATTTAATGCAAAGACAATTTGCCCAACATAAAAAAGTAATGCGTTACTTTATTGGGGACGTTAGAGACAAAGAAAGATTTGCACGTGCTTGTGATGGTGTAGATATTATTGTTCATGCAGCTGCATTAAAACAAGTTCCGGCTGCTGAATACAATCCGTTGGAAGCTATTAAAACCAATATTGATGGTGCTAGAAACATTGTGGATGTTGCTATTGACAAGCATGTTGAAAAGGTAGTGGCATTATCCACTGACAAGGCAGTTAATCCGGTTAACTTGTATGGTGCTACTAAAATGGTTTCAGATAAATTGTTCATAGCAGCAAATGCTTATGTGGGTGCTAAAAACACTCAGTTTTCAGTAGTTCGTTATGGTAATGTTTCAGGCAGTCGTGGATCTGTAATTCCATTTTTCAAAACTTTAATTGATGAAGGTCAAACTAAAATACCAATTACTGACATGAGAATGACAAGATTTTGGATTACTCTTGATGAGGCTGTTGATTTGGTAATTAAGGCTATTGGTGATGCTAAAGGTGGGGAATTATTTATCCATAAATGTCCTTCATTTAAAGTAACTGATTTGGCAAAAGCCATGCTTCCGGATTGTGAATTTGAAGATGTGGGTATCAGGCCAGGTGAAAAGCTCCATGAAGTAATGATAACCAAAGAAGATTCAAGGTCAGCTTATGAATATGATGATTATTATATAATTTACCCTGATTTGGAATGGTGGGAAGATGTTAATATAAAAGAAGGTGGAAAAAAGGTAGAAGACAGATTCTACTATGCATCTGACAATAATCCGGTTTGGTTATCTGTTGAAGAGATTAGGGAAGCTTTAAAAGATATAGATATTGTATACTAGGTGATTTTTATTTCTAAATTTTTACCCTATGGAAAACAATGTATAGATCAGGAAGATATTGATGCAGTTGCTGATGTTTTAAGTGAGGATTTTATTACTCAGGGGCCAAAAATAACAGAATTTGAAGAAGAAATAGCTAAATATGTTGGGGCTAAATATGGAGTTGCCTTCAATTCCGGAACTTCAGCTCTGCATGGTGCTTATTTTGCATTAGGTCTTGATAAGGGAGATGAAATGATTACAACTCCTAATACTTTTGTAGCTACTGCTAACGCTGGGCTATATTTGGGAGCTAAAGTTAATTTCTGTGATGTGGAAAAACAAACCGGAAATATTGATGCATCCAAATTGGAGGCTAATGAAAATACTAAGTTAATAACTCCTGTACATTATAGCGGAAATCCTGTTAACTTAAAGGAAATAGCTGATATTGCTGAGGATAATGATGCCAGAATTATTGAAGACGGAGCACATGCACTTGGTGCAAAGTATAACGGCAAAAAAATAGGCTCTTTAAAATACTCTGAAATGGCAATGTTTAGTTTTCATCCTGTTAAACATATTACAACAGGTGAAGGTGGAATTATTGTTACAAATGATGAGGAGTACTATGAAAGACTTCAGTTATTCAGATCCCATGGAATTACTAAAAATAACTTGGTAAATCCTCGTGACGGCGACTGGTATTATGAAATGCAGCATTTAGGATTTAATTACAGAATAACTGATATTCAATGTGCTTTAGGTTTATCACAGCTTAAAAAATTAGATTCCTTTGTTGAAAACAGAAGAAAAATAGCTGAAAAATATAATGGAATGTTTGAAGACAATCCATATTTTGATGTTGTTAAAGAAAATCCGGACGGTGAGTCTGCATATCATTTATATCCGATTTTGTTAAAAGAAAAATATGCAAATCATAAAAAGGAAATATTTTCAAAATTACGCTCTGAAGGATTAGGTGTTCAGGTGCATTATATACCTGTTTATTTACAACCTTACTATCAAAACCTTGGATTTAATAAAGGACTTTGTCCAGTAGATGAAGAGTTTTACAAAAGAGAACTTAGTATACCAATGTATCCTACATTAACTGATGAAGATTTAGAGTTTGTACAAGAAAAACTTTACAAAGTGTTTAGTGAGTATTAGGAAAATGAAAATTGGAGCAATTATTCAGGCCAGAACCTCTTCAACAAGACTTCCGCAAAAAGTTTTAAAACCACTACCTTTCAATAGCAAAACCAATGTATTGCAGCAGGTTATAAGAAGAGTATCCAAATCTGAACTTATTGATGAAATAATAATAGCTACAACAATACATGATGAAGATGAAAAAATAGTTGAAGTAGCTAAAAAAGAAAACATTAAGTTTTACAAAGGCAGTCTGGAAAATGTTCTGGAACGATATTATAATGCTGCTTTGGAAAACAGTTTGGATGTTGTTGTCAGGATAACCAGTGACTGTCCATGTGCCGATGCAAATATAATTGATGAAATTATTAAAAAACATATAGACTCCGATGCAGATTATACTTCCAATACATTAACTAGAGGATTTCCAAGAGGAATCGATGCTGAAGTAATTAATTTCAGTGTTTTGGAAAAGGCATATGAAAATGCCACTGACAAATTTGAAAAGGAACATGTAACTCCATTTATCTACAAAACACATCCTGAAGACTTTAAAATAGTGCAATATGAAACAAAAAACGACAACTCTGATATTAGGATTACTTTAGATACTCCTCAGGATTATGCTCTGCTCTGCAGTGTTTATGATAATTTATATGATAAAAATGAATTCTTCTCTCTGGAGGATATTATAGAATTATTTAACAATAAACCTTATTTAAAAGATATAAACTCCGAAATTACTCAAAAAAAGGTTTGCAATAGTTTGGAAGAGGAATTGGCTGAAGTTATAAATTTATGCAAAAAACAGGATTTGGACAGAGCCAAACAATACATTGAAAAGATAATATGAATGTAATAATATTAACTGAAGGTGGAAAAGACTACGGTTTTGGTCATGTAGCAAGATGCAGCTCAATATATCAGGCTTTTAGAAAATTCTGCATAACACCTCAATTTATTGTTAATGGAGACAAATCAATTGATGCGATTTTGCAAAATATTGATTATACTATTTATGACTGGCAGAATATGGAATTTGCTGATGATGATATTGTTATTATAGATTCATATCATGCACCACTCGAATTTTACCAGAAAATAGCTAAAACAACTGCACTGGCTATTTATATTGATGACAATAATCGTATAGATTATCCTGACGGAACAGTTGTAAACGGAACAATCCTTGCAACAACCAAAAGAAAAGATGCACTGTACGGTTCAAAATACATTCCGCTTAGACAGGATTTCTGGAACACAAAAATAATTGATGTTAATGATGAAATAAGAAATGTTTTAATTACTTTAGGTGGAAATGATTTAAGAAATCTGACTCCGAAAATCCTAAATTTGCTGAAAAATGAGGATTTTACAAAAAAGGTCATTATAGGAAATAGCTTTGATAATGTTGGTGAAATCGAGGAGTTTGATGATGAACTGATTTATTCTCCAGACAGCAGGCAAATGCTTGAGGCTATGGAAAGCACAGATTTGGCTATTTCATCAGCAGGTCAGACATTATATGAACTTGCAAGAGTAGGTGTTCCGACAATTGCTGTCGGGGTTGTTGATAATCAGATAAACAATATTAAAAACTGGCAGAAGCAGGGTTTCATTGAGTTTGCAGGATTTTGGGATGATGAAGATTTGGGGGAAAATATTTTAGCCAAACTCGAGTTGCTTAAAGATTTTGATTTAAGAAAAGAAAAACAGAATAGAGCAATAAGTGCCGTTGATGGTAAAGGTTCACTGAGAATAGCTAAAACTGCTCTAAACAAGTATTACAGGAAAAATTCTGTTTTTAGAGAAATTAAAAAAGAGGATTGTCTTAAAATATTTGAAATAGCTAATGATGAGGAAGTAAGAAAAAGCTCATTTAATTGTGATAAAATAGATTTGGAAACTCATAAAAAATGGTTCAATAGGATATTAAATGATGATACAACAGGATTTATGGTTTTGGAATACGGTCAGGATATTATAGGTCAGCTGAGATTTGATTTTGATGAAAAGTATCCTGTTATCAGCATCAGCCTAAATAAAAAATATAGAGGCTTGGGATTATCCAAATATCTGTTGAATAATGGAATAAATTATATTAAAGAGAATTATAATCAGAATACTTTAATTGCTGACATTAAAAAAAGCAATGCAAGGTCAATTTCATTTTTTGAGGCTATGGGATTTAAAAAAGAATATGAAATCAGAAACGGCAGTGCTTTAAGATTTATTTACAGAGGCTAAATTATGGAATTTAAAATTGAAGACAGATTAATTGGTGATGGACATCCTGCATTTATAATAGCTGAGCTTTCAGCAAACCATATGAATGATTATGACATAGCTGTTAAAACTATAGAAGCAATGGCAAAATCTGGTGCAGATGCAGTTAAATTTCAGACCTACACTCCGGATACCATAACTTTAGACTGTGACAATGAGTATTTTCAGATAAAACAGGGAACAATATGGGACGGTCAGGTATTGTATAACCTCTATGAGGATGCATTTATGCCATGGGATTGGCAGCCTAAACTGAAAAAGGTAGCTGAAGATTTGGGGTTAATTGTATTTTCTTCACCCTTTGATGAAACTTCAGTTGATTTTTTAGAAGATATGGATATGGGAGCATATAAAATTGCATCTTTTGAAATTACAGATATTCCATTAATTGAATATGTAGCAAGCAAAAACAAACCGGTTATAATCTCAACAGGAATAGCTTCAAAAGAAGACATTGATTTGGCCATTAAAACATGTAAGGATGCAGGTAATGATAAAATAGCTGTTTTAAAATGCACTTCATCTTATCCTGCTCCATTGGAAGAAATAAATCTTAAGACAATTCCTGATTTAAAAGAAAACTTCAAAACAGTTGTCGGACTTTCAGACCATACTTTAGGCAGTGATGTAGCTGTTGCATCTGTAGCTATGGGAGTTAAAATAATTGAAAAACACTTTATTTTAGACAGAACTATGGAAGGTCCTGATTCAGACTTTTCAATGGAACCTGATGAATTTAAGCAGATGGTTGATTCAATAAGAAATGTTGAAAAAGCTCTGGGCAAAGTTAGCTATGAATTGTCTGATAAAATGAAGGCAAACAGGGAGTTTTCAAGATCATTATTTGCAGTTAAAGACATTAAAAAAGGAGAACTCATAACAAAAGACAATGTCAAATCAATCAGGCCAGGCTTTGGATTGCATCCTAAATATCTCTCAGAAATTATCGGATGCAGGGCTTCTGAAGATATTGACAGAGGAACTCCTTTTAAACTGGAATTTGTAAACAAATAAATTTAAATTAAAAAAGGGTTAATATATAATTTTAAGAGGTGCTTAATGTCATTGAATGTTGGAGTTATAGGTGCTGGAGCAATGGGAACAGCTATTTCTCAGTGTATTGCACCAAATACTAATAAATTGTTATTGTATGCCAGAAGAAAAGAAATCTGTGATGATATAAATGAAGGACATATTAACTGCGAGTATCATCCAAGTGTTAAACTGCATGAAAATATTAGGGCTGTCAATGATTTATGTGATCTGAAGGATGTTGATGTTATATTTTTATGTATTCCTTCATCAGTTATGCGCCAGACAATGGTTCAGTTAAATGAAATAGTTTCAGATAAGTGTATTTTTGTAAGCACAGCTAAAGGAATTGAAAACAAGACAAATAAAAGAATGAGTGAAGTTATTAAAGAGGAAACCGGAAGATCTGCAGTAGTGTTATCCGGACCGAACATAGCTTCTGAAATGATGAAAAACCTGCCTTCTGCAACTACAATAGCCAGTATAAAGAAAAAAGATCTGGAAATAGTCAAAAGTGTATTGTCAACTTCCAAACTTAAAGTTAACACTAATCATGATGTTATCGGAACTGAATTTTGCGGTATCATTAAAAATATTTTAGCTATTTCTCAGGGAATCTGTAAAGGAATGGGCATTAATGACAATGCTAAATTTGCAGTTTTCACCAAAAGTTATAATGAAACTAAATGTATTATTGAGAAATTAGGTGGAAACAGATCAACAGTAGATGATTACTGTGGATTTGGAGATATTATAACAGCATCTACATTAAATGTAAGTAGAAATCATACTTTAGGTATCTGGTACGGTCAGGGTGTATATCTGGATGAGCAGACAGGAGTTCTTTTTGAAGGGAAAAACACAGCTATTGTTCTTAAGGAAATCTGTGATAAGTTAAATATTGAATGTTTAACTGTTAATTTTGTTTATGATGTTATTATTTTGAAAAAAAGTCCTAAAAAAGCATTTTATGCATTATGGGAAAAATTATAATTAATCTCATAATATGTCTATTTTATATTTATTTTTTCAGTTTTAAAGCAATTTTTCTATTTTAAGTCAATTTAAGATTAAACTGTTTTTTATAGCTATTTTTAATGTGTAATCAACAGATTTATATATTTTAAACATATATTGCTGGTTGTAGAATATGTTTTTATATGTGTTCGTCAGTGTTAAATAGGATATGTTATTATTTTATTTCTAAATTAATGGCAGTAAAATAGTTTTTCAATAGCTAATGGGTGATGTTAATGTAAAAAAAGAGTTAATATTAACTGCTGTACAAATCTGTGAATATCCAATTGTTAATCGTAGGCTATGAGATATCCGTCTTCACAATCGATGGATCAGATATTGTCTGAAGTTGTATCTGCTACTGTAGCAGATTTTTCTGTTAATTTGGAGTTATAATTCTAAAATCTTTATATAGTATATTTTAATGGCTACAATTTTTTAAAATGTCTTCAACAAGCTTTAAATAATATTTAAACAATATTTTCCAAGTAAAAGCCTCAATTCTAATCAATAAGGGAGGTGGATAAACATGAAATTATTATTTTTAAGTAGTGTTTATTTAATTATCAGTTCAGTTTTTTCCGCATACTGCATTGGTGTTCTTTCCATTTTTCCTTGGGAGGTGAGATGGTGGAGTTAATTATCTTCATAATTGGAACATATTGGTTTAATATTGATTCATTTATTAAATCATTAATGATTCTGATTAATGGTGAAAGATAATAGCTCAATTTTCACTTCCATTTAACGGGTAATTAAATATAAACAATTCAATGATGGGCTTTGAAAATTTAGTTTTCGTGAGGTCTTTTCCTTGAGATGGAAACTGTTTAATTACCTATTTTTTTAAATTAATAGTTAAGTTTATATAATATTTTAATAATATGATAAATACAAGAGAATTACTTTTGAAGTAAGTCTCTATGGGAAAATAAATTTGATTAGAATTTTAATGTCTAATGCGGAATATTGTGGAGATTTTTCTCTGCAATAAGACATTAAATTTGATTTTTTTTTATCATTGATTTTTACTAATTTTTGAATATTTTTATTTAAATAATAATAAATAATGGATGTCATGTTTTTCAGTAATTTTTAAATTTTATTTCTTAATAACTCATTATTATCTTTATTTTTTCAGTTTCAATGCAATTTTTCTATTTTAAATCAATTTTAAGATTAGACATTGATTTTCAGATGTAATTTATAGTTTTGCATATTTTAAAGCTTGATCTTGTTAATTTTAGAATGAATGTTTAGAAATACATTATTATAAATATAAAAAATAACAAAATCTAACTTTAATGATATGTGCTGCACTACTTGCTGGAGGTATAGGAACCCGTTTGGATGTTGGAATGCCTAAGCAATTTTATTTAATAGCTGGTAAACCGATTTTAATACATTCTCTGGAAGCTTTCTTAAAAGTTGAAGAAATGGATGAAATTATAGTATCTTCACCGAAAGAATGTGTTAATAAAACTAAAGATGTAATAAAAGAATATGACTTAACAGACCCAAGAATCACTGTTATAGAAGGTGGAAAAAGACGTAGTGATACAATTTTAAATTCCATTAACTACACTCTTGAAAATGATTATCCTAAAGATTCAATAATGGTTACTCATGATGCTGCAAGGATATTTGTAACTCCAAAATTAATTAAAGACAGTATAAGATATGCAAAACAGTATGGTGCAGCCAGTGCAGTTATTCCGGCTACAGATGTCATATTTGAATCTAAAAAAGACGGAATATTAACTGACGTTCCAGACAGACAGTATTTGCTGCAGTCTCAAACACCCCAATCATTTAACATAAATCATTACATTGAAATTTACAGTGATTTGTCCGATGAGGAAATTGACAAATTAGATGAAGCTATGATTTTGTTTCACATGAGGGGTCATGAAATTGGTTTATTTGAAGGAGATAGAACTAATTTTAAAGTTACAAGACCATCAGATATTAAAATAGCTAATGCGATGTTAAGGGGATAAATAATGGCTGATATTGTAATCTTTTATGAACTTCCGGAAAGGGAATTAAATAATGCTAATCTTTTAAAAGCAGAATTTGAAAAAAGAGGATATTCTGTTGATATATTAGGTTATTATAATTACAGGGAACTTATTTTTCCAAGAAAATATAAACCTAAATTATTGATTGGTCAGGCAGGTTATAACAATAATGACATTGAAAGATATACTGTCAGATTCAAACCTAAAATCGATAAGATACTTAATTTAAGATATGAACAGGTAATAGCTAAAAGAATTCTTGATTCTAAAGCTCATTATCCAAAAGAGTATATGAAAAAAGCCAGTCATGTTTGCTGGAGTGAAAATATAAAACAGGATATGATGGCTGAAGGAATTGATGAAAAAAATTTACCTGTTACTGGTGATATTAAAACAGATTTCTCAAATCACCGCTTTGATTCATTTTTCAAAACTAAAGATCAGCTGGCAAGTGAATTTAATTTGGATTCATCCAAGGAATGGATTTTATTTATTTCAAGTTTCACATTTAATGAAAAAGATTCTAAACGTTTAATGAGTATGAATCATAATCTGGATGATGGTAAATATATGCAAAAATGGAATGTTGAATCAAAAGCTATCGTAATGGAATGGTTTGAGAAATTCCTAAAAACACATCCTGAAAAGGAATTTATTTACCGTCCACATCCTGTTGAATTCAATGTCCTTGATGAAGACTCTACAATCAGTATTTTAGATGAAAAATATCCTAATTTCCATTATATCAATAAATATGCAATTCAGGAATGGATCAGGCCATGCGATTATTTAAACACTGTTATAAGTACTTCTATTATTGATGTTTACTTGCTGGAAAAACAGTGCAATATTTTAAGACCTGTTGAATTAAATCCTGACTTTGATAATCCGTTGCTTGTTGGAGCTAAAACTATCTGCACTTATGATGAATTTGAAAAGTTAAACACGGATAAAAACACTGATGAATTCCCGGTTTCTCGTGAAATGATTGGTCAGTATTATGATTTTGGAGATAAGTTGGCTTATGAGAGAATTTGTGATTATGCAGAAAAGATGATTAATGATGATTCGTTTAAGCATGATTTCTATCCGAATCCGTCAAGATTCCACAGATTGAAGTTTATTATTAAAAGGTCTCTTGATGTACCGAAATTAATTCCTGCTGTTATCAAGTCAGCTATTAAAAACAAGTCATCCACATCCAAAACCAAAGACAACAGGTCAATTTATGAAAAAAATGCTAAAAAAATAAGGGAAATTGTAAATCAGTCTTCATAAGGGCCAAAATCTATTTTTTGAGTTATATGATTATATCTTTCAGATTCTGGAGGTAATTTCATATAATCTCCATAGATTTGTGTAAGGATGCTGTCAAGATTATTCGGGCAGTGAACTTCAACATCTTCAAACATTATTGTTTTTCCCGGTTTGAAATCACTTATTTTATAAATTTGGGGATGGTGAAGAGCTGAAATATCACAGACACATTCACAGTCTTTATCATTGTATTTGTCCAGTAATTTATGGGTTTTATCAAATAATGATTCTCTTGAAATATTAAACAGCTTTAAAAATGCATGTCCTGTATTGGCTAATGCCTGAACTAATGAAGGATATCCTTTAAATTTTATAACAGACATTGCAAGTAATCTGTCTAAGACACGGCAACGTTTTACATGGAAGAATCGTTTTAGTTTATTGTCCGGAACTTTGTCCAATACAAATATGTCAATGTCAATTCCTAAATCAAAATCTACCTGATTGACCCACCATTCTTCAAAAATAGTGTTTTTGAGCATGATTTTTGAAAATAAAAAGAAGTAATCCTTTGTTTTGCTTGTTAAAAAATTATATTTATTGTTGGGTTTGGATAATGCGACTTTTTTAAACTTTTCATAGTCTTTTCTAAACATAATAATGTCTATGTCATCATCCCATGGAATAAAACCGCCATGTCTGACGGCACCTAATGCACTGCCTCCGTAAATAAAATACTCAATGTTGTTTTCTTCACAAATAGCTATAAAATCCTTTAGAATCATAAGCTCCAATTCCTGCAGTTTGTGAATAGTTTCATCAGAATAATCAGTATAATGCATCATTTTCCCTTTTTAAAAAACTTGTTAAATTATTATTTATAATTAATATACATATATAACTTTTCTAATGGAAATTTTTATTAATTATGTTTGGTATAATTTATAGTTATACAATTGGATAGGAAAAATATGACTTTTAAAATTAGTGTAGTAATGCCTGTTTATAATGCTGAAAAGGAATTGAATGCAGCTATTGATTCAATAATCAACCAGTCTTTAGGTTTTGAAAATATTGAGCTGATAATAGTTGATGACTGTTCAACTGATAATTCCAGAAACATTATAAGTGATTATGCTAATGAATATGATAATATTGTTCCTGTTTTTTTAGATGAAAACTCAGGGCTTCCAGGTAAGCCACGCAGTTTAGGTATTAAATATGCCAGTGCCGATTACATTTCCTTTTTAGATTCTGATGATGAATATCTTAAGGAAGGTCTTGAAAATTTGTACAATACTATTTTAACTCAAGACTCTGATTTTGTAATCGGATCACATATCATTAATCTGGATGGAGATAAGGTTAAGGTTAAATTCCTCCAAAGTGATGAAAGATTAGTGAATTTAAATCCTTTGGAATCTCAGGAAATATTTGACAGCTTAAGTTTGAATTATTTTGTAGCTCCATGGGGTAAAATCTTTAAAAAAGAATTAATTTTAGATAACAATATCTCATTCCCGGAAGATACTCTGTGTGAAGACACTTATTTTTATTTTAAGGCACTGATAAATTCAAACAAGATTTCTGTTTTACCAAATACTCAAGTTTATATGTATAACACATTTGAACATAAAAAAACAGCCATTCATGGTCATGATATTAAAAAATTCAACAGATTTCTAAAGGGTATGTATAATGTCAATGATCTTCTGGAACCGGTTAAATTGTCTCAGCATGTAACAATCGGGGAAAATATCGGAAGTTTGCTTTTAATATTTTCTAATTTGGATAAAAGTCATAAGATGTATGCGGTTAAAGAAATTTACAAGTTTGAAAAGCATTTAAACTGCAAAATAGATATTCATAGAAGAGAAATTGCTGTTTTAAACAATAAAGTTTTAAATAAACAGTTTAAACAGGCTATTTTCATTTCCAAACTTTATACTTCACTTTACAATAATCAGACAATAAAAAATCTTTACAGGAAGTTCAATATTCGGAAAAATAACTAAGTTTTGTTTTATTGGTGTGTTTGTAAATGGGTAAAAAAACCAAAAAGAAGTTTTGGACTATGCCAAAAACCAGGAAGTTCAAATCTTTTAAAAAAAGACAGGATAATGAATATTACTTAACTGAAGTTAGACTCAATAAGGAAATTAAGGAATTTCGGGAAATGTTCAACAGTCTGTCATATCCTTTGTCTGTTGATGAATATGATGATATGGATTCCCGCAGACTGAAAATTAAGTTTTTATTTTCTAAACAGGAGAAAAAAGTCTGGAATAAATCCGATAATCGCCGCCGCATTTATCTGGAACAGTTAGCTTTTTTTAAACATGTTTATGTTAAATGGAAACATATAACTTATCCGATTTATCTGGAAAGACACTATGGGGTTCCTCACCATACTACATTTTTTGTTCCGTGGTTTTTGAAAAAGAAAGATAAAAAGAAATTTATTTCTGTTGTAGCTAATGGTTTAGTTTAATTTATATAGTATTTTAATCAGAATTATACATAATATAAATTTAAAAATTACTTGTTGATATCATGGATAAAAAAGAGTTAATTAATAATGGTAAAGTAAAGAGTGTATATACTACTGATGATGAAAATGCAGTTATCATTGAGTTTAGAGATGATATGACTGCAGGTGACGGTGCAAGAAAAGAAGTGATGAATAAAAAAGGTTCTTATAATGCACTTATTTCCACTAAACTTTTTAAAGTATTGGAGGAAAACGGTATTAAAACACAGTTTATTGATTTGCCTGAAACTAATGTTATGGTAGCTAAAAAATTGGAAATGATACCTATTGAGGTTATTGTTAGAAATATAGCTACAGGCAGTTTAATTCGTAAATATCCAATAGCTGACGGTACTAAATTAGATCCTCCTATTGTTCAAATGGATTTTAAAGCAGATGAATTCCATGACCCTATGCTTAATGATTCCATTATTAAAGCTTTAGGATTAGCTACTCAGGAAGAAATTGATGAATTAACCGAAAAAGCATTAAAAATTAATGAAGTTTTATCTGAATTCCTTTTAGAAGCTGGAATTATCTTGGTTGATTTCAAAGTTGAATTCGGTAAAGATAAAAACGGCGAAATTATTTTAGGTGATGAAATTAGCCCAGACGGATGCAGGTTATGGGATAGTGAAACCTTGGATATGTTGGATAAGGAATTGTTCAGAAAAGGTAAAGACAATGAAGTTATGGACGCTTATGTGGAAGTTTATAACAGAATTATCCCTGATGACGAGAAAATAGAATTGTAAGGAGTTTTTAGAAATGATTTTTGATATTGAAGTTAAAGTATCTCTTAAAGAAGGTATGTTAAACCCGGAAGCTACAACTATTGAAAGGTCTCTTGCTTTACTTGGTTATGATGTTAAAAATGCTAAAACTGTAGACATCATCAAATTCCAAATGGAAGGAGAAGACAGGGAAGCTATAAGGGAAGACGTTGTAGACATGTGTGAAAGATTACTTTGTAATCCTGTAATTCATAATTATAAAATTACTGTTATTCCACAAAACTCTGCTTGTGGGGCTTAAGGGGTTTTTATAATGAAAATTGGAGTAATTAGATTTCCGGGAACCAACTGTGATAGGGATGTGGCCAGAGCTATTGAACTTGCAGGTTTAACTCCTGAATATATCTGGTGGAATCAGGAAGATTTAACAGATTTTGACGGTATTGTAATTCCTGGGGGATTTTCTTATGGTGATTATTTAAGAGCAGGTGCTATGGCTTCCATCACTCCTGTTATTGATGGTATTAAAGCATTGGTTAAAGAGGAAAAACCTGTTTTAGGAATATGTAACGGAGCTCAAATTCTTGGTGAAATAGGTCTTGTTCCAGGTGTTTTCATAACTAATGAAAATCCTAAATTTAACTGTGAATGGGTTGATTTGAAAGTCGGAACTGCAAGAACACCTTTTACAAAATCATTTAAAAAAGGTCAGACTTTACAGATTCCAATAGCTCATGCAGAAGGAAGGTTTTACACAGAGGATATTGATTTATTAAAAGATCAAGATCAGATAGTTTTACAATTTAAAGATAAAAATCCTAATGGTTCTATGGAAGCTATTACCAGTGTTTGTGATGAGTCAGGTCTTGTTTGTGCAATGATGCCTCATCCTGAACGTGCTTGTGAAGAAATATTAGGTTCTAGTGACGGGTTAAACTTTTTTAAAGGATTTTTATAAGTGATTTAGATGGTAGTTTATTTAGTGGGTGCAGGTCCTGGAGATGCTGATTTAATAACTCTTAAAGCTATAAAAGCTCTAAATAAAGCAGATGTTGTTTTATATGATTATCTGGCTAATGATGAAATTTTAGAGCATGCTCCAAAGGATGCCAAAAAGATATATGTTGGTAAGAAAGCTGGAGAACATTATAAAACACAAGACCAAATTAATGAATTGATTGTCGAGCAGGCTAAGGAAAATGACACTGTTGTTCGTCTTAAAGGAGGGGATCCTTTTGTTTTTGGTCGTGGAGGAGAAGAAATATTAGCTTTAATGGAAAATGATATCAAATTTGAAGTAATTCCTGGTGTAACATCAGCTATTGGAGCGCCAACATCACTTGGGCTACCTGTAACTCATAGAGCTATAGCTACCTCTGTAACATTGGTAACTGGTCATGAAGATCCTACTAAAAAGGAAAGTCAGGTTAAGTGGGATTATACTGCAGATACATTAGTTATATTAATGGGTATAGGCAATATTAAAGAGAACACAAGTGAAATTATGAAGTACCGTTCAGGAGATACACCTGTTTGTGTTATAGAAAGCGGTACTCTTCCAGATGAAAATGTGATTTTCGGAACTCTTGAGAATATAGCTGATAAGGAAATTAACACTCCTGCTATTTTGATTATTGGAGATGTAGTAAGTCTTTATAAAGACATTTATAATTATTGAGGTGTAACAATGTGTGGGATTGTAGGTTGCATATTAAAAAACAATAAAAATGCAGCTCCTGTTCTTTTAGATTGTATATCTAAATTGGAATATAGAGGTTATGATTCAATAGGTATCGCTACAGTTAGTGATGGTATTAACATTAAAAAAGATAAGGGGGAAATTAAAGAGGTTGATTCTAAATTAGATTTGGCTGATATGCCTGGTCATTATGGTATTGCACATGTTCGCTGGGCTACTCATGGTGATCCAAATAAAATTAATGCTCATCCTCATACTGATGAAAATGAATCAGTAGCTGTAGTTCACAATGGTATTATTGAAAATTATTTGGATATTAAATCTCAGCTTGAAGAAGAAGGCCATGTATTTAAATCAGATACTGATACTGAGGTTATTCCTCATTTAATAGAAAAATATATGGACAAAGGATTTGATTTGGAAGATGCTGTACGTGAAACAATCGGAATAATTCACGGAGCTTATGCAATAGCTGCTGTTAGTAAAAATGAACCTGATAAAATAATAGCTACCCGTAAAGACAGTCCTTTAATTGTCGGTATTGGTGAAGACGGATATTACCTAGCTTCTGATTCTCCGGCTATACTGGAATATGCAAGAGACATAATCTATCCTGAAAAAGGGGAACTGGTCATTATTGATGAAAATGAAATAGTGGTCAAGGATGAATTTGACAATGTTATAGAAAAAGAAATTGAAACTATTGACTGGACTCCTGAAATGGCTGAAAAGGAAGGTTATGACTATTTCATGATTAAAGAAATCAATGAACAGGCTACAGCAGTTAGAAACACTTTAACTGAAAGGGATAATATTCAGGAAATTATTGATGATTTGGGAGATATTTCAAGAATCTGTTTTGTAGCATGTGGTACATCTTTCCATGCTTCTATAACTGGTAAATATCTTTTAGAATCTTTGGCAGGTATTCCGACTGATGTTATTTTAGCTTCTGAATTTAAATACTCTGCAAATACATTAAACGAAGATACTTTAGTTATTTTCATATCCCAATCAGGTGAAACAGCAGACAGTCTTAAGGCACTGGATTTAGCTAATGAAACATCCAAAACTTTAGGTGTAGTTAATGTAGCAGGTTCAGCTATTACAAGGCGTGCTGATTATGTGATACAAACTCAGGCAGGTCCTGAGATTGGAGTTGCTGCAACCAAAACTTATGTAAGTCAATTGACTGCTATTTATTTATTTGCAGCATTAATAGCTAAAGATGAAAAATTGCTTGAAGATATCTACAAGGTCCCTGATTTCATTGAGGAGCTACTGAAAGAAGTTGATTCAATTAAGACAATGTCTAAAAAATATAAGTTTGCCCGTGACTTTTTCTTTATTGGAAGAGGATATTCTTATCCTATAGCTTTGGAAGGAGCTTTAAAACTTAAAGAAATTACCTATATTCATGGTGAAGGTTATGCTGCAGGTGAACTTAAACATGGGCCACTTGCACTTATTGATGAGGGAATTCCTGTTGTTGTAATACTGCCTCCTGGAGAAAACCACAGAAAAACAATGAGTAATTTGGAAGAAGTTAAATCCCGTGGTGCAGATATTTTAGCTATCGGTTCTAAGAATGATGAAAGACTAAAACTAAAGTCTGATGATTTGTTTACTATAGACAGTGATGTTAATGAAGTTATTGCACCTTTAGTTTATATAGTGCCATTACAATTGCTGGCATATTATGTGGCTGTTGAAAAAGGTTTGGATCCTGATAAGCCTAAAAACTTAGCTAAATGTGTAACAGTGGAGTGAGATTTATGATTTCAATTTTTAAACTTGATGGAGAAGAATCTAAAGCTATTTTTGCTTTGGAATTTAACGAAACTCCATATTTATTTTTATATTTCAATCAGGAATGGGTTAATGAAACCGACCCTGAAGTTAAAGCTCTAAAAGAAGAATATTCTAAAGCAATGGATTTAAACGATTTAAGAGATTTGGAGTTAGGTGAAAGTATTGATTTTGATGATGGTGTCATACTTTGCTTATCTAAATTTGAAAATCCGAACTCCGGAGTTAAAGATATTTTATATTCCTATTCAGAACTTCTACTTGTAGATGATTAAAAAATATGTTTTTGAATTAGCTATTAATTATATTAATTAAATAGCTATTATTTTACTATTTATTTTGCAATACTCTTATTTAATTGACTTTCTTTTGCATTATTCTAATACTTCCTTGAAAAGCAGTTTTTCCAAAATCTGTTTTTGAAACTTAATTTAACTATTTTGTTTGGTTTAATTAATTTAAATATTTGGGATAATCTAATTTTGCAGTTTATTTGTGTGTTTTTTATAATTTGGATTGCAGTATTTTGGAATCTGATTTAAACATAATAATTCATTGTTTTTTAGATAATTTTAAGTTTAATTTTTATCATATTTTAATTTAGATAGTTAATTAATTGCTGTTTATTAAAATAATGGATTAACTATTGTTGATTATTAAAATAAGCCTTCAGATTAATTTTACTTTAAGCTTATTAATTTATTTGGCTCTCGTAGCTTTATTTGACTAAATACCTTAGGAAAATTCTCCTGTGATTTTTAATTATAACTTATTAACAATTTTTAAATACTTACAATTATCTATATTTTTTTTAAGCTTTAAATTGCTTATTTTAGCTATTTTAACTTTATTTGAGCTTATTTTGAAATTCAAAAGCTTTTTATAAGAAAAGATAAAAACAATATACACACAAGAAAAAAATATTTCTTGATTCATAAGAGGTGGACTTATGTTTGGCAATAAAATGAAGATATTTTTAATAACACTTTGTTTCATGTTGTCTGTATCTGCAGTTGGTGCGGCTTCAGATGTTGGTAATGTGGTGTCATTTGATGACGATGTTGAAACAAGTGATTTGGATGTTGATCCTCCATCGGGGATTGATGATATAAATAATGTAACTTATTCTAAATCCGAATATACTCGAGAACCGGTTATTTATGGTGAAGACCTTTCAATGTATTATAAAAACGGAAGCCGGTATGAAGTATCTATATATCAGGATGGTAAACTTATAAATTCTCAAAATAATGATTCTAAAGTAATTTTCAATGTTAATGGTGTGAATTACACAAAAGAATTGGTAAACGGTAAAGCTTTCATAGGGATTAACTTAAATCCTGGAAATTACACAATAACTACATTTTATCATTATACAGACGGATTAGCTACCAAGACCAATAATATTGAAGTATTGTCTACTATTCAGGCTAATGATGTTGTTAAGTTTTTTAGGAATGGTACTCAGTATTGTGCTAAGTTTTTGGATGGTTGTGGCAGTCCTTTGGTTAATGCCAGTGTTATTTTTAATATTAATGGTGTTTTTTATAAAAAGCAGACTGATGATAATGGTATGGCCAAATTGAATATTAATTTGCGCCCTGGTGTGTATATTTTAACTGCTATGCATCCTGACGCTTTGATGTATGGAAGTAATATCACTGTACTGTCTACTATTCTGGCTAATGATGTTGTTAAGTTTTTTAGGAATGGTACTCAGTATTGTGCTAAGTTTTTGGATGGTTGTGGCAGTCCTTTGGTTAATGCCAGTGTTACTTTTAATATTAACGGTGTGCTTTACAAAAAACAGACTGATTATGAAGGTGTAGCTAGGCTGAATATCAACCTCTTTCCGGGAAAGTATATTTTAACTGCTATGCATCCTGACGGTTTGATGTATGGATATAATATTACTGTACTGTCTACTATTCATGGAGACGACATTGTTAAGTTTTTTAGGAATGGTACTCAGTATTGTGCTAAGTTTTTGGATGGTTGTGGCAGTCCTTTGGTTAATGCCAGTGTTATTTTTAATATTAATGGTGTTTTTTATAAAAAGCAGACTGATGATAATGGTATGGCCAGATTGAATATTGACCTATTTCCTGGAGAGTATATTTTAACTGCAATTCATTTAAACGGTGAAGAAAAAGCAAATATTATTAAAGTATTGACTACTATTTCAGCAGAGGATATTTCATTAATTGAGAATAAAAGTGGAGTATTTGTACTTAAAACTCATGACGGTGCAAGAAATGTATCAATAACAATTGATGGTGTTGAATACATTGTTCAAACTGATGATGGAGGTGTTGCTACTTTGAATGTTTCTTTATCAAAGGGTAATCATGCAGTACTTTCCAAGAACTTGAATTCAGGAGAGGAAATATTCAATACGATTTATGTAATGGAAGATCCTGCTTTTATTAAATACTACAGCATTTACGGTGTATCTCCTGATGGAAAATATATTATGGCTATCGGAAGACCTTCAGCTGCTGGTGAATTAAGCAAATATGGTTATACATTATACAAATCAGTATTTGAAAGAATATGTCCATGCTGCAGAAGTGACAGACTTTACTGGGGAATATTTTGGGCAGGCAGTGAAACAGCAAACTGGGGTGTTTTCCCAGCTACTGGTTTAAAAGAGTCAGGAAGTGCAGAAGGTCATATATTCTGTGCTAAATGTGATGCAGATTTCTCTGTTATTGATGGTAAAAACCATGGTGGCGGTTCTAAAAATCTGATAAAAGTTATTTCTACTGTCAGTTCATCGAAGGATGAAGCATACATATTAAAAAATGGACAAATGCCTTATTCGGCATTATAATCTCCATTTTTTACTTTTTCTAATTTTTCAGTCATGTCTAGTATTCTAGTTCTTGAATTGTTTTTCAAGTCTTGTTTTTCAGTATAATTTTCCTCACATTCTAAAATATAAAAGGCTTCTTTGGAAGTAGTTGATGGAATGTTCATTTTAGCTAAATTACGCTCAACACGTCTTTTTAATTTTTCATCTTCCATATTTTTAGTTAGAAAAATCGGTGTTTTGACAGCAGAGGATATTTTGGTGTTGTGTCTTGCATCATGTCTGACTTCTGCCCGTTTATCTAAAATAAAATCACTGCTGTTGTTTAGATTAGGGTCTCTAAATGGAATGCCTACATCAGATAAAGCTATTCTGATTTCATCGTTTTTTGGAAGGGATTTATCAAGAACTTCTGGATTTGGACTGGCTAGGGTTCCTCCCTGTTTTCTTCCGAAAATAGGTCCCTGACCAACATAAAATCCAGCTTCTATAAAACCTGCCCTGACTGGTGCAGAAGAAGTATAAGTAGCTATGATACCTCTGTCTTTAATTACACGTCTGAACTCCCTGAAGAAATCCAGAGAAAATAATTCAGGAGCCATATTTTGACTGAATGGGTCTAAAAATATTGCATCATAATAGTTGTCTTCCAAATTTTGAACAGTTTGTCTTGCATCTTCAATATAAACATTGATGTCAATATTTTCAGGAATTTTGCATTTTTCATAGCTAATGCCGGCATAATCCTGTTTTATTAATTCATTTTCAATAGCTTTTTTGGTAATGTCATGTTCCGGAATTGGTGAGGGAACTAAAAGACCGCATGCAAGAGTAGCTTTTGAAATTTCAACCATATCAATTTGTAAACTGGAATCTGAGCTATTTTTAATAAAATCGGCTATTGCAGCAGATGAATTGTATCCAAGTCCTGCACAGATATCTAAAATAGCTAGATCTTCATCGTAGTTGAATTTCATAGGTTTGATAAATTTCTCAAATGATTCACTTATTGCACCTGTAGATGTATGAAGTGTTTCAACTTTGTGATTTATTTCCTTTGAATTAATGGAATATGATCCGTCATCAGTTAAAACAAAATAATCCTTGTTTCCATCAAAAAAATTACATCTTGAATTAATATTTCCACTACTTCTTTCTTTTTCAAAACAGCTGTTGACTAAATCAAAAATATCATCATTGATTACTCTGGCATTTTTTTCATAACTCATTTTAATCTATTTAAATAATTAATTTTTGACTAATATAAATCTATTAGAAAAAGTAAAAATCGGTTTTATAAATCATTACAAGAATATGATACTTTAAAAAAGATAATTATTACTGATATTATTTATGATATGTCAGGTTTGATATAATTTAAATTCAGATTACTATAATTTTAAATACTGTCATGATACAATATTATGTGGTGACTTTTTTTGGAATTTTTCAATTTTGATGTTGGTAAAAATCGTATATATAATGTGGATTGGCTTAAGACTATTGCAATACTTGCGGTATTGTTATTGCACTGTTCTTCGAAATATTTGATGCCGGATTTTGTGTTTCAGCCAAATTGGTACTGTGGAGTATTTTTTGAATCACTTTCCAGATTCGGTGTTCCTTTATTTATCATGGTTTCAGGATTTCTTATTTTAAGAAAAGACCAACCAATTTCATCTGTTCCTAGAAGAATTAAAAGGGTTTTAATTCCTTTTATTTTTTGGCTAGTAGTCTATGTAATTGCTAAATTTGCAATGATTTATCATTCATTTGATTTAATTCAATTTGGATACTTTTTAATTCAGGCATTTTTAGACCCAACTATTGTTTCAATCGAGTTTTGGTTTGTTTACATGATTGTAGGGTTGTATATATTTTCACCGATTATTACTACATGGCTGCATAATGCCGAAATTTATGAAATTGAGTATTTTTTAATTGTATGGGCTTTGATTTCCTTTGTAGGATTTTCAAATGTTGATTTTTTATTATATGATTATTTAAAATATTTCACAGGAAGTATCGGTTATTTTATATTGGGATATTATTTATACATTAAACAAAAATCTGTTTTAAAAAATAAAAACTTCGGACTGGTACTGTTTGTAGCAGGAACATTGTTGTCATTTTTAGGAACAGTATTGTCTTCTATGGCGATTGGTGGACAGTCTTTATTATTTTTTAATTTAGGTGATGTAACTCCAAATGCCTGTCTTCAAGCTATTGGAATGTTTATAATAGTATTAAACACAGATTGTGAAAAATATTCTAAATCAGTTAATAATGCTTTTGTTTTTTGCAGTATTGGAAGTTATGGAGTTTATTTAGCTAATGTTTTATTTATTAACATTTTCGATAAAATTCTTTCATTTAATGTTATGGGAAATGCTGCACTGACTATAGTTTTAGAATGTATTGCTGTTTTTATAATCTGTAATATTTTTATTAGACTGATGAGTAAAGTTCCGGTTTTAGAGAAATTTTCCGGAATTTAATCTTTTTTATTTTTTTACTTCAATTTTTATTTTAAAAATGAGGAAAATTTATATAATTTCTAATTTAAATTTTATTTTAACTAATAAAATAAGGTTAATTAAATGTTTGAGATTAAAGCTAAAGATAATAGAGGCAGAGTTGGTGTTTTGAAAACTAACTCTGGTGATGTAAAAACCCCTAATTTAATGCCAGTTATCCATCCTCGTAAACAAACTATTGATGTTAAAAAATATGGGGCAGATATAGTTATTACCAATGCTTATTTAATTTACAAAGATGAGGATTTAAAAAAGAAAGCTGCAGAAATAGGGCTTCATAAGTTAATTAATTTTGACGGTCCGATTATGACGGATTCAGGTTCGTTCCAACTGTCTGTTTACGGTGATGTTGATATTACAAATAAAGAGGTTATTGAGTTTCAGGAATTGATTAAAACAGACATTGGAACTAGTTTGGATATTCCAACAGCACCTTTTGTAACCCGTGAAAAGGCTGAAGCAGATTTGGAAGTTACTTTGGAAAGGGCTAAGGAAGCTGTTGATTACAGAAATTCCCAAAATATGGAAATGAAATTGAATTCTGTAGTTCAAGGTTCAACTTTTCCTGATTTAAGAAGAAAATGTGCAGATGAACTGACTAAATTAGATGCGGATTTGTATCCTATAGGTGCAGTAGTTCCGTTAATGGAATCATATCATTATAAGGAGCTTGTTGATGTTGTAATGAACAGTGTAGCACATCTTCCGGACAGTAAGCCCCGTCACTTGATGGGTGCAGGCCATCCGATGATTTTTGCCTTGGCTGTAGCTATGGGATGTGATTTGTTTGATTCAGCAGCTTATATATTATATGCTGAAGATGACCGTTTATTGTCTGTAAGAGGAACTTACAAACTTGAAAACTTACAGGAAATGCCATGTTCATGTGAAGTTTGCTGCAACTACACTCCGGATGACTTAAGGGCTATGCCTAAAGAAAAAAGAAGAGATTTAATAGCTCAGCATAACTTAAATGTTTCATTTGCTGAGTTAAGATTAATTAGGCAGGCTATTTATGAAGGTTCATTAATGGAACTTGTTGAAGAACGCTGCAGAGCACACCCTAATCTGCTTGAAGCTCTTCGCCAATTAGGCAACTACAGCAAAGATTTGGAAAAATATGATCCGAGAAGTAAAAAATCAGCATTTTTCTACACAGGTTCAGAATCATTATACAGAAGTGAAGTTTTAAGGCATATTCAAAAGCTAAGGGCAATGCCCAGAAAACGTGATTTGGTAATATTGCCTCCTTCACGTAAACCTTACAGCAAATATGTTTCAAGTAAGCTTGGAAACTTTTATGTTTATGGAAGTGAACAGGAATTGGATTTGAACAATACTGATTTTATGGTATTGGATATTCCGTTCGGTCTTATTCCTCTTGAAATTGATGAAATATATCCATTAAGTCAAAATGAATCTCCAAGAACCTGGGATGTAAGCAGTCTGGAATTTATTGAGGACTTTATCTCAGAATTTGTAGAATACTATGATCAGGTCTTAATTCACTCCAATGTTATTAAAAAATTGGATATTGGATTATATAATATTCATTCACAGTCTGATGAAATCAGATATGCAAAAGATGACCTTAAAAAGGTTAAGGCAATAGCTGACTATCAGTTTGGTGTCGGAGCAGGTGATGCTTTATTTGCAGGTAATATAAAAATTGAAAAAAGTAAAAAAACAGGTAAGATAAGACATATTTATGACGGAAAAACATTAATTGTAAATATGAGAGCTTCTGACAGCTTTTTAATCCTTTCAAAAGAAGGTGCAAAAAGACTCCATGCAGCTACACAATATCCTAAAAACAGAGTTGTAGTAAATAAGGACTCAGAACCATTTTCACTTGAAGGAAAAAGCGTTTTTGCCAAATTCGTCGTGGAATGTGATGAGGATATAAGAGCTAAGGATGAAGTTTTAATTGTAAATGAAGAGGACAAGTTGCTTGCTTATGGTAAGGCATTACTTGGGGCCTGTGAAATCAACGATTTCCAAACAGGACAGGCTATTAAAACACGTAAAGGAATGAAAAAATAAGGAGGAAAACATAATATGTCTGATAAAGTAAATACTGGCAACAATATGGAAGATAAAAAACTTATTAAAAATGCAAGAAAACCTGAAGGAAAATTAGGTCATGAAATACTTGACAGGATGAATAAATCTCATGAAACAATGGCCAGATGGGGAGTCAGTCATTTTAACATTGATGAAACAGATAAAATCCTTGATATCGGATGTGGCGGAGGGAAAAATCTTGAACGCTTCGCTAAACAAATAGGTAAAGACGGATGTGTTGTTGGAATTGATTACTCTGAAGTAAGTGTTGAAAAATCCACTGATTTAAATAAACAGGCCATAGATGATGGCAAAGTTAAAGTCTTACAGGGATCTGTATCTGAAATGCCCTTTGAAGATGAAAGCTTTGACATTGTAACAGGTTTTGAAACAATTTATTTCTGGCCGGATTTTATAAATGACTTAAAAGAAGTAAACAGGGTTCTTAAAAAAGACGGTTTGGTATTTTTCTGTAACGAAGCAGTTTACAGAGAAGGTAAAATGGATAAATATGAAGATTTAATAGAATTGTTGGATATGAAAATTTATTCTGAAGATGTTTTGAAATCAGCACTTGAAAAAGCAGGTTTTAAAGATTTTCAGGCATTTATTCAGGATGAAAATGAGTGGATTTGTGTAACTGCAAGAAAAGCTTAACTATTAAAAACAATATAATATCATTTTTCAAATACTCCTAAGGTTTAAAATTATGAATAAGGTTCGAACAATATTTGCAAATATGAGCTGGCTGATGATTTCCCAAATCATTACCAGTGTTTGTGCTTTTGTTTGGACTATTTTAACTGCACGTTACCTTGGGGTATCTGACTATGGTATTTTAGGAACAGCAACTTCTTTTTCTGTTATTGTAATTGTTGTTGCTGATTTGGGAGTCACTACATATATTACAAGATCCATTTCGGTGGATTATAATGTAGAGGCGGAGTATTTGGGAAATGCACTGTCCCTTAAATTAATACTGTCTGTACTCTATTTGGCAGTGGTTATTTTTATTTCCTATTTGCTGGGATGGGATAATTTTACTATTTTAATAACTTTCCTATTTGCAATTGAAAGTTTAATTAAATCATTTTATAATTTGCTTTTTGCTTCATTTCAGGCTCACGAACAGATGAAATATCAGGCAATTACCAATACCTTACTTAATGTTTTGACTTTGGTATTTATTGTAATGATTTGCTTTACTGATTTCGGTTTGCTTGGAATCACCTTTGCATACATTGCAGCTAATTTAATCGGTTTGATTTATTGTATAGCTGCCCTGACAAAGCATATTATAGTTCCGAAATTATTGTTTGATTTGAAATTTTTTAAGAAACTGATAATTGCGGGAATTCCTTTTGCTTTAACTACACTGTTTTATACATTGTATTATTCAATTGACATGGTTATGATTACTCAGTTTTCAACTACCTATGCAACAGGGCTTTATAATTCTACCTACAAGCTAATTAATGTTTTAACATTGTTTTATACAATTTATTCAGCTGTTATTTTCCCGGTTATGAGCAAGCTGTTTAAACAGGGAAAAGACATGTTGCGCCTTAGCTTTGTCAAATCAATTAAATATTTGTCTATGATTACTATTCCAATAGCTGTAGCTACCTTTTTCTATGCGGGGGATGTGATTTATCTTTGTTATGGTAATCAGTATGCTGATGCAGACAGTGTTTTAAAAATATTGGTGTGGACTGTCTGTTTCTTATTCGTTAACGGTGCATGTTCCATGATTTTAAATGCATCTCATAAGGAAACTTCCGTTACAAAGATTTATTCTTTAGCTGCAGTGTTCAATGCAGGATTAAATTTATGTTTAATACCTTATTTCTCAGCACACGGAGCAGCATTTGCAACAGTAATGACTGATGTTTTAATTTTAATTTTAGAAATGTATATGATTAGTAAAATAAATCAGCTTCCTGACAGGCATTTGATTTTTGATTTGATTAAGATAATTATTGCGTCTGCTGTCATGGGCGGAGTATTTTACCTGGTTAACATGTCATTATGGTTAGCTATTCCTGTTGGTGTTATAGTTTACTTAATAGTTATTACTCTTATAAAATTCTTTGATAACGAGGATAAACTTATAATTAAACAGATTTTAGGTAAAGCTTAATATAGAAAACTGATATATATTAATCCTAGTAATTTGTGAGTTTAGTATTATGAGTAGGGTAAGAACTGTTTTTGCAAATATGAGTTGGTTAATGTTTTCTCAAATCATAACTAGTGTCTGTGCTTTTGTTTGGACTATTTTAACTGCTCGTTATTTAGGTGTATCTGATTATGGTCTTTTAGGTACAGCTACTTCTTTTGCAACTATTTTTGGTGTTTGTGCCGATTTGGGAGTTACTACCTATATTGTCAGATCCATTTCTACAGATTTTGACTCTGAAAAGAAATATTTGGGAAATGCTATTGGTATTAAATTAATATTGGCGGTATTTTACCTGGCAGTGGTATCACTGGCTTTATTTATATTGGGCTGGGATAATTATACTGTTGTAATCTGTTTCTTGTTTGCTGTGGAAAATGTAATTAAGTCATTTCAAACTGCAATGTATTCTTCATTCCAGGCTCACGAAATGATGAAGTATCAGGCTATTACAAATACTTTGCTTAATGTTTTAACATTTATATTCATTGTAGCTGTTACATTTACAAATTATGGGTTATGGGGAATTACTTTAGCATATATTGCAGCTAATTTAATCGGTTTAGTTTATGCGACTTTGGCTTTATCTAAAAAGATTATTGTTCCAAAACCGTTGTTTGATAAGGCTTTTTGTAAAAAGTTAGTTATTGGAGGCCTTCCTTTTGCATTGACTAGCTTATTTTATATGATTTATTATTCAATTGACATGGTTATGATTACCCAGTTTGCAAATACCTATGCAACAGGGCTTTATAATTCATCTTATAAGTTAATCAATGTTTTAACTCTGTTTTATACAATTTACACTTCTGTTATTTTCCCGGTTATGAGCAAACTGTTTAAACAGGACGGAAATTTACTGCAGTTTAGTTTTGTCAAATCCATCAAGTATCTGTCTATGGTTACTATTCCTATAGCTATTGCTACTTTTTTCTATGGGGGAGATGTAATTTCATTATGTTATGGTAATCAGTATGCGGAAGCAGGAGAAGTTTTAAAAATCCTTATTTGGACTGTTTGCTTCTTATTTATTAATGGAGCATGTTCCATGATTTTAAATGCATCCCACAGAGAAACTGCAGTTACTAAAATTTATTGTTTGGCTGCTTTGTTTAATGTTGCCTTGAATTTTATTTTAATACCTCATTTCTCAGTTTACGGTGCTTCAGTAGCTACTGTAATTAGTGAGATTTTAATTTTAGCTTTGGAATTATACACCATTTATAAAATTAATCAGCTTCCTGACAGACATCTTCTGGTTGATATTTTAAAAGTTGTACTTTGTGCAAGTGTTATGGGTGTTGTTTTACATATTCTTAATCTTAATTTATGGTTAGCTATTCCTGTAGGAGTTGTAGTTTATTTAATAGCTATTATTCTTACTAAAACATTTGATGATCAGGATAAACTGATTTTTAAACGAATTGTTGGAAAATAGTTTTACCAAAAACTTTATATACTATCAAAACAAAAGTATAATTGTTGTCTGTTATGCGGTGTTAGTCCAGCCTGGTTAAGACTCTAGCCTGCCACGTTAGAGACCCGGGTTCAAATCCCGGACGCCGCATTTATGCAGTTGTGGTATAGTCTGGTTATTACTTGGGCCTTCCAAGCCTACAACCCGGGTTCGAATCCCGGCAACTGCATTTGTTTTATCTAATTTTCTTATTTTTTTCTTAATTCTTATTATACTGATTAGTTTTTTTAGTTACTTTTATATAATACTTTTTATAAAGATTAAATTACTAAAGTTAGTTTTCTAACTAATTTATAAATTAAAAAAATCTTGGTGATTCTATGGTAGGAATTGTTGGATATGGGGCATATGTGCCGTCATATAGAATAAAAGTGGAAGAAATTGCTAAAGTGTGGGGAGATGATCCTGTTGCTTTATCAAGGGGTTTAGTTGTAAACGAAAAATCCGTACCTTCTGCTGATGAAGATACTGCTACTATTGCAGTAACTGCTGCTAGATATGCTCTAGCAAGAGCTCAGATTGACCCACAAAAAATAGGGGCGATTTATGTTGGTTCTGAATCACATCCTTATGCAGTAAAACCATCTGCAACTATTGTTGCAGAAGCTATAAATGCTACTCCTGATTTGACTGCTGCTGATTTAGAATTTGCTTGTAAAGCTGGAACTGCTGGAATTCAAATGACTATGGGGCTTGTGGATTCCGATATGATTGAGTATGGATTAGCTATTGGTGCTGATACTTCTCAAGGTGCACCTGGAGATGCATTGGAATATACTGCATCTGCTGGAGGTGCAGCATATATTATTGGTAAAGATAACACTCTTGCTGATATTGAAGAAACATACAGTTTTACTACTGATACTCCTGATTTTTATAGAAGAGAAGGACAAGACTATCCATCTCATGGTGGCCGTTTCACTGGAGAACCTGCATACTTCAAACATGTGTTAAGTGCTGCAAAAGGTTTATTTGAAAAAACTGATTCAAAACCTGAAGATTATGATTATGCTTGTTTCCACCAGCCTAACGGTAAATTTTACTTAAGGGCAGGTAAAAAACTTGGATTTACTAGTGAACAAATCAAACAAGGTCTTTTAACTCCAAATATTGGAAACACCTATTCTGGTGCAGTTCCATTAGCTTTATCTAATATTTTAGATGTTGCAGAACCGGGAGATAAAATATTTGTTGTTTCATACGGATCAGGTGCAGGTAGTGACGGATTTACCTTAACAGTTAATGAAGAAATTAAAGAAAAAAGAGATTTAGCTCCAAAAACACAAGACATCATTGATAGAAAACAATATGTTGATTATGCTGTTTATGCTAAATTTAAAGGCAAAATTAAAATGTAGGTGTAATTATGAGAGATGTTGCAATTATAGGAGTTTCACAAACTAAATTCGGTGAATTGTGGGATTCATCTTTTAGAGATTTAATCGCTGAAGCAGGTGTAAAAGCTGTTATGGATGCTGAAGTTGAAGGAGACGATATTGAAGCAATGTATGTTGGAAATATGTCTTCAGGTTTATTTGTAGACCAAGAACATATTGCTGCACTTATTTCTGATCACATGGGTCTTAATCCAATCCCAACTACAAGGGTAGAAGCAGCATGTGCATCTGGGGGGCTTGCTTTAAGACAGGGAATTATGGCAGTTGCATCAGGTTTCCATGATGTTGTAATTTCTGCAGGTGTTGAAAAAATGACTGATGTTGTAGATGCTACTCCAGCTATTGCTACTGCATCTGATCAAGAATGGGAAGCACAACAAGGGGCTACTTTCCCGTCATTATATGCGATGATTGCAAAAAGACACATGTATGAATATGGAACTACAAGGGAACAATTAGCTCAATTTTCAGTAGTAAACCATAAAAATGCTAAAAACAATCCAAATGCACAATTCCCATTTGAAATTAGTGTGGATAAAGTAATTAACTCTACTATGGTAGCTGATCCTTTAACACTTTTAGACTGTTCTCCAGTTTCTGACGGAGCAGCAGCTGTTGTTATGGTTCCTGCAGAAGATGCTAAAAAATACACTGACACTCCAATTTATGTAAGAGCATCTGCACAGGCTTCCGGAACTATTGCATTACATAACAGAAAAGACTTAACCACTATTGATTCAACTAAAGTAGCTTCCAGAAAAGCATATGAAATGGCAGGAGTTACTACTAAAGACATTGACCTTGCAGAAGTTCACGACTGTTTCTCAATTAACGGTCTTTTAGCTGTAGAAGACTTAGGATTTGCTGAAAAAGGTAAAGGTGGAATAGCTATTGAAGAAGGTCAAACAGAAATCGACGGTGATTTCCCAATTAACCCATCTGGAGGTTTAAAAGCTCGTGGACACCCTCTTGGAGCAACAGGTATTGCTCAAGCTGCTGAAGTTGTATGGCAACTTAGAGGAGACGCAGGCAAACGTCAAGTTGATGGTGCAGAAATAGGTATGACTCACAATATAGGTGGTACTGGAGGTACTGCAGCAGTACATATATTTGGAAGAGATCTTGAGTAGACAGTCATCTTCTCTTTTTAAATACTTTAAAGTACAATATATTAATTAGACATATTTTTGGAGAGAGTATAAAAATGAAATTTAAAATAACAGCAGTAAATACTAAAAACCCAAGTGAAAAATTCGAATATGAATTAGAAGGAGAATCTGTTGACAGTTTCAAATACTTTGACGAAGCTGAAGGTAAATTCTTCCATCCTAAAGAAGTATTAAACAACAAAATGAGAGAAATTAACAACAATTTAATGTTAAATGACTCACCAATATTTACCATTAAAAAAGCTGGTGAAAAAGCTAATATAAAAGCTATGACTTTTGACATTGAAATTGAATCAATCTAATAGATTTAATTTCACTTTTTTTTATTTAAAAGAGACTCATTTCTCTTTTATTGATTTTTATGGATATTCCACTTTATTTTTATGCTGCTTTTAAGGATATGGACAGATTAGCTCCTGGAAGTGATAAGTCTACTTTAAAAGCTATTGGCTATATTGATTTTAATAAAGATTCGCAATTAACTATTTTGGATATTGGCTGTGGTGTGGGAGCTTCAACTTTATTATTGGCTGATTATTTTAAAAATTCAACAATTGAGGCTATTGATTTATTTCCACATTATCTGAAAGTTTTGGATGAAAAAATAGCTGACAATGATTTGGATAACAGGGTTTACACCTGTCAGATGGATATGAATGACCTGGATTATCCGAACTGCGAATTTGACATTGTTTTTAGTGAAGCTTCAGCATATATCATGGGTCTTGCTAAAGCACTTAAAAGTTGGAAACGTGTTTTAAAGCAAAATGGTTATCTGGTTGTTTCTGAGCTATCATGGATTCAAAAGCCTTCAAAAGAATCTAAAAAGTTTTGGAAAACACATTATTCGGAAATAGACATTATTGAAAATAAAATAGCTCTAATAAAAGATGAAGGTTATGAGTTTATAGATTATTTTATTTTACCGAAAAGTGATTTTGAAGATTATTATGCTAATTTAGAAAGCAATCTTCGAACATTAGATGATAATGACTTTAAAAAAGATTTTAAAAAGGAAATTGAAGTTTATGGAAATAATAGTGGTGATTATAGCTATGTTTATTATATTATGAAAAAAGAAGTTCGTCAATAATTTCCATATCTATATTTTCTTCAACAATTTGTGCTAATTTATTTAATGAGTAATCTTTTTGTGTTTCGTAAGGGTCTTCACCATATTTTGCTTCAAGACCTTTTTTGACTCTTAGATAATTTAAAAATTCACGTCTGAAATTGTAATTGTGGAATATTCCATGGAAGTATGTTCCAAAGACATTTCCATTACATGCTCCGTCAAAGTCACCTTCATCATTATTTCCCTGTCCTTTTTGAA
Organism: Methanobrevibacter smithii ATCC 35061; assembly: GCF_000016525.1. Lineage (NCBI taxonomy): Archaea > Methanobacteriati > Methanobacteriota > Methanobacteria > Methanobacteriales > Methanobacteriaceae > Methanobrevibacter > Methanobrevibacter smithii. The sequence continues at coordinate 1,601,065 of NC_009515.1, forward strand.
CATTTAATAATGGGCATACATCTTTACTTGAATTCAGGTGTGATGTACCTTCATGGATTTCATAACCGGTTACTTTCTCTCCAGCAATCTTTGCAAATATTTCACCAGCTATTCCGGACAAATCCTCTTTTTGAGGTATAACTGCTTCAGACTGTGTTACAATTTTTTCGGTATGCTGGAATTTTGACTCAATATCCAATAATTTTAACCCTTCAATAGTTCCAACATCAGATTCTTTTTTATTTTCATCATAAATTATATTTCCAAGGATTTGATATCCTCCACAGATTCCAACAACTGGGATTTCATCGGATTTGGCTATTATTTTACTTGCAAGTCCGCTGTCAAAGAGTTCTTTTGCATCTTTGGTTGAATTACGTGTTCCGGGAATGATTATAGCATCAACATTTCCAATTTCATCATTGGGATTAATCATTTTAATTCCAACATCCTCTTCAAACTCAAAAGGATCAATGTCTGTAAAATTGGAGATTTTAGGAAGCCTTATAACTCCAATAATAATATCCTTATTTTCATCAAATATGTGGGTTGTTAGGGATGCTGAGTCTTCTTCAGGCAGTTTTAATGTTTCATCATAAGGAAGAACACCTAAAACCGGAGCTTCGGTGATTTCTTCAATTCTGTCAAGTCCAGGTTTCAAAATATCCAAATTTCCTCTAAACTTATTGATGACAGTAGCTTTCAGTCTGGATCTGTCATAGTCATCTAAAAGCACATATGTTCCGGCAATAGCTGCAAAAACACCACCCATTTCAATATCAGCTATTAAAATAACATTTGCATCAGCCATATGTGCAATTTCCATATTGGCAAGGTCTTCTTTACGCATATTAATTTCTGCAGGTGATCCTGCTCCTTCAATGATTATAATATCGTATTTTTCTTTTAAAATATTGAAACTTTCCTGAATAGCTTCAAAAGCCGTGTTGTGATAGTCATGCTGATACTGGTAGAAATTCATATCTCCGATGGATTTTCCCTGAATAATTACATTGGATGTAAAATCACCTTTTGGTTTTAAAAGAATAGGGTTCATATGTACACTTGGTTCAACCATTGCAGCTTCTGCTTGCAACATTTGAGCTATTCCTATTTCTCCGTTTTCTTTAGTTGTATATGAATTTAAAGACATATTTTGAGATTTAAAAGGAGCTACGTTATAGCCTCTGTTTTTATATATTCTACATAATGCAGCTACAAGCATACTTTTTCCTGCATTTGATGATGTTCCCTGAACCATTAAACATTTAACCATTAAAATCACTTTTTTATTTGCTTTAAAAATATTTGTCATTTATATTTTATAAATGTTAATCGGTTAATTATGTCGGCTCTTTCAAAAACTTGTGTGATTTTTTTCTTTTTCATTGTTTAAATTCCAATAATTTAGTTTTAGCATGAATCTGGCTAGAAGTCCTTGTTCTATTTTCATTGTTCTTTTTATGTGTTTTGGGAATACTTTTTGGAAGATATTTTCGATTTTATTGTTTGTTGATGGGATGTTCGTGTTTTCCAGGTGTGTCGTTAATTTTTTGAAGTAAGGAATGATGAATTTCCAAAGAATTTTGTTTGTGAACTTGTTTTTTGTATATTTTTTGTTTATTAATTCGTTTCTAAGTTCTTTAGCAGTATTTAAGTCTTTTGCATCCAATATTTTATAAATGTCCTGTTTTAAACAATTTAATATGTCTTTTTCGTCTTCAGATAATGGATTTTTGTCAAAGTAATCTTTAAATCTTTTGTTTACTGCTTGTTTCACGTGAAATTTGCAGAAATGGTGTTTTACTTTTAATTTATCGATGGCTTCACGATATTCGTGTTTTAAGTCTGTGCCTATTGATATTTTTTTCTGATTTCTTAGAGATTCGTTTAAAAATTGATAAATGGTCTTAGAATCTTCTGATTCGACCAATTTGACGGAAACGAGAGTATTCAATTTAACGTCGAATAAGGCTAAAATATAGTTCCATTCACCATTAATTTTAACCCAAAGACTATCAAATAAGTAATATCCAGAATAAGTCCAATTATCATAGTTAAATTGATAATTAGAGTTCAATAAGATGTTTTCAATGCTTTGATGTGAGATTTCAATGTTATGTTGTTGTTTTAAATCAAATCGTATTTTATGGAGCCCTGCTCCATAAATTTGATATAAATTCTCAATACATTCAATAACAGGCAATGTAATATTTGAATTAGAATAAACAAGAGATAATAAATCAGTATAAAAGACTTTACCGCATTTTATGCACTTATATTTTTGAATAGTGCAAATTTGTTCTCCAATTCTTAAAAAAATAAGTTTACGTTCATAAGTACCATTTTTAACAGCATTATGTGATTTACAAGATGGACAAATTGCAACTCTATTCTCAAAATGTATTTTACCTCTTTTTTCCAATCTGATAAGATTATTCTCAATATTTTCGCAACCAAATCGAGAAAGATCATCAAATTGACGGAATTCAGAAAACTCAGGAACAAAATCGAAAAGTTTAAATTGTTTTGACTCCATAAATTCATATGGAGCTTTTATTTTGATACTAGACATATTAATATATTAGCTCCACTTAATATATTAATTTTACTGCTTTTAAATTAAAAATAAAGAAAAAATAGAACGAAAAAAATTCGTGACTCAAAAACTAGTGAAAATTCAAATCACACAAGTTTTTGAAAGTGACATTATGTCTATAATATTATATATTATTTCAACTAAAATTTATAAATGTAAAAAAAATTTTATTAAATATAAAATATATTTTAATTTAATAAAAAGGTTGATTATTTATGAAATTTAATAAACAATTCTTTTTAGGCATTATGTTGCTTGTTCTCCTTTTGGGAGTAAGCAGTGTAAGTGCGAACGATTTGAATGAGGATAATTCATCTTATATTAGATTAGATGACTCTTCAATGGTAATTATGGAGGATTCTGCTCAGGCAGGCAGCGATGTTAATGCTCAGACAGGCAATCCTTCTGATGATGTGATTATTGTAAATAATTGGGGTGAACTAAAAACATACTGTGAAAAAACAGATAAAAACTATGTGCTTCAGTTAAAAGAAAATACTAATTTTTACCCGGAAAATGGAGATGACATTTCCAATCAGATTACTGTTAGAAATAATGTAACTATCCTGGGAAATACAGGAGCATATATTGGTGATGTATCTCCTAAGGCATCAACACTTTTTTATACTCCAATTTCAACTCCGGAAAATTCAGGAATTAGTTTAAAATTAGTTAATTTGACATTTAAATTTATATCTGTTTCAAAACTTTCATCTCTGGATAGTGGAATGGTTGTGGAGTTGGCTGGTGATTGTACTGGCAACTTGCTTGAAAATTGTACTTTTGACAATATAACTGCTTTGTCAGGTCATTCCTGTGTTTATTATATTAAAAAAGGTTATACAACTGTTAGAAATTGTAATTTTACAAACATCAATACATGTTTTGGTGTTTTAAGTATTTATGATCCTGATGCTGGCTTAAACTGTAATACTTCACATATGTTAGTTGAAAACTCTTATTTTGAAAATAATTATGCTACAACAGAACCTGGATGTATTAACAATTGCGGTCAGTTAATTGTTAAAAATTCTACATTTTATAAAAACAGTGCATTTTGGTGGGCTGGAGCAATACACACTCACAGTGGAGCAAATACAACAATATATGATTCTAATTTCACAGATAATGTAGCTGGATGGAATGGTGGAGCATTGTATACCTACAGTTACCTGCAAATATACAACACCACTTTTACAAGTAATAACTGTACAACCAACAATGGTGGGGGAGCTATTGGTGCATGTTTCTATGGAACCAATCCTCATATTTATATTGAAAACTCATTATTCCAGTATAATACAAACAACTGCTGGTCTCTTACTAATGAATCTACAACAGGTACTGGTCGTGGAGGAGCTATTTCAATAATGGATGCAGGTGATTTGGATGTATATAATACTACTTTCATAGCTAATTCTGCATCTATAGGTACTGCAATTTGTGCAAATCAGGCACAGGGTTACGGATCTCCAAATGTCAGATTAATAGGCAATAAATTTATTAATCACACAGTGGTTGGCGATGTATTGATAATTGATCTTTCCAAATCTGAACTGGAATTATCTGATAATTATTATTATAACAATTCTTTAGTATTTTCTAAAACCAAACTTAGTGAAGAGGAAAGAATTGGCAACACAACAGTATTGAATATTCAGTTTAAATTAAAAAACGACAAATATTATGATTCTGATATTTTATCCAAATCAGGTTATTTTGTTTATGTAGATGGTGTTTATTTAAAAACAGTCTACAGTGAGTCTTTTAATTTGACTTTTAATGACGGTAAGGAACATAAGGTATATGTACGTTCAGTTGCAGGTGTCAGTAACTCAAATAATCTCACTGTAAATGGTGTACCTGTTCAGTATATCTATGTTTCTGTAAACGGTAATGACAACAATAACGGAAGTAAAAACGCACCTGTACGTACAATAGCTAAAGCTATTTCTTTAAATACTAATGGAATTTATATTTTAGAGGGAAATTACAGGGAATATGGATTAAATATTAACAGTGATTTAAAAATTGTTGGTGATGGAAAAGTTATTATTGGCGGAATTAGTTCAGCTGATCCGGTATTTAAAATTTCAAACAGTGCAAATGTATCATTTAATAATTTAAAATTTGCTGATATATCCAACGGTGAAATTATTAATGGATTAGCTGCTGGAGAAGTTGAAATAAGTGGTTGTGAGTTTTATTCAAACAATCAGAAAGGAATTCTTGTTAATGTAGCTAATTTGCTTATTTCAGATTCTAAATTTGAAAATAATAATGTTTTCAAATGCATTTATACTAATTATTTGGAAATGAGAAACTGTGAATTTGTAAACAATACTGCAAACGAGAAAAAATCCACTTCTGAGGTAGGCAATTTAATTTATCTGGACCTTAAAGACCAGCAAGGAATAATTTCAGGCACTTTCTTTGAAAATAATAATGTTTATCAGGGATGTATTTTTGTAAAAAGTAGTGATTTTAATCAAGGATTGGAGATTGCGAGTTCTGTTTTCATAAATAATACTGGAGTATTTAGAGGAGGCTGTCTGTATGCTGATTCAAGTTCCAGCAGCAACTATCCTATTACAATTTCATCTTCTGTATTTATTGATAATTTTGCACAGTCTGGAAGTGTTGCTTTTGTTATGAAAAAATGTGTACTTACAGCTACAAATTCAATCTTTTTAGGCAATAAAGAAAAATCCTCATCATTAGGAGAGGTATTTTCAACTGTAGGCAGCAGTGCAAAATTTGCAATAGACAGTAATTGGTGGGGTAACACTGCTGAAAATGCAACAACTGCTCCAAGAAAAGGGTTGAACAATTGGTTATTTTTAAATGTAACTGGTAATGTTGATAAATTGAATTTCAATGAAAATGGGATAATAACTGTTGATTTAGCTAATGTAATTAATAACAACGGTGAAATCAGCAAATATGATGCTGGAGACAAATTGCCATTAGATACTTTAAATATCACTTCTGTTAATGGTATAACAACAACTGTCGGTGATAAATTTGTGGATGGTAAAATACAGGTTATATTTACTCCAACTGCTACTGGAGAAGCTTCAGTAACTACTGATCTTTATGGAGTAACCAGTACTATAAAATTCAATGTAGGTAAAACACTTTCAGATTTACATATCTATACTAATGATATTAAGGTAAATGAAGACCTTGTAATTAAAGTAGCTTTAGAAAGCAGCAGGCCAACAGGTACCGTTACAGTTAATATTAATAATAAATCATATATTATTAATTTAGTAAACGGTACTGGATTTACAACAATATCTGGATTAGCTGGCGGAGAATATGAAATTACTGCCAAATATAATGGTGATGATAATTACGAAGAAGCTATTGCTACGTCTTCAGTTAAAGTTAATAAAATAGCTTCATCAATGGATATTAAAGTTTCTCTTGGAAAATACACTACAATTGTTGTAAGTCTTCCAGAAGATGCAACTGGTGAAGTAATGTTTACTGTTGACGGTGAAAGTGAAACTGCAACTATTGAAGATGGTAAGGCATATATAGTTTTATTTGACCTTGATGAGGGAGTTCACACTGTTCATGCAGTTTATGGTGGAGATAATAACTACTTTGGATGTGAAGCTAGTGAACAATTCAGTAAAACCAAACTTAATTCTACTTTAACTGTAAATGCAAATGATGCTAAAGTAGGTGAAGACGTTGTTGTTTCTGTAATTGTCATGCCTGCTCCAGGTAGTGACGGATCCAGTGTAAATATTACAATCGGAGATAAATCCACAATTGTAAAAGTTGATAAAGATACAGGTAAGGCTTCCTTAAAAGTATCTGATTTAGCAGCAGGTAATTACACTGTTAAAGTAGTTTATAATGGTAACGGATTGTATAATGGTTGTGAAAATACAACTAATATTAAAATAACCGGTTATTCTGTTCCTCAATGGGGTAATGATGGATTTGACACTAAAAACACTGGAAAAACAAATTACACAGGAAATAGTAATGGTGTAGCTATCTGGAATTATGTTGTAAGCGGAAGTCAGATTAACGGTTCTATGGCTATTGATAATGCAGGAAATATTTATGTAGCTTGTAATGATGGAATTTATTCATTTACTTCAAACGGAACTTTAAGATGGAAATTTGAAGGTTCCTTTGGAAGAGAGATATCTTCAGGAATAGCTATTTCCCGTGATGTTATTATTGCTCCAAAAGCAGGAGATGCAATATACTTTATAAACTCCACTACAGGCAAAAAATATAATTCCAATATCTGGCAGGGATCAAGTATTTTCTCACCTGTTGTAGATGAAAATGCTAATGTATATATTTCCAGTGAATACCAGTACAGCAGCGGAAGCTACAATCTGGTAATCATCCCATATAATATGTGGAAATACGGCGGAACTCCTACAATGATTGATTTAGGATCCCAACCGGTTAGTGCACCTACATTACTGGGTAACGGATTGGTAGCTGTTAATACAAAAGACGGTCTTAAAATAATCAATGTTACAAGCAAAACTGTAATTGGAAGTTTTGTAGGAATAGGTGTTGTAGGACGTCCGGTAGTTGACTCCAGTGATGTCATATATGTATTTGATAAAGACGGAAAAGTCAATGCATTAAGTGCAAATAACAAATTATGGACTACTGAAATAGCTATAAATGGAAGCACATTAGCTTTAGATGAAGAAAACAGTGCATTATACACTGTTGGCAGTGATGGAAATGTCTATAAAATAGATATATTTAACAAAGGAGCAGCTTCTGTTTTCTATAATTTGGGAGGTAATGCATCTTCCATAATGATTGACAATGATGGAACTGTTTATATAGGTTCAGATAATGGAAAAGTTTCTGCCATCACTAGTGAAGCTAAATTATTATGGACATTTACTGCTGAGTCTCCAATTAAAGGACCAATCGTCATGGATAAAAATGGTACGGTCTATGTTTATTCCAGTAAAACAGTTTATGCAGTAGGAATGGGAAAAATCACTCCTGCTATTGATGTAAATGCTGAGGATGTTAAAGTCGGTGAAGATGTAATTATCAATATTGAGCTTCCTGATGATGCTACAGGCAGTGTTGAAGTAGTTATTGGAAATATTACACAAAATGTTAATATTAAAGACGGTAAAGCTTCTGTAACTATTGCTAATTTAAGTGCCGGTCAATACAGTGCTGCTATTCAGTACAGTGGGGATAATAAATACAACGGTGCAAAAACAGATGTTTTATTTAATGTTAATAAACATGAATCAAAAGTTGATATTTCTGCAGATGATATAGAAATTGGTAAAACTGCTGTTGTAACCATTAATGTTACTCCTGGTGCTACAGGTAATGTTACTGTAGTTGTCAATGGCAAATCACAGGTTGTAGAACTTAAAGACAGTAAAGCTACTTTAACTATTGAAAACTTAGCTGCTGGAGATTATAAAGTAGAAGCAATCTATAATGGTGATGCCAAGTATTTAGCTTCAAGCAATAATGCTTCATTCAAAGTTTCCAAAATATCAGGATATGATATTAAAGTTAATGCTGGTGAAGTAAATGAAGGTGAAGATGCTACAATTATAGTAGTTTTACCTAAAGATGCTACCGGCAATGTAACTTTAGTTATGAACAACAAACCTTACTTTGCAAAAGTCAGTGATGGTATGGCTAAAGTGGTTGTTCCGTCTGTTTCTGCAGGAACTCATGATTTCATTGTAAATTATTCTGGTGATGATAAATATGATAAATCAACTGTAAACGGAACTATAAAGGTTAATAAAAAAGCAGCAACATTAATTGTTGAAGATCTTGTAAAATATTACAAAGGAGATGAAAAACTTACAGCTAAACTGGTAGACGGCAGAGGCAATCCAATAGCTAATGCTGATGTTGCTTTTAATATTAATGGTAAAGATTACATCAGAAAAACCAATAATGAAGGAATAGCTTCTATGAATATTAATTTGGTGGCTGGAACCTATAATGTGGCAGTTAAATATAATGAAAGCTCAGTTAATGTAACAGTAACTGTAAAATCTACTATTGTAGCTGATGATTTAGTTAAAATGTATCAGGACCCTACAAGATTCTATGCTAAGTTCCTGGACAGTACAGGAAAAGCATTGGCTAATACTCAAGTTAGATTTAACATTAATGGTGTTTTCTACACTAAAACTACTAATAATGATGGAGTTGCTGATTTGGGTATTATGTTAAGACCTGGAACATATATTTTGACTGCATATAATCCTGCAAATGGTGAAGAAAGAGGAATCACCATAACTGTAAAATCTTTAATAGTTCAAAGTGATTTAACTAAATACTACTTAAATGCTTCCAGATTCCAGGCAACCATTTATAATAAGGATGGAAGCTTGGCGGTAAACAAAGAAGTAACCTTTAACATCAACGGTGTTTTCTATCATAAAACCACGGATTCAAATGGTGTAGCTAGTTTAGGTATTGCTTTAAGGCCTGGAGAATATATTATCACAACTATTGTTGATGGACTTGATATTGGAAACAAGGTCACTGTACTTCCTACATTAGTAACTAAAGATTTGGATATGAAATACCTTGATGGAAGTGACTTTACTGCACAAACCTTGGACGGTCAGGGTAAGCCATTAGCTAACCAAAATGTATCATTTAATGTGAATGGTGTATTTTATCATAAAGTCACTAATGAGGACGGTATTGCAAGTCTAAAAATCAGATTGATGAGTGGTGAATACATTATAACTTCCTCATGGAATAATTTCCAAACAGGAAACACTATAAAAATTAGTCCTTAAGAGAATTTCTCTTATTCTCTTAACTTTTTCTTTTTTTATTATAATTTTTATTGGATATCAAAAATAGCTATTTTAATATTTCAAGTATTTTCAATCCTAATTTTGTTGTTTTATAAAGTCTGCCTTTTTTAGCATTTTCATTGAGACATATTACTAGTTTTTTACTTTTCAAATCATTTAATGCACTGGATACTTGTGTTGGACGTAAATTGGTTTCTTTTGCAATTTCAGAAGGCATTTTATAATCATTGCCAGACAATGACTTTATTGTTTTGTACCGTGAAGATGATACTTTTATAAATCCGATAATTTCCCAGATATTTTCTTCATTTTCTTTTTTATTCATGTTATATGTCTTTATGTTGCATTAATCACTTTTTTATTTATAACTTTATTCTGTATTATTTTATTTTTACTTGGTTTTTGTTCTATTTATTATGTTTTAGTAACAATTTTATACTACTTGTCACAAAAATGTTATTTGTAAGTTAAACATGGTTTTAATTTACATTTTTATGATGATGGCTTGGCTATTGTTATAAAACATCATTTACTATTTAATTTCAATGTAAAAGTAGTAAATTTGGGAAATATGGGATAAATTAACTTAAGAATTATACTTGTCTGTTTAATAAAAGAATAGGTAAAATTTTGCACATTTTAGGGGTTTGTGCAATTTTTTTAAGATAATGGCTGTCATTTATATGCAGTCTGAATTTTTTAAATAGATGTATAATTCTTGTTAATTTTAATTATTTCAGCTTTTTTTATATTTCTAAAGTCATTCAAATCTTTAAACTTAAAAATACTGGTTTATTTTTTAATATTATTTTACTTACTAAAATTTACTAAAATAGAAAGCTTTTTATATAGCAATTTGCCAATATTTAAATAGTAAATTAACTTAAATTATTTATTGTTGAATTATATTGAACTAAAAAATTATGTAGAGGTAGGTTTCATGAAATTTGAAGAACAAGAATCAATCGACGATTCCTCAAAAGAAACTGTATTAAAGCCTGAAATAGAAGAAAATGAGGCTTTTGAAAAAATTGAACCAATGTTAGATTATGGTAATATTAAAAGTTCAAAAGATATTGAAGTTCCTCCATTATTAATTGATCAAGTTATTGGACACGAAGAGTCCATTGAAACTATTAAAAAAGCAGCAAAACAAAGGAGAAATATTTTACTTATCGGTGATCCTGGGGTTGGAAAATCAATGCTTGCTAAAGGTATGGCTCAGATTTTACCTCATGAATCCTTAGAAGATATTTTAATTTATCCGAATGTAGAAGATAATAATCATCCATTAATAAGGTCTGTTCCAGCAGGAGAAGGTAAAAAAATAGTAAAGGCAACCAAAGGGTCTGCTAAAAACCATGAAGAGAAAAAAACATTAATTACAACATTTGTTATTGCAGCTATTGTTGTTATTGGATTTATGTATGGCAGAATACTTGAAGCTATTATTGCAGCAGCATTAATATTGCTTATTTCTATTCAGATAAAACCTAAAAACAATAACATGTCTCCAAAATTACTGGTTAATAATGAAGATAAACGATTCGCACCATTTATGGATGCAACTGGTGCTCATGCAGGAGCATTACTTGGAGATGTCCGTCACGACCCTTATCAGTCTGGAGGTCTTGGAACTCCTGCACATGAACGTGTGGAATCAGGAATGATTCATAAAGCTAACAAAGGTGTTTTATACATTGATGAAATAGGTACAATGACTATGAAAACACAACAAGAGCTCTTATCTGCAATGCAGGAAAAAAAATATGCTATTACTGGTCAAAGTGAAAACAGCAGTGGTGCAATGGTAAGGTCTCAGGCAGTACCGTGTGATTTCGTTCTTGTAGCATCAGGTAACCTTCAAGTTCTTGAAGGAATGCACATAGCTATGAGGTCAAGAATCAGGGGATACGGTTATGAAGTTTTTATGAAGGATTCAATGGAAGACACTCCGGAAAACAGAAAAAAATTAGTAAGGTTTGTAGCTCAGGAAGTTAAAAATGATGGAAGAATTCCTCATTTTGCTCCTGATGCATTAGATGAAATTATTTTAGAAGCAAAACGTCGTTCAGGAAAACAAGATGCTTTAACTCTTAAATTAAGGGATTTAGGTGGACTTGTAAGATCATCTGGTGATGTAGCTATTGAAAAAGGTGCTGATTTGGTAACTGCTGAACATGTAATTGAAGCTAAAAAATTCTCCAGAACATTAGAACAGCAAATAGCTGACAGATCCATCAAACAAAGAAAAGAATACAGTATGGTTCACCCTGAAGGTGGAAGAGTTGGTCTTGTAAATGGACTTGCAGTTATTGGAGATAGAAGTGGTATTGTTTCACCAATTGCTGCTGAAGCTGCTCCTGCTCAATCAAAAGAAGGTGGAAAAATCATAGCTACCGGTAAACTTGGTGAAATCGCTAATGAATCAGTTCAAAATGTAAGTGCATTAATTAAAAAATACACTAACAAGGATATTTCTGATTATGATATTCATGTTCAGTTTATTCAAACTTACGACGGTGTAGAAGGGGACAGTGCAAGTGTTTCAATAGCTACTGCAGTAATTTCTGCTGTTGAGGATATTCCTATTGATCAGACTGTTGCATTAACCGGATCTTTAAATGTTCGTGGGGATGTAATGCCTATTGGTGGTGCTACAGCTAAAATTGAAGCTGCTGCAGAATCCGGAATTAAAAAAGTATTGATTCCTAAGTCTAACATGAAAGATGTTATGCTTGAGAAAAAATATGAAGACATGATTGAGATAGTTCCAACTGAAACTTTAAGTGATGTATTGGAAAATATTTTAATTAGCGGCAGTAAAAAAGACCGTTTAATTGAAAAAATGAGAAATTTAAGTTCCAAAGTTGCAAGTAAAGTTTCCAAATCTCAAATTGAAAAACCAGCTACTAACTAAGTTGGTTTTTATTATTCTTTTTTTTTATTTTAAATTTTTTCAATCGCATTTTTATAACGAAAACATAATATATTAATAATTTTATATTAATATAATATATTAGAAGTTGAAATGTGATTGATATGGGTGTTAAAATTCGTTTTAATGTAGCTAAGTTTGGAGCTAAGGTAGCTTCTCAGGTATCTAAATTTGGATTTGGAAGTGGTAATAATCTTCCGGGATATGTTTTTTATAAGATTGCTGGAAAGGAAGCACTAAAAGATTTGGCTCATGAAATGAGTATTGGACCTATTTTAATCACAGGAACCAACGGAAAAACTACTACAACAACTCTTTTAATTAAATTGCTTTCTGCTGATACGAAAATCAGAAAAAGCTTTGAAAGCAATACTATTCATGCAATAACTACAGGTATTTTAAAAGGTGATGGGGATCTTGGTGTTTTTGAATATGGAATCAGAAATAAGAGCTATGGAATTCCGGACACTGTTCAGAGACTTATTGATCCTGTAGGTGTTGTTTATACAACAATTTCACGTGAACATTCACAGGTAGCAGGTGTTAAAAATCCCTTTGAGGAATATGTAGATGCCAAATCTCTACTTTCACAGGGTATGACTCGGGGAGTTGTTATTTCTAATGCAGATGATCCTGTAACAGCAAATATTGCTTGCAATAAACGAAATGACCTGCATGTTAATTTTTATGGATTGGCCATTGATAGTATTAATGATATTTTCGAATCAGACAGTCCAAATTGTCCAAGGTGTGGCAAAAAGCTTGAATATTCTCAAAAATTCTTGAATCACAGAGGAATTTACAGTTGCTGCTGCGGTTTTAAACGCCATGAACCTAATGTTAAATTGATTGGTGCTGACTTTAAGCCTGATAATTGGGATTTGACAATTGAAGGAAATTTATATAATTATACAAACAATAAGGATATTTCATTTGAAGTAAGTATAAATGTTCCTCCATTCGGATTCCATAATATTTACAACACATTGGCTTCCATTTGCACATATGCTACTTTTACTCCAAAAATAGACAATATTGAAAATACTATTAAAGAGGTTTTCAATAATTTGGACATGTCTTTTATTCCTCCTGGAAGATTTGAAGTAGTTAAATTAAATGACAAATATGTTGGTTTGGGACAGGGAGATAATGGTGATGCAGCTAAAATCAATGCATTATTTATGAATCAGTATATTGACGGTCCTTTAGAATTTATTTACACAACTCCTGATGAAAATGAGGAAGAAATATTTGAAGACCATCTGGAAGTTATTAAAAATTTAAATCCTGACCATATGATTGTTGTTCCCGGAAGAAAATCCATTGAAAAAGCTAAGGAATATTATAACATAATATCTGAAGAATATGATAATGCTGATTTTTATCCATTAAGCTATGATAAAATGGATGAAAGGATTAGAAAACTGGTGGATTTGGCTGAAACTTCAGATTATAATTATGTGATTATGACAGGCTGCGGTGAAGAGCAGGAAATGTGGGAAAATATAAAACAAAAATTAATCAATAAATAATATTGCTTTCAATTATATTATTTATTGTTTTATAGAAGTTGTCTTCGCTTTTTTTGATTTGTCTAAATGATGAATCGATTTTACATCCGCATAAATCACAGCTGCCGATAAGGAAGTCATTGCTGTTTTTTTTAATCAGGATTCCGAAGTACTCTTCTTTTAAATCCCCATATTTTTGAAATTCTTCACTGCTGAGACTTATAGTTTTATCTTCAATGGAAAAAATATCGCATTCATTAAACATAGGTATAAAAGCGAGCATTCCGAAAGTTATAAAGATATTTTCATGTTTAAGGACTTTTAAGACTTTTTCAACATAGCTGTCTTCATTTTCAATTCCATATTTTTTTAATTCACCAATGTTGTTGGAACCCATTGTGCAATTATCACGGATTATACAAATAGCTAGTTGAGGGTCTATATAATTATCACATTTAGCTACAATATTTTCAATACTTTTTTCAATATTCATTAATAACACCTTCGTAACTTTCACATAATGAAAGAATCTCTTCAATTTTTGGAATTTGATTGAGCCAATCTATAGGAATTGAATCAAATCCATAATAAATTCCAGAAAGCCCACCACAAACAGCTGCAATAGTATCAGTATCTCCACCTAAATTAACAGCTTTCAGGACACTGTATTTATAATTGTCAGTAGTTTCCAAACAATAAATGACACTTTCCAGAGTGTCTATTACATAACCTGAACTTTTAATATTCTCTTTTAAATCATCATTAAAAATTCTCTCAAAATGTTTAAGCTCTTCTGAATCTTTGTAATGTTTTCTGATTTTATCGCAGGCTATTTTAACATGTTCTTTAATTGTTAAATTATCTGAAATCATTGATTTGGCCAGTTCAACATAAAATACGCAGGCTATTTTTGATCTTAAATGGCCATGAGTTAAGCCGGATATATTTTCAATTGTTTCATAGTCAATGTCATGGATAAAGGCCAGAGGCAAAATTCTCATTAGAGATCCGTTTCCATTATCTCTTTCACTGACTCCTCCACATTTTAAAGCTTCAAAACCATTTTTAAACCTTAATAATGATTCATAAGTTGTGTTGCCGTAATCAAAAGTTTCTCCATACTGAGTGTATTTGCCATTAAGAAGCCATTCTAAAAACTCGCTTTGGATATCTTCATAGTCAATAGTCTTTTTATTGCAGATGCTGCTCATAGTAGCCAGGGTCATTGAAGTATCATCTGAATAAGTTCCGGGTGGCATATTGTATGTTCCGTAACCTGTTATAGTTTTAACCGGATTTTTTTGGAGTGTTTCACGGGAACTGAACTCCGCCGGAACACCTAAAGCATCACCGACAACAAATCCACAAATACCTGCTTTGATTTTCATAGATATAGTTATATCTTTAAAGTTGATATAAATAGCAGTTTCAAATTCATAAATTATAATTATCACTTCAAATAATTATTTAACATGGTGATTCTCAAAACACAGAATTTAATTTTAAGGTCATGGAAGGTAGATGATGCTGAAGAGTTGTATCATCATGCTAAAAATCCAAAAATTGGTCCGATTGCAGGGTGGCCACCACATAAAAATGTTGAAAATAGTTTGGAGATAATTCAAACTGTTTTTGCAAAGGATGAAACTTATGCCATAACTTTAAATGGTCAAATTATAGGATGTGTGGGTTTGCTTGTTTATCCTGACGGAAATCATTATTGGGGAGAAAATAATGCAGAACTTGGATATTGGATTGCAGAAGAATTTTGGGGAAATAATTATGCATGTGAAGCATCTGAGAAACTTTTAATACATGGTTTTAAGGATTTAAAGTTAAATAAAATATTTGCTTCATTTAGAAAAAATAACCTTCAGTCAAAAAGGGTTCTTGAAAAATTAAATTTTAAATACTTTGATGAACTACAAAATATTGATTATACCGGAAAATGCTATCTGGAAATTGTAATGAGTTTAGAAAATAATGACACTGGATGATAATATGGAAACATTGGAAGCAATTAATAAAAGAAAAAGCATTCGTGCTTATAAGGATGAGCAAATAACGAAAGAGGAATTAGACACAATTATAGGAGTAGCTAATAAAGCCCCAAATGCAGGACCATTTCAAGTTAGTGTAATTCAAAATAAAGAGTTTTTAAGTGAAATAAATGATAAAACTAAAGAGTTCATGTTAAATTCTGAAGGTTTTATGCGCCAGAGAGCTTCTATTCCAGGTTATGAGCCATTATATGGTGCTCCAACTTTAATTGTTATTTCTGCACCTGAGGGTCCTTTTTCTCAAATAAATGTTTCAGCATCTGCAACAACAATGATTTTGGCAGCTACTGATTTGGGATTGGCTACATGTTATGTTGTATCTCCAATAGCTATTTTAACTCAGCTTAAAGATAAATTAAACCTTCCTGAAGATTTCATACCAGTTTCAGGTATTTTAGTTGGTTATGAAGCTCCCTGTGATATTCCATCTCCTGAACGTGAAATTCCAGATAATATAAATTTTATTGGTTAGATAATTATGGTTAGAATTTGTAAAAATTGCGGATTTGAGAATCAGGACAGCTATGACTTTTGTGCCAAATGCGGAACTCCATTAGTGGAAGGGCTCCAGCCCAACACATTCTTTGTTTATAGAAATGTGGAACAGGGAATTAGTAGGAAATTTATAATTATTTCTTATATAATTACCATATTTTTTTCATTTGGAGGTTTTCTTATGGATCTGGTAGCTAGAAATACTTCAATGGGTTTTTTTAGCTTCTTTGGATTTTTCATGCCGTTTTTCCTAATTCAGGCACAGGATAATAATATTAAAAAGCATGGTTTCATCCAATTGTTCATATCTCTTGTTGGATTTATTCTGTTTGTAAGAACTTTACCATTGTAAAAAAAGAGTTTTTAGTATTGTTTTTAAAAAACAATACTTTTTTTTAAATTTAAACAAAATGTATTTTCATATCTCCAGTTAATAAACATTCTGGAATTGCCAAATAATTCATGTGGAAATCACCCATTGCTTTATCAGCTGCATCTCCACGGTCCATTCCGTCACCCCAGTCGTATTGGCGAATATCGGATATGATGTCTCCGCCAAATATTTTCTCGGCTGCATTATTATTTACTGTTATGATAATATTTGGAGATATATTGTAAGTGTATTCCATTATTTCTTTAGCTGCTCCGTAAGGATTGTCGGGATCATCTAAATGAATGTTGTGTAGTGTTTGATGCTGTGCGTTAAATGAACTTCCCGGATAAATCCAGTTAAATCCACCGGTTAAATTCCATGTGGCACCCATGTCAACACCAGGAATACCTCCTTCACTTTCGTCTTCAGCTATTATTAACACACTAGAAGTTGCAGCTATTCCCACTATAACAATGACAGCAAGTATTATAACTGCAAAAATAATTCTTCCAATTTTCATGATTTACAATTGTTTTTAGCATTAATATAGTTAACTTTTTTTATGTTAAAATCAAATATTAATTATTATATTAATTTTTGGTGATAATGTGATTATTGGTGGTTCAGCATCTCAAGATTTGGCCGCTCATGTGGCAGAAGAGTTAAATGATGATTTATGTTATGTAGAAACTAAAAAATTCCCAGATGGCGAAAGATATTTGCGTGTTGATGGTGAGATTGATGATGAAGTTACTGTTATTCAATCTACAGGATATCCTCAGGATGAAAATTTGATGGAATTGCTGTTTTTAATATCAAATCTTAAAGACCTCGGAGCAAAAAAAGTTAGGGTTGTTGTTCCATATATGGGTTATGCAAGACAGGAAAAACGTTTTCATGATGGGGAAGCAGTTTCTGCAAAAATTGTAGCTAATTTAATTCAATCTGCAGGTGCTGATGAATTTATTACATTTAATATTCATGAAAAATGTGTTTTGGACTTTTTTGATATTCCAACTACAAATATTTCTGCTATGGGTGCAATAGCCGAATATATTGATGAAAAAATTGATGAAAAACCTTTAATTGTTGCTCCTGATAAAGGAGCATATCCTTTTGCTCAGGAAATAGCTGAAATTCTTGATTGTGAATGCACTTATCTGTCTAAAGTTCGTCTTGGACCTGATAAGGTGGAAACTAGAATTGTTGATGTTGAAGGCAGTTCTGATGAAACAGTTAATGTGGATTCAGTTAAAGGTAAAAAGGCATTTATTATTGATGATATTATAGCTACCGGTGGAACTATTGTTAATGCAGTTAAAATATTAAAGGAATACGGTGCCAAATCAGTTGATGTTTGTTGTGTTCATCCGATTTTGGTAAATGGAGCTACTATGAGAATCTATGCAGCTGGTGCTAACAGTTTAATATCTACCAATAGTTTATCTGCAGACAGTTCTCGTGTTTCTCTTGCAAAAAGCATAGCGAATGTTTTGAGGGATTAAAGATGTTTGATAAAGATGCTATTAAAAAAGAACTTATTGAAGGATCTAATATAATTTTAAAAAGATATGATGAAGAGGATGTTGTTGATTCCATATCTGTTATGAATACAAAAGATCATGTTATTTTTTTAGGGTCTTTAAGAGTTTATAATGAAATGAATGTTAAAAATATTGAGAAAGCTTTAGAAAACTGTTTTGAAGACTACGGCAAAGTTAGCATAAGAAGTAGAAAAGTTGTTCCCTGCTGTTCCCTGCCCTATTTCCATATCAGTTTTCACATCAATGTTGATGAAGTAATTTAGAAAAGCATGAAAAAATTTAAACTAAACTCACCTTACAAGCCATTAGGTGATCAGCCAAAAGCCATTAATTCATTAGTTGATGGGATAAATAAGGGTGAAAAGGAACAGACTCTTTTAGGAGTTACAGGTTCCGGCAAAACTTTTACAATGGCTAATGTTATTGAAAAAGTTCAAAAACCTACCCTTGTCATCTCCCATAATAAAACATTAGCTGCACAGCTTTATGAGGAATTTAAAGAGTTTTTCCCAGACAATGCAGTTGAATATTTTGTCAGTTATTATGATTATTATCAGCCTGAGGCATATGTTCCAAGAACTGACACTTTCATTGATAAGGAATCATCTGTCAACGAAGAAATTGACATAATGAGACATTCTGCTACCCAATCACTTTTATCCCGTGATGACGTGATTGTAGTCAGCAGTGTCAGCTGTATTTATGGTATAGGTTCTCCGGAGGATTATGGGGAATTTGCATTTGGAATAGCTGTAGGGGACAATTATGACCGTTCAGATATTATTCGCAAACTTGTTTTCATGCAGTATGAAAGAAATGATATTGAATTTGCAAGAGGTCATTTTAGAGTACGCGGAGATGTAATTGAAATAAATCCTGTTCACGGCACTCCTCCTGTAAGAGTTGAGCTATTTGGTGATGAAATAGATGCAATCAGTTTAATTGATAAAGTCACAGGCAAAAAAACAGAAAGTTTAAAAAGATACATGATTTTCCCGGCAAAGCACTTTGTTGTCGGGCAGGATAAAATGGATACAGCAATCAGAAACATTTCTGATGAGCTGGATGAAAGATTAAATGAGTTTAATTTATCAAATAAGCTTCTGGAAGCTCAAAGATTGGAACAAAGAACACGTTTTGATATTGAAATGCTTCAGGAAATGGGATATTGTCCGGGTGTAGAAAATTATTCAATGCATCTGTCTGGAAGAAAATGGGGTGAAAAACCTTATTCATTATTAAAATACTTCCCTGAAGATTATCTGACTATTATTGATGAGTCTCATGTTACACTGCCTCAAATTCGTGGAATGTATAATGGAGACAGGGCACGTAAAGAGACTTTAGTAGAACATGGATTCAGATTACCTTCTGCTAAGGAAAACAGGCCATTGAGATTTGATGAATTTGAATCATCTATAAACCAAATCATTTATGTTTCAGCTACTCCAGGAGCTTATGAATTGTCAAGATCAAGTAATATTGTTGAGCAGATTATCCGTCCGACAGGTTTGGTTGATCCTGAAGTGATTATTCGTCCGGTTAAAGGTCAGGTTGAAGATTTGCTTGGCGAAGTTAAAAAAAGAGCTAAAAAAGATGAAAGAGTTTTAGTTACAACTTTAACCAAGAAAATGGCTGAAGATTTAACTGATTATTATGCAAAAATAGGTGTTAAAGTCAGATATATGCACTCTGAAATAGATACTTTAGAGAGAATTGACATCGTAGATGATTTAAGACGGGGAACATTTGATGTGCTGGTCGGTGTAAATTTACTTAGGGAAGGTCTTGATTTGCCGGAAGTTTCTTTAGTAGCTATTTTAGATGCAGATAAGGAAGGATTTTTAAGAAATGAAACTTCTTTAATTCAGACTATTGGAAGGGCTGCAAGAAATATCAACGGTCAGGTAATCATGTATGTTGATGAAATGACTGATTCCGTTAAAAATGCAACAGCTATTACAAGTAAAAGAAGAAAAATCCAAATCAAGTATAATGAAAAACATGGTATTGTTCCTAAAACTACTAAAAGGGCACTTAAGGATAAAAAAGTAGCTGAGGATTTGGATATTGAAGGAACGGATATTAGTAAAATACCTAAAGATGAATTACGTTTACTTATCAGTGATTTGGAAAATGACATGAAAGAAGCAGCAGCTAAACTTGATTTTGAAAGAGCAGCCAGTTTAAGAGATCAGATAGCTACTTTAAAAGGATTAAAAAAAGATTCTTCATAGAATAATTTAAAAATGGGAACTGTCCATTAATTTTAATTTTTGCATTTTATTTAATGGACAGCTAGAACTTATTTTTTTAGAAAGTTGTTTTTAGTGTTTTTAATATTTCGTCGGAGGTTTTTCCTTCGTTTTCAAGAGTTTTTATTGTGTTTTTCATATTTGTTTTTTCTTCTTGTTTTCCTTTTTGTTTTCCTTCTTGTCTAAGTTCTATTTCTCTGTTGTGTAGTTTTTCGTTTATGCTTTGTCATTTTAGGGTACTCATTGTTCTCACCTTTTCTAATGTTTCTGGGTTTTTTATGAATATTTCTGTTGTTAGCCAAAGTCCCCATGTTAATATTTTAGTTTGTTTGGTTGTTATTTTGGTAATTTTGCTAACATAACCACAGATTTCTTTAACTATTTCTTCAGAATTTTTGGTTGTGTTTAAAAATGGTATGAAAATTAAATCTAATATGTCAAAAGCTGTTAGTTTTTTGTTATTTTCTATTTTGATTTTAACATTTTTTAATCTTTGGTCTCAAGGATATTTTTTTAGAAAAATTATTCTTATTGGTGTATATTTATTTACTTTTCCAATCCAGCATTCTGTTTCTGATTTGTTTGGATTGCCTGTAGATATTATGATAGTATTTATGGGTTTTCCAGTTTCTTCATGTAATTCCATGTCGTAACGTCCAGTATGGGTAAGATTACCATGAGTTAAGTTACCGCTGTAATGTTCATAATGGATATATGAATCATCAACCATTTCATATACAAAATCCATTAATAAACCCTTAAAATTAGGTGTTATTAATTCTGTAGAATATACCTTTTTAATTTTTGTACAAGGCAATGGTTCATGTATTTCATCTGTTTCTTTTTCTAATGCTTCTAAATAATCAAAGAGGTCTTGACCATAATATTTTGCTAATCCTTTTATTAATTTATCCTGTTTTTGATAAATCATTTTTTCTCTCCTTAATTGTTTAGTATTCTATAAATCGATTTGATAAAATACACTAATACTTTCTATTGGCCACTATATAAGTTGTTAAGTTGTAAATAACTTAAATAAAATATTTTGAGTAAATTTAACACTTTTAAATCAATATTTCAATAGTTTTTATAATGGTGGTGTGGATACAGTTCCAAAATATTAAGTGGAAAAATGATTAGATATATTTATATATGTAGATGTCTAATATTTGTTTGATACATTACGAATGTTTTATTTTTCAAATGCTCTTAGATTAATATATTATATTGGGGCATTGGATAATTATTATTAAGGAGGGTACTATGACAAAAGACTCTAAAAAACAGATTATCATTAAAGGAGCTAAAGAACATAATTTGCAAAATATAGATTTAGCTATTCCTCGTGATGAATTTATTGTAATAACAGGATTAAGCGGGTCTGGTAAGTCTTCACTTGCTTTTGATACAATTTATGCTGAAGGACAGCGTAGATATGTTGAATCTCTCTCAGCTTATGCAAGACAATTTTTAGGGCAAATGAAAAAGCCTGAAATGGAATATATTGAAGGTTTGTCTCCTGCTATTTCAATAGACCAAAAAACCACAAAAGAAAACCCAAGATCTACAGTAGGAACTATTACTGAAATTTATGATTATCTTAGATTATTATTTGCAAGAATAGGGACACCCCACTGTCCAAAATGTGGAAAGGAAATATCTCACCAAACATTGGGCCAAATTGGAGACAGTATAATAGAAGAAGGGGAAGGTAAAAAAATACATATTTTAGCTCCGGTTGTTAGGGATAAAAAAGGCCAGCACAAGGATGTTTTGGATGATTTGAGAAACAAAGGATTTGTAAGGGCAAGAGTGGACGGTGAAGTTAGAGACCTTGAAGAAGATATTGACCTTCCGAAAACTTACAGACACAGCATTGAAGTAGTTGTAGACAGACTAAAAATAAGAAAGGATGTTGACTTTAAAAGAAGACTGGTTGATTCTCTAGAAACAGCTTCAGAGTTTGCAGACGGACTGATAAATGTACTATTTTCAGATGATGGCAGAGATTATGAGAAAAAATATTCAGAACACTTTGCCTGTGTAGACTGTGGAATAAACTTTGAAGAACTCACTCCAAGGATGTTTTCATTTAATGCACCTCAGGGAGCATGTCCTGAATGTAATGGTATTGGAGTTAAAATGGAAATCGATCCTGATTTAATTATTCCAAATAAAAATCTTACATTAAATGAAGGGGCAGTTACTCCTTGGGCAAAATCAAATAAAAAAGAAAATTATTATCATCAGATGCTGGAAGCAGTATCTAAACATTTTAACTTCAGCATGGACACTCCGTTTAATGAATTAACCAATGAACAGCAGGATATAATATTATATGGCTGTGACGATAAAATACCATTTTCATTTAAACGTAGAAATAAATCTTATCAAGTTAATCGTCAGTTTGAAGGTGTTATTCCGAGAATGGAACGTTTATACATTGAAACCAAATCAAATTACAGCAGGAAATACATTTCCAAATTCATGAGTGACAGAAAATGTCATGTATGTCATGGAAAAAGACTTCGTCCTGAGGTACTGGCTGTAACTGTTGGTGGAAAATCAATAGCTGACGTAGTGGAAATGTCAATTAAGGATTCATATCAGTTCTTCTTGAATTTGGAACTTACTGACAGAGAACAGTTCATAGCTAAAGAGGTTTTAAAAGAAATCAGACAAAGACTTAAATTCCTTGTCGATGTTGGGCTTGACTATTTATCAATGGCACGTTCATCAGGTACACTGTCTGGTGGTGAAGCTCAAAGAATCAGATTAGCTACTCAAATAGGCTCCGGATTAGTTGGTGTTCTATATATTTTAGATGAACCAAGTATTGGTCTTCATCAAAGAGATAATGTAAAACTTATTGAAACACTAAAGAGACTTAAAAACTTGGGAAATACTTTAATTGTTGTAGAACACGATGAAGAAACAATATTGTCTGCAGATTATGTTGTAGATATAGGTCCTGGAGCAGGAGAACACGGTGGAAAAGTAGTTGCCTGCGGAACTCCTGAAGAGATTATGGAGTCACATGAATCTGTTACCGGTCAGTATATTTCAAGACGTGAAACAATACCAATTCCACAAACACGCAGATCAGGAAATGATGAATCACTTATAATTAGGGGAGCCAGACAAAACAATCTTAAAAATATTGATGTTGAAATACCTTTAGGCAAGTTCACATGTGTTACAGGAGTAAGCGGGTCTGGTAAAAGCAGTCTGATTAATGAAATTTTATACAAAGGGTTAAGCGGAAAATTAAACAATAAATTTACCTTTGCAGGAGATTATGATAAAATTGAAGGTGTAAGCAACATTGATAAAATCATAGCTATTGACCAAAAACCGATAGGACGTACTCCAAGATCAAATCCTGCAACTTATACTGGAGTTTTCACGGATATTCGTGATTTATTTGCAGAAACTCCAGAAGCTAAAGCTAGGGGATATAAACCTGGCAGATTTAGTTTTAATGTAAAGGGAGGAAGATGTGAAGCATGTTCAGGTGACGGTATTGTGCAAATTGAAATGCACTTTTTAGCTGATGTATTTGTTCCATGTGAAGTGTGTGGCGGCAAAAGATACAATGAAGAGACTTTAGACATTCGTTACAAAGGTAAAAATATTTATGAAGTTTTGGAAATGACTGTTGAAGAAGCATTGGACTTTTTTGAACATATTCCGAAAATACATAAAAAACTTAAAACCTTGCTTGATGTAGGTTTGGGCTATATGAAAATAGGTCAGCCGGCTACTACTTTATCAGGTGGTGAAGCTCAAAGGATTAAATTAGCTAAAGAGCTTTCAAGGTCAAATACAGGTAACACATTATATATTTTGGATGAACCTACAACTGGTCTTCATTTTGCAGATATTAAGAGATTGTTGTCAGTTCTTGCCAGATTGACTGATGCGGGCAATTCAGTTGTTGTTATTGAACATAATTTGGATGTTATTAAAACAGCTGATTATATTATTGATTTGGGTCCTGAAGGTGGAGATGGTGGTGGAAAAGTAATAGCTACCGGAACTCCAGAAGAAATAGCCAAATCTGGAACATACACTGGTGAATTTTTACAAAAAATCCTTAGTGAAAATATCACACCTTATGCCAAACAGCTTGTTAAAGAGAAAATGAGCAAGTAAATTTTCTCTTTTTCAACAAAGTATTTAATAAAGTTATGACATATTAACTTTAAGTTCACTTTTTTAGAAGTAACTAATATTTAAGGTGAAATATTTTGAAATTTGTAGATTTTTTCTCAATTTTTATTCGCGGAATACTTATGGGTTCTGCAGATATTGTTCCTGGAGTTTCTGGAGGAACAATTGCATTAATCACAGGTATTTACGAACGTTTGGTACATTCAATAAGTACAATTAATTTTACTTTCATAAAACCATTACTTAAAGGAGATTTAAAGGGTTTTAAAGAAAGACTATTCTATGAAATTGACTTTAAATTTTTCATACCGTTATTATGTGGTATTGGACTTGCAATGTTAACATTAGCTAATGTTATTTCATATTGTATGGATGTATACACTGCTTTAACCTATTCATTCTTTTTAGGATTAATTATTGCTTCGTCATATGTGTTATACAGGCAAATGGATGAACTTACTCTCAAACATGTAATTTTTACTGTTATTGGGGCTGTTTTAGCATATATTTTTGTAAGTTTAAATCCGATAGCTATGAATCATACTTTGCCGATACTGTTTATTTCAGGTTTGATAGCTATCTGTGCAATGATTTTGCCGGGTATTTCAGGATCATTTTTACTTTTATTGTTAGGTCAGTATGAGTATATGTTAAATGCTTTAAAGACTATGAGTTTAAGTGAAATTGTTGTATTTTGTGCAGGTGCCTTTATTGGTATTTTAGGATTTTCCAAAGTCTTAAATTATTTGCTTGAACATCATGAAGGCATTACAATGGCATTTCTTATTGGTGTGATGATTGGTACATTAAAACTTCCTGTTGTACATATTGTAAATACAACTCCGCTTACATTTGCTGCATTATTGCCTTGTATTATCCTGGCTATTATTGGATTTGTTATAATTGTTGTTATGGAAACTAAATTCGATTATATCGAATGATTTTTCCTCTTTTTTTTTAAAATATTATAAACCTTAACGATATAATATTATATAATGATAATTCTTAAAAAAATAAAAAAACAGTGGAAATTATATCCAATAGGTTCTCCAAAAGGAGCATTGAATAATAAAAGAGAACCTGAGTATGTTGGAACTGTTAAATTTAAAAAATATGATGATTCAATAGCTATTTCCAGATTTGTAGCGGATTACAATTACTCGGATTCATCTAATTTATCAGAAAAATTAGTTCCGCCTCAGGAAGTAATTAAACTTTTAAGGAGTCAGGCTGTTTTTTTAGCAACTAGGGATGATGAAGTTGAGGATTATCTTAAATCACTGAATATTAAGGTAAGGCACACCAGAGTTTGTGATTTTTGTGCATTTGAAGGAAATATTACAATTGTAAACTCTGAATTTTCATATAAACACAATAATCAGTTGATATGTGAGCAGTGTGCATATGAAACAATTAAAAGGGAAATTAAACTTCAGGGATTTGATAAAAAAATATTCAGAAACCTTAAAGACATTTTAGATAAAACAGGTAATTTGGAAAAAACATTGTCTGTTCTCTCACCTAAATTTGATCCACTTTCTAACAGAAATTTAACATTATTTGACAGAGTAGATACAAAATCCAAGTATAAAATACCTGATGTATCAATGAAAAGACTTAAAATACCTCATAAGTTCAGGGATATTTTAATTAAAAATGGAAATAAAAAATTATTGCCTGTCCAATATTTGGCAATTAAGGAAGGCCTTTTAAAAAATCAGGATTTGCTTGTTGTAAGTGCAACAGGAAGTGGAAAAACTTTGGTTGGAGAGCTTGCAGGAGTAACCAAAGCAATGAAAGGTCAAAAATTTATATTCCTGACACCTCTGGTAGCACTGGCTAATCAGAAATACCGTGATTTTAAAAGAAAATATAAAAAGTTAGGCTTAAAGGTAGCTATTAAAGTAGGTAGAAATAGGGTTAAAGCTAAAGGTGAATTGAAACTGCCTGACAGTGATGTTAAAGATGCAGATATAATTGTTGGAACCTATGAAGGCTTGGATTATCTTTTAAGAAACGGGAACTCAGCTTTATTGTCTAATTTAGGAGTGGTTTTAATTGATGAAATCCACATGATTGATGATGAAGACAGAGGAACAAGACTTAATGGATTAATAAAACGTATCAAGCATTTATATCCTCATTCACAGATTATTGGTCTTTCAGCTACTGTTAAAAATCCTGAATTTTTAGCCGGTGAGTTTAATATGAAATTGGTGGAATATTCTCAAAGGCCGGTTCCATTGGAACGTCATTTGGTTTATATCAGATCAGAATCTTCAAAACACCATATAATGCAAAAATTAGCTAAAAAGGAATTTAATACAAAGTCTAAAAAAGGTTACAGAGGACAGACTATAATTTTCACCAATTCAAGACGAAAAACTCATAAGATAGCTAATTTCCTCCAAAATAAAAAGGTCAATGCCGCAGCATATCATGCAGGTCTGTCCTATTATAAAAAAGAAAAAATAGAAAAGGACTTTGACAGGGGAAAAATATCTGTTGTTGTAACTACAGCTGCACTTGCTGCAGGTGTTGATTTTCCAGCGTCACAGGTAATATTTGACTCATTGGTAATGGGAAATAAGTGGATCAGTCCAAATGAATTTTCACAAATGCTTGGACGTGCAGGAAGACCAAGCTATCATGACAGGGGAATAGTATATTTGCTGCCTGAAGTAGGCCATGACTTTGACGGCGAAAGTGAAGAGGCAAAGGCACTGGATTTACTTGAAAGTGACAGCGAAGATGTATTTATAGAATATGATGAAGAAAGCTCATATGAACAGATATTGGCAGATATTTCTTCAAGATCAATAAAAACAACAGATGAGTTAAATAAATTCTATAAAAATATAAATATTCCGGTAGACATTAGAACAGCTATTAATGAAATGGAAGATTTGGGATTAATAGATATTGTAGGAAATAAATTAAACATAACAAAATATGGCCGTGCAGTATCAGTATCCTTTTTATCTCTGGAGGATGCGGATTATATTAAAAAATCAATTGATGATAGGGGATATCTAAAGGTCTATTTAAGAAAGTCTCCGTACTATAAGAAAAAAGACAAATTCAACAAATTAAGGGTAAAAATATTGGCTATTGGACTGCAGCTGGAAATGTTTGAAAATGCATATCTGTCTTCAGTTGTACATAATCAGATAGCAAACGCTTTAAAAATTAAATTTTCAACAAGACTGTTTGCAGAATCAACACTGGATATTATTTCATCAGGTGAAGCAATAAGTAAACTGGACAAAAAATTTCAGGATGCTTTAATTAATATTCAATCAGATTTCTTAAAATGCAAATGTGAAGACAGACCGTTTTGTGACTGTCTGCAAAAGGGAATATCTGAAGTAATAATAAATGAAAGGCTTAAAGGTAAAGATCCGATAGATATTTCAAATAAACTGTTCAGGAAATATCAGATACAGGTCTATCCTGGAGACATATTTTCATGGTTAGACAGTTATGTTAAAAATTTAGATGCGATAAAAAGAATAGCTAAAGCATTTAACCGTAAAAAAGTTGAAAGAGAGGCACATAAATTAATCAAAGCTATTGAGAACGGATGAAACTTTTAAATTAGCCAATTTTGAGTTTTTAAAATAAATTAAATGGGAGTGGCATTTGCAGTCACTGCAGCCGAAATCAGCTATTGATTCCTCATTTTCAATTATTTTTTTAGCTATTTCACATTCCAGTTTTTCATCAGACTCTTTTGTATAAACCTTTTCAATTTCGCTGTTTTTATTTAATAAAAGGTAATCAATATGCCAGTGCTTTTTCTTATTGTCTGACAGGTGTCTTTTAACTCTGGATTCAAGGCAGTTCATAGCTGAACCGACATAAACATAACATCCTTTTTTAAAGTTGATAAATCCTAATTTTTTGCCGATTTTAATTTCAGTATCTTTTTTAATGTTGATTATTAGACAGTAGCTTCCTTTCATGTTTTTCTACACCTTGTAATAATAGTTTATTATATATTTTTTTTATTTTCTTAATGCTTTTTTAAATATATTTCAATTAACTTTATTTATTAATAAAAACATAATTGACTTCATAATAAAGTTATTTTATTATTATATAAAATTATGAGGTGTTTTATGAGGAAAAAATTCTTAACAGTATTTTTTATTTTATTGTTTTTACTATGTTTGTCTGTAGTTTCTGCAACTGATGAAAATACTAATTCCAGCATAGTTGCTCAGGATTATGATGGAAATGAATTTTATGTTGATTTAGGAGGAGATGATAGTAACTCCGGTCAACTTAATAGCCCATTTAATTCAATAAATAAAGCAGTAGAAGTATCTAATCCTCGTGATAATGTTGTTATTCATTTAGGGGAAGGTACATTTGAAGGAAATGGAAATGTGATGATATCAATCAATAAAGCTCATTTAAGCCAAGGTGGTTCAATAACTATTGTTGGTGCAGGAGCTGATAAAACTATAATTAAAGGAAGTAGTGCATATTATGCATTTAATATATATGCTGATTCTGTAGTTACTTTAAGAGATTTATCTATTGTTGATTGTAAAAGTGTTGAAGGTGGTGCAATATGCAATTCCGGTACATTATTAGTTGATAACTGTATTTTCAGGAATAATTTTGCATTCAATACTGGGGGAGCTATATCTTCTATAGAAAATGGGGATTGTAAAATTTATAACTCAGTATTTATTAATAATTCAGTTACCTGTAATGATGAATATGGGAATGCTAATGGTGGAGCTGTTTATTCATTAAAAAGTGATTTATTAGTTGATTCCTGCAGATTTGTAGGTAATTTTGCAAAAGGTAACTGTTTAAATGCAATTTCTGGAGGAGCTATTTATGTAGGTACTTATTTAAATAATGTTCCTTCTGTGAAAAACAGTAATTTTATTAATAATTATGTTGTTTCAACAAACTTCAGAACAAACTGGGAATATGCCAAAGGCGGATCTATTTATATGATAAACTGTAACTTATTTAATGATTCTTTTATTAATTCTAGTGTTACAGGAAATAATGGAGTAGGTGGATCTTATTATTCTGAACCTAAATACTTAAATAGTATTTCCAATATTTTGAGAATTAACTCAAGTGTTAATGGTGTTTTGGAAAGCAATATTTATCCTGCTGATTATGATGGAAAGTACTCTAATGAAGTTGTAGTGTATGTTTCTGTTAATGGTAATGATGAAAATGGTAACGGGTCTTTTAATAATCCTTATGCTACAATAGCTAATGCAATTGCTAAATCAGCGGGTAATGTATATAACTTGAAAGTGTACTTGTTAGATGGAATTTATAGTGGAGCAGGCAATACTAATATCAGTTTGCCAAGTAGTATGAATATTCAAATTGCAGCTATTGGTTCTAAAGTCATAATTGATGGAAGTGGTTCTAATTGGTTTGCAGCTAATGAAAGATCAATTTCCGGATTTAAATATGTTTTATCTAATTTAAATTTAATTAATTTTAAAGCTAAAAGCACAGGATATAAAAAAGAAAATAATATTGGGGTTATTTCTAATTATGCAGATTTAACTATTGATAATTGTATTTTTAAAAATATTGCAGGTTCTTCAATATCCAATTATGATTTGGCTAATTTAAAGGTTATTAATTCATCATTTGTAGATTCAAAACACTTGGGATTCTATGGTGGTGTTTTATTTAATTATGATGCTAATGCAAGATTTTATAATTGTATTGTAAATAATTATTCTTCAACAGATATTTTTTATTCTACAGCAGTTAATACAGAAAATGTTTATTTGGAGTTTTTTAATTCAACATTTAAAAATTTAAAAAGCTTTGATTCCAGATGTAAGTTTTTAGGAGCAAGTAATACAAATGTTACTATGAGTTATGTTAATTATGCAGATAATGATTGCAATTTTGCAGTTGCTTATGATAAATCCTTTGTGAAAATAGATAATTCTGTATTTAAAAATAGTAACTGGTTAAGCGGGTCTGTTAATGGAATGATATGGAATGTTTATAATTCCTCTTTTATAAATATAAACTCTTTAACTTTCAGTTCAATTAATGATTATAAAAGTAATTTTAACGGATGTCTATTTGATGGAGGAAATGTGGAATTTAGAGGAAATACCATAACTGTTGGAAATTCAAGTTTTTATAATAATAAAGTAATCATTGTTAATAATGATAATCAAAAGGGAAATTTAGATTTTAATTATAATTATTGGATTGATGAAACTCCTAAAAATATGATTGATACAACTGCAAATGTTAAATTAAATTATTGGATTGTTAAACATTTATCTGCAGAAAACTTATTTAATGATAGCTATAAAGTAGTTATTTCTTATAAATTATTTGATGGAAGTGATTATAAAGATTATGATGTTAGATATGTTCCAATAAAACCGGTTAGATTTACTTTAATAACTTCCAAAGGAAGTAATTCTTTAGATTCCGGTACATTGATTAATGATATCTTTGAATTTATTAATACGGCTAATGATGATAGAAATGTAGTAGTTAGCTTTACAGATAATACTAAATTAAATATAACTCTTTATAATCAACATAAAGTAGATACTAATATAGATTTATCTCAAAAAACAGCTAAAATATGGGACATAGTTGAAATTAATGTAAATATTAAGGATAATAAAACAGGATTGGCAGTTGATTTCGGTATTGTTGAAATTTATTTAAATAATAAATTAATAAGTTCAAATAATGTTACTGGATTAACTATCAGTAAATCTATCACAGTTGATGAAAGTAAATCATTTTATAATATTTCAGTTATTTATAAAGGAAATAATAAATATGCAAATTCTTCAAATTCAGCTATATTAAGAATATCTTCAATTCCTCTTGAAACAGTTATTATTTCTAAAGATTTAACTAAATATTATAAAAACGGATCCCAGTTTGATGTTGTCCTTAAAGATGTTTTAGGTAATGTTCTAGTTGGTAAAATAGTTAAAATCACAATTAATGGTGTTACTTATAATAAAATAACTAATGATAAAGGAGAAGCCAGATTGTCTATAAACCTTTTCCCAGGTGTTTATAATATAACTGTTTTATTTGAAGATGATGATAATTATGTTAAATCATTAAATACCAATAAAATAGTTGTTTTATCCAAGATAATTACAAAATTTGTAGATAATAATAAATTTATTGTTAAATTGGTAAATGATGATGG
Source organism: Methanobrevibacter smithii ATCC 35061 (assembly GCF_000016525.1). NCBI lineage: Archaea > Methanobacteriati > Methanobacteriota > Methanobacteria > Methanobacteriales > Methanobacteriaceae > Methanobrevibacter > Methanobrevibacter smithii. The sequence continues at coordinate 1,633,029 of NC_009515.1, forward strand.
AACTCCAAAAACAAATGCTTCATTAGCTATTATTGCAAATGGTGTTCAATATAATCGTATTACTAATGGTAGTGGTGAAGCTAGACTTAATGTTAGATTAAATCCGAATAATTATATTTTTGCTGTAACTGATGGTCAGGAAGTTGTTTCAAGTTCTGTTAATGTTTTATCAACAATTGAAACTAGTGATATTTCAATGTTTTATAAAGATGGAACAAAATATTCTGTTAAATTATGTGATCTTGATGGAAATATAATGCCTAATAAAAATGTTGCAATTACTATTAATGGTGTTACTTATAATAAGGTAACTGACTCTAATGGTGTTGCTTATTTAAATATTAATCTTAATCCTGGTGTTTATGGTATTTCAGCAAGTTATGATGGAAAAACTGTTTATAATACCATTTCAATTGCAGCTATGCCTGTTACTATAGTTTCATCTAGTGTTAATATTCAACAAGGTACATTTTATAAAGTTAAATTTTCTGATGCTTTGTCAAATCCAATCATCGGACAAAAAGTGGGAATGCTTGTTAATGGAGTAATGTATTATCGTGAAACTGATGATTTAGGTGTTGCATCTATTAAGATTAATCTTAATCCGGGTCATTATATGATAACTTCTGGTTTATTATCTAATGCATATGAAGCTAAAACTATGAATAATATTATAACAGTTAGTGGAGGTTACTTATGAGGTTTAATAAATGTATATTATTAGTAATATATGCAATTATAGCTATTATAGTATTCACACCATTATATGCTGAAAATAGTAATAATACTATATTTACGTTACCAAGTGATGATGTTATTGTATGTGATAATGTTTATACTGGTAATGTAATTACTATTACTGATGATAATTATGGTGATTATTTTGATGTTTATTCAGGTGAGATGAATCCCGAGTCTAATATCAATGATGGAGATAGAATACATATTGGTAATGTTACAGATAAAACATTTGTTATCAATAAACAACTAGAAATCACTACTATGCATAATGGTGATATTATTAAAAATGGTTATATTAAATTAGTTAAAGGTAGTGATGGTTCTAGTATTCATGGGTTAACTATTATTAATGATAAAGTAAATTATGTTGTAGATGGTATACCTAGTATTGATTTAAGTGGTATTGGTTTATTTTATACAAATAATAATTATGTATATAATAATTCTGTTCAATTAGCAGATAGTAGGGGAGTATTTGCACTTCCTATGGGTTCATCATCTAATAATAAGATATATAAAAATAAATTTGTAAGTACATTAAGTACTTGTGTGCCTATGAGTGAATGTGATAATAATCTATTTTATGATAATTATTTCCAATCAACTGCAGCTAATGTAATTTATTATAATCCGTGGGGTCATGCAGGTTATAGTGGTTCTGGTAAGTGTTTTAATAATTCATTTATCAATAATTACATGTGTTCTTTAAATAGGAACTCTCCTTGGGTTATTGGAATGTCTCTTTTAAGTAATTGTAATGTAAATATTGTAAACAACACTATTTTTAATGTTCGTGACGGTGTTAGTGGTTTAGGTGTTAATTCTACAATAAATGGAAATAAATTTATTGGTGTGTCTAATTTAGCTTTATCCGTAAGTAGTGCTAATTTAACTATTGAGAATAATTCATTTTCAGATACATCTATGGCTATAGCTATTTTAAGTAGCAATATAACTGTTAAAAATAATATAATCGAAAATTCTTCAATTGGAATTTGGGTATTTGGAAAAAATGCATCTTTAATATCTAATACTATTAGTTTAGTTGATGGATATTATGCAGTTAATGTTGAAAGTGAAAATGTTTTAATTTTAAATAATAATATTAAAGTGAGTAATTTTGGTGAAGGAATTAGAGTTGCTGAAAATAATGTATCTATAATAAATAATACTATAAGAACTGCTGTTGACTCTGGAATTTATATATTGTCTTCTAATAATGTTATTAGTGGAAATAGGATATCTTCTAATTTATATGGAGTTTATATTGATGCAGTATCTGATTTATATTATTATACTCGTGGTGTACTAGGTGTTTCTTATTATGCTAAAATTGATCAAGGTAAAATAAATCATAATAATATTACAAACAATATAATCAATTCAGCTTCTTACGGAGTTTATCTGGTAGGGACTGTGTATAATACAACTATTATAAATAATAATATTACTACAAATGCAGCTGTAGGTATTGTTGAGAATATTACTGATCCATTTTCAAATAATATTAAAGACAATGTTGTTAATGGTGTTCTTTTAAATTATAGTGGTATAGTTATCAGTGATGATAATTTTAATGTCTATTTTGATGAAAAAGGATGTTTTAAATTTGAAGATATTAATTCTATTGTTTTGGTAATTACAAAACTTTCTAATAAGGACATGTTGATTAATCAAAAAATGACTTTATTAAATGGAGGTTTAGTTAATATATTAACCAATGTTACTATTTCTTTAGTAACTGGATCAAATGGAACATTAATTAAATCATTGAATTTTAAAAACACAGATAAAAATGCGATTATCATAAATAATGTAAGTGATATAACTTTAGAAGACAATAATATAATGTCTGTTTCTCAAATGAAAGATATTTTTGGAATTTCTTTAAATTTATCAAATAATACTGAACTTATTGATAATGATGTATATATTACTGGTGAAAATACATTAATTCAAGGTATTTTACTTAATAATTCTGATAATCTTACATTTGTAAAAAATAGTGTGATTTTAGAAGCTAATAAAATAGCTCAGGGAATTATTATAAATTTATTAAATTCATCTAATTTAGTTAATAATACAATCCATCTTCAAGGAAATGGTGTTTTTGATTGTGTTTTAATTAATGGGTCTAATAATTTGAATATTTTAGGCAATAATATTATAGCTAGGTCTATTTCTAATGTTATTTCACCATTAGCAATTTCTAGTTCTAAAGATATTGTTTTGGATAAAAATAATATTAGTGCAATTGGTGATTTAGTAAAATCATTAAATTTCTCAAATACATCTAATGTTGTTATAGAATCTAGTTTTATTAACTTAATAGGATTAAGTAAAACAGAGGTGATTTTTGCAAATGATGATTTAAATAATATTGAAATAACTAATTGTGTAATTTATTCCAATGCTTTAGGTTTGATCAGTGGAAATATCACATTAAAAGAAAATAAATATGTAATCTATGATGATAATGTTGAAACTTACTTTGATTCAAATGGTATGTTTAGTAATAAGTTAATAACTCAAAAAGATGTGTTGATGTTTGATAATTTAAAATCAAAACATTATACTTTGACTTTTAATCAGGTGGTTATTTTAACTTCTTATTATAAGAATTCATTAATTGATGCAACTTTAAATTTCAATTCAAAATCAAGTAATTCAACTATTAAAAATTTAAACTTTGATTTAGTTGAAAATGTTGCATTTAATTTATATTTTGCATTAAATATTACTATTGAAAATAATAATATTAATTTAGTGTCTTCTAAAGATGTTTCAGCTATCATTATTACTGGAGAAAGTTTTAATAATTTAATTAACAACAATACTGTTAAAATAAGGGGTAATGGTACCCTAACTGGAATTACTATTTATAATTATTATGATGAATATTATGGTTTAAGTCCAAAAAATAATGTAATTTCAAATAATGATATTGTAATCAATTCAAATAATGATGTAATTGCTATTTATAATGCAATGGCTGATAATACAATTATTAGAAACAATAATATTAGAATAGATGCACGTGATCATGCTTATGGTGTTTATAATATTTATTCACAAGATTTCAAAGTATTCATGAGTACTATTTGGACTACAAACACAAAAATTATCCACAATATTATTGAAGGAAATGGATCTATTGTTTGTTTAATTAATTCAATTGAAGCTAAAAACACATTAGTTGATAATAATACATTAATAGCTATAGCTAATGGTTCTTATGGTTATGTAGGATATAAAACATCAGGGGATGTATTAAGATATAATGATTTTACAATAAATGGAACTGGAAATAATGATTTATTTATATCTAATGTAAGTCAAACTGGTATTTATTTATCAAATAGTTCTTCTAATGCATTGATTTTGGAAAATAGTATTATTTCTAATTATGCTCCTGGAAATGATTATGCAATTTATGTAGAGGTTAATTCTAGCAAAATTTCTATTGTTGATAATTATTTAATTAGTGATAATTGGAACAGATACGCTGATAATGCAATATATGCTCCATCAGCTACTTTAACTAATAATGAACTTTATTATGTTTATGTATCACCTGAAGGTAGTGATGAATTAGGTAATGGGTCTATTAATAATCCATTTAAAACAATAAAACATGCACTAAATAAGGTAATTAATAAAGGAATAGTTTATGTACTGGGAGGTAATTATACTGAAGATTATATTACAATTTCAAAAACACTTACTCTTAAAGGATTAGGTAAGGTTATAGTTGATTGTAAAGGTAGTTTATTTAATATTACTAAATCCGGTTCATTAAAAGTTTTTAATATTAAATTTATGAATGCAAATGCAACTACAGGTTCAACATTTTACAATTTAGGAAAACTATACTTAGAAAATGTTTCAGTAATCAATTCCACAGCTTTAACTTATGGTGGAGCTATTGTTAATTATGGTGAGTTAATTATAAGAAACTCTACATTTTCATCAAATAAAGCTAAAAATGGTGGAGCTATCACTAATTATAATAAATTAGATATTAAATCATCAAATTTTACTAATAATAGTTGTTATATTAAAGGCTCTGGAGGGGCTATTTATAATTTAGAAAAAGCTACTCTTAGTATTGAAGATTGTAATTTTGTAAATAATAAAGTTGATGCTGAATATCTTATTGAAGAAGATGATTTTGGTGTTCGTTTAGGATCTGGAGGAGCTATTTACAATCGTGGAAATTTATATATTATTAATTCAAATTTCAAATCTAATAGAGCATTTAATTATGGTGGAGCTATTTTAAGTGCATCTACTCAAAAACACGATCTTAAAGTAATCAATTCAACATTTGATAAAAATACCTGTTTTGCAGGTGGTGGAGGAGCTATGTATATTGTTAATGCAAATTTAGACATTGCTAATTCATCATTTACATCAAATGAAATTGGAGAAAATAGTGGTGGAGCTTTATGCATAAGTGAATCTGAAGGTAAAATTTATAATTCCACATTCTTTAAAAACTCTGCAAGTTTTGGTGGTGGTGCAATACAATTTTGGTCTTCTGATATAACTATGGATTTATGTAATATTACTGATAATAATGCTGGAAAAGGTGGTGCTATATCTTATTATGGTCAACGTATTGGAAATCATGTTGTAGGTTCTCTAAATATTTATAATTCAACAATTTATAATAATAAAGGATTTGATAGTGGTGGAGCATTTTATGTTAGAAATTTAAACATGAATGTTAAAAATTCTAATATTTATGATAACTTTGGAGGAGATGGTAAACATACTCTTTCAGTTGAAATAAATTATCCTACAAAACCAGTTAACAATATTGATTTAAATGGTAATTGGTGGGGTAGTAATAGTGGCCCTGGAGAAGATGTTTGGTTAAATGCACAATATTACAGGGAATGGATTAAAGATAAAATTTCATGGGATGTACTTAATCCGAATCCTAATCCTAATCCTAATAAACCTGGAAGCAATACAAGACCTGGTCAATCAAATAATAATCCAATTGTAGGTCCAAGTACTGGAGGATTATTAAACCCAGGGAGACCTGGACAAAATGGATTTGGAACGGGTATTGGAACAGGAACTGGAAGTGGTTTTGGTTCTGGATCTGGTAATGGTATGGGTTCTGGAAGTGGAACTAATGCTGGTGGAAGTTCCGGAAGTCATGGTGGAAGATTTGGTTCTGGTAGTGGATTTAATGGAACAGCCTATTCTAACCAAGGCACATTAGGTGATTTAGGTTCATCTTCAAGTTCTGGAGCTGGTGGGAGTGAAGCAGGATCTCCATCTTCAGCTTCATCAAATAATGCAATTTATGAACTTAATAAAGATGTTAAAAAAGCATTGTCTGGATATAATATAATTTATGGAATTATATTTTTAATAGTCATTATATTATTAATTATATTTGGATATAAACGTAATTCTAAAGAGGAGGATGAATAAATGAGCAATTTTAAACCAATTTTAATTTTGTCTTTATTTGTATTATTTATGGTTTCATTAGGAGCTATATCTGCTGAAGATGTAAATGTTACAGTTATAAGTGATTCTCAAGTAGATAATTCAGTATATGTTGATTCAAATATAGTTGCTAATGGAAATGGGACTATTGATAATCCTATAAGTAATATTAAAAATGCTGTTGATTTAGCAAATAATGATTCTACAATTTATCTTAAAGGTGGAAATTATTCTGGTGTAGAAAATAATGGGATAATCATTAATAAAACATTAACTATTACTTCTTGTGATGGACTGGCTATTATTAATGGTGATTATAAAGATTATATATTTTACATTGGAGATAAAGGTTGTTTAACTTTAAAAAACATTAGCTTTGCTAATACAAATTATTTAAATGTTAAAACATATGGAGCTATTATAAATTATGGTAATCTTACTGTGGAAAATAGTTTCTTTGATAATGCAACTGGTTTAAGAGCAGGTATTATATTAAATTATGGAAATTTAACTGTTACTAATTCTGAATTTAAGAATAATACTGCAAAATATTATGGTGGAGCTATAACCAACTTTGGTTTTGCAAATATTGTTAATTCATTATTTGAATCCAACACTGCTGCTGAAGGTGAGGCTATTTTAAACAGTTATGACATGTTTATTTCAAATTCAAGATTTGTTAATAATAATATTTCATCAAGTAAATATCAGGATGCTGAAAGTTTAATAGATATTTCATCTTCATACTTTATGGAAAATTCAGGTATCTTTGTTAAAGATAGTGGTATACATATTAAAGAATCTTATTTGACTTTAATTAATACAACAAACTCTATTGTTGATATTAGCTATTCATTTATCAATACTTATGATTTTATTAACTCAAAAATCAATGTTGATGATAATTTATGGTGTTCTAATGAAAACATTCCTAAACAAGCTAATAGATGGTTAATAATGACTTTTACTGATAAAAATACTGGAAGTTCCATAATTCCATCTAAAACCGTTACTGATGTTTTAGTTAGTTTTAAAACATGTAATGGAAAATCTACATATAGTTTGCCTTCTAGTGTTAATTTACCTCATGTTTATATTCAACTTGAAGCAGATAATGGTAAATTTAAAGAAAATGGTGGATTTTTAGTAAATAATGTATTTTCAACTACTTATTATGGTAATTCTAAAGACACATTATTATTTGCAATGATTGATGATTATTTTGCTACTTTAACAGTGGGATCTGGTGTTAATAATGGGAAAATATATGTTTCAAATTCAGGTTCTGATGAAAAAGGAGATGGATCTATTAATAATCCATATAAGTCATTAGTTAAAGCAGTTAATGTAGCTTTAAATGGTGACACTATTTTGATTGCAAAAGGAAGTTATTATGGTTGGAATAATTCTGGACTTTTAATTAATAAAACTTTAACATTTTCCAGTTATAATGGTGAGGTTATATTATACAGAGATAATTTTCATACAATGTTTACAGTTACACTAAGAGGAAATTTAAATTTAATGAAATTGACCTTAACAGCTGAAGACAAATCAAAATTCTTCCCACTTGTAAATAACTCTGGAAAAACAATTATAGATAATTGTATTATTAAAAATATTGATGGGGGAGATAAATATAAATATAAATCATATCAAGCATTATCTTATCAGTATTATTCTAATCAAAGTGTAATTTACACTAGTAATGATTTATTTATTAATAATTCATTATTCACGGATTTAGAAGATATTGTTATTAGATCATACTTTTATACTGGAGATAATTATTTTAAACATTTTGACGTGAATATTGAAAATTCAGTATTTACTAATTGTAAAGGTTATGCTTGGGAAACTGTATGGGATAGCCAAACATATGCTGATAAATTGGATGTTGTATCTCCATCATTTATAATTAATGTAGGTGCAGAAAATGTTTTAATTAATAATTGTACTTTTAAAAACAATTTAGCATCTGTTATGCGTGTTAATGCCTCTAAATCATTTTTAGTAAATGCTTCTAAATTTATAAATAATAGAGGTTCTATTTATTCTTTAACAAATGGTGTGATGAATAATACATTGATAAGTGAAGATAATGGTCCAGTTTTAAGATTTGTAACTGGCCATACTCTTTCAATAATTAGAAATATGCAAAATGTTATTAATTCAAATTTCACTAAAAATAATGATGTTATTATAAATACATGGTATTCTTATTCAGATAATGTCTATTTGTATAATTGTTCTTTTTGGAATAATAGTAATAACCATGCTCAAGGTTATGGAAATACTAGTGGAAAAGGATTAATATTAAATGGTGGAAATATGACTGTAGATTACTGTACTTTTGAAAACAATTCAGTATTCTATGGTGGAGTGTTTTATAATGATGGAACAGCTATGGGTGCAGGTGGAATTTATTATTCTACATTAAACATTACTCGTTCAGTATTTTATAAAAATAATGCTGTTTTAGGTAAAGATATATTTCATAGAGGTGGTAATTTAGTTGTTTCTGATTGTTGGTGGGGATCTAACAGAGGACCAAATGATGCGAATATTTATAATGCTGCAGGTAGTGTTGAAGTTAAAAATTGGGTTATATTGACATTTGATATTCAGGATAATACATTAATTGCTAGTTTAAATAAAGTAACGGACAATAAAAGTAATATTTATAATATAAGTGGAAATTTACCTTCTAGAATAGCTATCTTTAACTCTTCAATGGTTAAAATAAATCCAAATGTTATTCCATTAATCAATAATCAAGCTAAAGTAAATATTTCATTTAATGGTGAAGATATTTCAGCTACAGTTAGTATAGATAATCAAACAATCAGTTTAATATTTTATAATAAAAACACTATAATTGATTTAAAAGATATTATTGTTTATGGTAAAGGAACTGCATATTCATTTGTTTTAAAAAGTGTAAATGGTTATGTTATATCTAATAAAACAGTTAATTTATTAATTTTAAACGGAACTGATGTTTATCAAAATCATACATTAATAACTAATAGTTTTGGTGTAGCTAGTTTAATTCTTAATTGTAGTATGGGTAATTATACTTTTAAAGCTAGTTATAAGGGTGATGATTACTTTAAACCTGTTCAGAATAGTGCTAATTTGGTTGTAATGCCTTATTATACTTCTGTATTTGTTAAAAGTAATCAAACATTTTATGGTAATGGTAATTTCTTATATATGTATCTTTATGATAATTTAGGTGATGCTGTTGTTAATCAAATAGTTTTATTTACTATAACTAGTTCAAATGGTATTGTTTATAAGAAGTATGCTCTTACTAATTGGGAAGGTCAAGCAGGATTCTACCTTAATTTATCTGGTGGAAATTATAATGTTAATGTAAGTTATTCTGGTGATAATTGGCATTATGGGTCTTCAAGTACTGGTTTATTTAATATATTATCTATTGGAACTAATGTAATCATTGAACAGTCTTTATTTAATGGTAGGGGTAATACTTTAACAGTATTACTTAGAGATAATAACTATAGGGTTTTATTTAATGAAACTTTATCTATTACTTTATCTGATGGTAAAATTGCACAAACATTTGATGTTACTACTAATGAAAATGGACGTGCAGGGATTATTGTTAATTTACTTCCGGGTAAATACAATGTTTATGTGAAATATGGTGGAGATAAGTTAAACTTTGCATCTTCTAGTGAAGGTGATTTAATTATTAATCCTGTTGGCACTCAAATTTCTGCAGATTCCGTTGTTATTTTTAATAGAACGGTTAATAATTATCTTGTTAAATTAACTGATATTTATGGACGTTTGCTTGTTAATGAGACTGTTGTTATTACATCAATTAGTCAAAGTACTGGGGTTAAACAGATATTTAAAGTTAAAACAAATGATGAAGGAATAGCTAATTTAACATGTAAGTTAGATATTGGTTATTATTTATTGAAAGTTAACTTTGAGGATAATGAATGGTATGGTGGCAGTAATTATGCAAGTACTTTAATTGTAGCTGATACTGTTAGTGATTTTAATCCATATGCTACTATTTTAGTTGCTAATGACTTTAATAAGTATTATAAGAATGCTACTCAATATGTTGTTCGTTTGCAGGATATTTATGGTAATCCTATTTCAGATATGGATGTTGTTATTTGTGTTAATGGTGTAAATTATAATAGAATAACCAACAGTTCTGGTGAGGCTAAATTAAATATTAATTTGTATCCTGGAATGTATTATGTAAGTACAAGTTTTGGAGGTTGTGGAAATTGGACTAAATCATTTGTTAATAGTTCAGTTACAGTTTTGTCTCAAATTATTTCACATGATTTAACTAAAATTTTAAGAAATGGAAGTCAATTTATTGTTAAATTTGTTGATAATGCTGGAAATCCTATTGGAGGCAAAACAATAGATATTTCTATTAATGGAATTGTTTATTCCCGTATTACTAATAGTTCTGGTGAGGCTAAATTAAATATTAATCTTAATCCTGGTAAATATGAGGTTATAACTTCTTGTGGTGATTTTGTTAATCATAATATGGTTAATGTTTTATCTAACATAGAAAGTGATGATCTTTCAATGTACTATAAAGATGGGTCTAAATTTAAAGTAGTTATCTATGATAGTGAAGGTAAAGTTAAACCTAATGCAACTGTTAAATTTACCATTAATGGTGTTTCTTATGTTAAAACTACTGATAATGATGGTATAGCGGCTTTAAGCATTAATTTAAATTCTAATATTTATACAATAACGACTGAATATAATGGTGTTGTTAATACTAATCAAATTTGGATTTATAATATGGCAGTTAATATAGGTGCTGTTAATGAAACAGTTGAAAGGGGCAATTCTTTTTGTGTAAAATTAAGTGATGTTAATGGAAATGTATTGTCTGGTGGACAAGTGACATTTAAAGTTAACGGAGTTTCATATATTAAACAGGTTAATGAAACAGGTTATGCAAAATTAAATATTAATCTTAACCCTGGAGTATATAAAATTATCACAGCATTTTCTATTAGAAACTATGAAGATAAACTAGTTTATAATACCTTAAATGTGACAAGTCATTAATTTATTCATTTAATGAATAAATTTCTTATTTTTTTTATGTAGGATACTTTTTAAATTTTAATTTTTTGATTTATTTTTTCTTATTTTTTATTATAGTTACTAACCAAACTTTTATTATAGATGGGTGATAGATTATAAAATATGTCAGGAAAATCTAAAATTAATGTTTTTAACAAAATGACAAAAACTGCTTTGGATGAAGAAATAAGTACTTATGTGGCATATCATAGATACTATCAGCGGTTAATTGCAGTTAAAATAGTTAGTGAAGGAAATACAATTGCAGATGCGGCAAATATATTGGGAAAATCATATCAAACAGTTCATAGATGGATAAAAACTTGTGAATCTGAAGGATTAGAAGGTTTAAAACCATCATTTGGTGGTGGAAGGCCATCAAAATTAACTTATGATCAATTGATTGAATTAGATAAAATCATTGAAAAAACACCAAATATGTCAATGAAAGATGTACATCTTCTTGTTAATGAAAAATTCAATGCAGATTATAGTTTAAAGCAAATAGGAAAAATTGTGAGAAAATTAGGATACAATTACAGCAAAGCATATCCTAAATTTTCAAAATCACCTGAAGATGCAGAAGAACAATTAAAAAAAACTTAGAAGAACATAATATATCATCTAACGATATTATAGTCTTGTTTGATGAAGCATCCTTTCAAAATGAACCATATACTCAAAAATCATTATATAAAAGAGGAACAAAACACACTCAAACTGTAAATCCTTTACAAATTCAAAATCAATGCCACAGGATCATTATCAATAAATGGAAAATCAACCACCACAATCACAAATTCTTCAACAGCACCAGAAATAGCAATAGCACTCCTAAAATTAAGATGTATTAATACAAAAAATAAAAATGTCGTAAAATTATTAAATAAAATAATTGAAGAAGTTAAATTAACTGATGAAGAAATAGATGAAATTTTAATGGAAAACAATGAAAATAACAAAGTTTTCACAGAAAAAATAATAAAAACAATTGAAAAATATAAAGACGATACAACCTCAACAATTGCTAGAATCATTGGAAAACACTGCAATCGAGAATCATTCAATAATGTAAAAAGAAGAGAAATAAGAAGAAAAATAACCTTAAATTTATTAGAAAAAGAAGACATGATAACAAAAATGCAAACCGAACAAAGGATATGTTTAATCTTAGATAATTTCAGCGTTCATAAGTCTGCATTCATCAAAAAAATAGCACTACATCTCAATATTACATTAATATACCTTCCACCATACTCTCCACATCTAAATCCAATAGATCAAATATGGAGACAAATGAAACGAGAAATTAAACATCATTACCTAGAATCAAGAGAATTTTTACAAGAATTAACAATAAAAACCTACAAAGAATCGATTTATGAAACAAAAGTTTGGTAACTAACTATAAATCTTAATAATTTCTGCCAACATTCAATTTATAAAGTTTCCTTTACTTAGTATAACTTTTATATTATTAAAAAGTAATATAATAATTGTCAATTTTATTTGGCGAAATTAATGTTAAGGAGGAATAAAAACTTGAAAAATAAATTTGCAATATTAATTTTGTTAATATTGTTTATGGTATCTATTTCTTGTGTTAGTGCAGAAGATAATGATTCTTCTAATATTCTAACTGATGGTGCTTCTGATATTTATGTTAGCCCATCTGGAAATGATGCTAATGTTGGAGATATGAATAATCCTGTTGCTACAATTAATAAAGCAATTAATTCAACTGCAACTAATATTCATTTATCCGAAGGAAAATTCACTGGTACTGGTAATAATGGTTTAACAATTGAAAATAAAACCATAACTATTGTGGGTGCTGGTATTGATAAAACTATAATTGATTTAAACGGAACTCAATTTATGGATATTAAATCTACTAGTTCTGTAGTTTTAACTAATTTAACTATAATAAACGGTTATTCAAATTATGGTGGAGCTATTTATAATGACGGTAATTTAACTATTCAAAATTGTAACTTTAAAAATAACTCAGCTAGTTCTGGTGGGGCGATTTACAACAATGGCAATTTAGACATATATTATTCTACTTTTGAAGATAATTTTGTTAAATATAGTGGTGGTGCTATTTGTTCTTATAAGTATGCAACTATTCAAGATTCTACTTTTTTAAGAAATATAGGTACTGCCACATCTTCAAATGGAGGTTCTGTTTATATTAGTGGTAATAATGATAAATATTCCATTTTGAATAGAAATAAATTTAAAGATACTCAGGCTTTAAGAAATGGTGGTGCACTTTATGTAAATTATGCAAATGTTACTAATTGTATTTTTGAAAATGCATCAATTACTTCTACAGGTTCAAGTAATGGTGGTGGAGCTATTTATGGTTCTAACTTTAATCTTAAAAACAACACTATGACTAATTGTGTATCTAAAAGTGGATATGGAAATTACATTTGGTCAACTTCTAGCTTTAATGGGGTAGTTACAGTTCTTGATGGTAAAAATGTAGATATAACTAGTTCTACTTTTACTCTTAATGCAACTGCAACTGATGATATGGGTCATCCAATTCATGGTGGATATTATACCTTTAAATTTAATGATGTTTTTGTTGGCGGTGCAAACTCTGTTAATGGATTTATAAATGGCACATTTTCTAAATTATTTGATAATGGTAAATATACTGTTACAGTTTCAGGTCCTTTAAATGATAATGCAGTTGTTAAAACAGCTACTGTAAATGTTAAAATTGACCGTGACTATGTGGATTATTATGTATCACCTAATGGTGATGATAATAATACTGGTTCAAAAGATAATCCATTTAAAACCATTAATAAAGCAATAACTGAAGCTTTTGCTAAAAATATCTATGTAAACATACATCTTTTAGAAGGAACTTATGTAGGTGCTGGAAATCTTAATTTAACATTTAATAACTTAGGTTACCTTAACATAATTGGTGTAGACGGTAAAACAATCATTAACGGTTCTAATAAAGATTGGGCATTTAATTTTGGAAGTACATTAAATGTTAATATTATAAATATTACATTTGCTAATTTATATCAAAATAATTATGTAGGTTTAATTAAAGCAAGTGGAAATGATTATACTGTAAACATTGATAATTGTGTCTTTGAAAAATGTAATACAAAGTATATAATTTATATTACTAATGGTGAGATAAATAATGTAATAATGAGAGAGAATATTATAACTGGATGTGTTATTAGTGGAGGTACTAGTATAACTAATCTTTTATTTGAAAATAATTCTGGTTCCGCTTATTTCACAAATATTAAAAAAGGAGTTTACAATTCTACTTTCATAAACAACAAAATTAATCAGGGTAATGATTATGGATTATTCTATATATCTTCCAAAAACTTTGTATCAAGCAATAATATATTTGAAAATAATACAATTAAAGCACTATATATTTCAGCATATAATGATATTAATTTTACAAGTATAAATGATACTTTTAAAAATAATGTTGCAAAAAATGGTGGTGCTGTTAGTGGTGGCGGAACTTTTATTAATGCTAAATTTATTAATAATACAGCTACTCAAAAAGGTGGAGCTATTTACCATAATGCTATGGTTTTAGTTTTAAAAAATTGTATTTTTGAAAACAATAAAGCAGATGACGGTAATGATATATATGGTTTTATGAGTACTAATGTTAGAATTAATCCACTTTTAAACATGTCTAATTCTTTAAAATTCGTATCTACCAATTCTTCAAATGTTAAATCTGAATTAAAAGCTATTTTTGATTTAGGTGGTATTCAAGTAAGTGGTTATAATGTTAAATTCTATTTAAATGGAACTTACAAAGGCTCAGCTCCTTTAATTGATAATGTAGCTACTTTAATAGCTATTGCTGAAGATGGAAAATACGAAATTTCCGGTTCTGTTGATCAAGTTAATAAAACTAATGTTGTTACTGGTATTTTAAATGTTAATGCTAATCCTGCAAGTGTTTTTGATGTTTATGTTTCTGAAAAAGGTAGTGATGAATCAGGTGATGGTTCATTAGCTAAACCATTTGCAACTATTAAAAAAGCATTTGATTATGGAATGAATCAAAATGCATTAAGTTTAACAATCCATTTAATTGGCACTTTAAAAGGTGAAGGTAATGTTAAACTTGATTTAAAACCATATGTGGATTTAACTATTGTTGGTGAGAATAAAGAAACTTCAATTATTGATGCAGAAAAAAATATTTATGTATTTGATTTTGTACCAATGTATGATGATGTTAAAGTTTATTTATCAAACTTAACAATTAAAAATGGTGTAACTAACAAGTATCCTTCTGGAGGTGTTAGTTTTACAGTGGACACTGGTCTTGTTCGCAGTACTGGTTTTTATTTAAATGTTAATAACTGTATATTTATGAATAATACAGGTTATGGAATTTCCGCAGATAAATTATTCTCAACTATTGTAATTAATAATACTAAATTTATAGAATCTCGTGGAGCATTCTATTCTTATCAAGCAGCATTAAATATTATTATATCAAATACTGAATTTTTAAAAAATAATTTGGTTGTAGAAAATAATAGGGGAAAATTAGTTTGTTTAAATGGTTTAATTTCAATTAGGGATATTCTTTCAAAAGGTAGTAGTAATTATAATTATCATTTTAATATTACACAAGTGTTATTTGATAATGTGACTTTTGACGGAAATCATAATGTTACTGGTACTGCTAAGCCTAGTGCTCTTTATTTAGTAGGTACAAATACTACTATAATTAATTCTAAGTTTACAAATCAAAAAGATATTTCAGCTATAGGTGTATTTAGTAATTATGATACTGGATGTAATGTAACTATTTATAATACTTATTTTGAAAACAATACAAGAGATATTATTTATGGATATTCATCTCAAGGTGATTATCGTCCAATTATTATATTAAATAATTCAACATTTGTTAATAGTGGAGCATTTACATGGCCAGATCCTCGTTATCAAAATGCATGGTGGGTTGTTAACAATACTAAATTTATTAACATGACCAATATGATGATATTTAAAGGGTCAGTATCTAGTTCTTATAAGGATAATCCATTACCGTTAGGAGTTAATAATACTGTAACTATTATGAATTCATTATTCTTAAACAATAAAAACGGTGTTGAATTTGGTAATGGTAATATTTCAGGATCTAGTTTCTATAATACCCCAGTATTTGTATCTTTAACTAGTGGTAGTCAACCTCCTGCATGTATTGTTTACTTAAACAATAATTTCTGGAATAGTTCAGTACCTATATATAATGTTACCACTCCTGCTAGAGCTACTGTTTATTGTGATAGTTGGTTAGTTCCAGCATTAGTTACAGACAATGCTTCTGGTCCGGTTCAAACTATTAAACTTGTATATTTAGCATTTAATGGAACTGATTATTCTTATTATGATGTTTCTAAAGTACCTATTTTGGATGTTAATGCTAGTTTAACAGTTTCTAATGGTGTAATTACTCCAAATAAAGGTGTTCTTAACTCTAATGGTTTAACTGCTAATTATACATATAATGGTGTTGGTAATCAAGTTGTAACTGCAACTTTAAGTGATGGAAATATTTTAAAATTAAATGTAACTTTCTACAGAATTGATACATTTACAAATATGACTATTTCAAATAATGTTCCGCAAACTGGAGATTATATTACTGTTAATGTTGTTGTTCGTGATAAGAATGGTAAACTTTTAAATGGTAGTGTGAATGTTTATCTTAATAGTGTTTTAAAAGGAACTATCAGTTTAATAAATGGTATGGGTTCCTTTGATGTGTTAGCAGAAAAAACTGGTCCTTGTGAAATATTTGTTAATTATACTGGAGATTTAGATAATTCTTACTCAAGTAATATGACTATTGTTTCAGTTAAAAATACACAAATGAATGTTTCTGTTTCTGATTCAGATTCTGCAAGTAATGTTACTTTTACTGTGGACTTTGATCATGTAGCTAATGGTTTTGTATTTGTAACTATTGGTGGTGTAACTTACAATGCTACTGTTTCAGGTAAAGAAGCTAAAGTTATTGTACCTCCGTTAGCTGTAGGTAAATATGATGCTATTGTTTCATATAATGGTGTTGTTAATAAAACTGTTGCAGTTAACATATCTCCTGATAGAAATCCAGTATTAAACATTTCAGATATTGTGATGATTTACAAAGACGGTACCAGAATGGTTGCTGTTTTAACTGATTATTTAGGTAATCCTATTGCTAATGCTATTGTATACTTTACTATTAATGGTCAAACTTACAATAAAACCACTGATGTTAATGGTACTGCTTCCATGGGATTAAACTTAGCGTCTAATGTGTACAAAGCTACTGTTTCATATAATGGTTCAGATAAGTATAATGCAGTTTCTAAAAACATTACTGTAACTATTAATCCGACTATTGTAGCTGATGATTTGGTTAAAATGTATCAGAATGCTACCAGATTCTATGCTAAATTCACTGACAGCACTGGAAAAGCAATAGCTAATAAGGAAATCAGATTTAATATTAATGGTGTTTTCTATACTAAAAAGACTGATAAGGATGGTGTAGCTGATTTAGGTATTATGTTAAGACCTGGAAATTACATTTTAACTGCTTACAACCCTGTAACCGGTGAAGAAAAAGGATTTAACATAACCGTAAAATCATTAATCATGCAAAATGACTTAACCAAATATTACTTAAATGCTTCCAGATTTGAAGCAACTGTCTACAATAAAGACGGATCTTTAGCAGTAAACAAAGAAGTAACATTTAACATCAACGGTGTGTTCTATCACAAAAAAACAGATGAAAATGGTGTTGCAAGCTTGGGAATTGCTTTAAGACCTGGAGAATATACTATTACAACAATGTATGATGGTTTGGATATTGGAAACAAAGTCACTGTCATGCCAACTTTAGTAACAAAAGATCTCTCCATGAAGTACCTTGACGGCAGCAATTTCACTGCTTTAACTTTAGATGGTCAAGGTAAACCATTAGCTAACCAAAACGTATCATTTAACGTAAATGGTGTCTTCTATCACAAAGTTACTAATAAAGACGGTATTGCAAGCTTAGGAATCAGATTAATGAGTGGTGAGTATATTATTACTTCCTACTGGAATGATTTCCAAACAGGAAACACAATAAAAATCAGTCCTTAAAGAGAATTCCCAATTCTCTTACTTTTTTTCTTTTTTATATGTAGATTTAACTTTATATATTTATTATTTTTTAACATAGCTATTAATTTAATAAAAATAACATTTAATTTTTCAATATGTTAACTAATATATCGCTAATATTATGGTACTTATTTTTAATTATATTCAATGAAAATATTTATTAGTTTTACAGTTTAAAATTACAATTATGATTTTTAAAATTAGAACTAAAGGTCACAAAAATGTATCTTCCATGCACAAATCCACTTTTGAAATAACTAAAGATCCAGAAATTGGACCTACTGCAGATTGTATTGTTGGAGTGGCTATGGATAATTCCATGGATGATTTTTCAGATGAGTTTAAAGCTAAAATAGCTAATAAAAACACTAAAATAACTGTTATATTAGATACTGAAAACGGCCATGATGAGATTGTCGGCTTTGGTCATGAAGATTTGACTTTAACTCATCCGACAGATATTGTCTGCAGAACCAGTGATTATGTCTGTTCCCGTACTTTAATGATAAATGCAGACAAAGCTGCCAGAGATCTTGATTTGGATTTAATTGAAGATTTGAAAAATGAAAAAGAAATGGAAGTTACAATTATTCTAGACTGATGTTTTTAAGCTGGTCTTTACTTGCACTTTGTGCTGCTTTAAGATAAGCGTCACAGACTTTATTTACTTCATCAAAAGCTACAACTTTTCCTTCATTAATCCATAATGCTTTATCACATATGTTTCTGATTTGTTGAATTGAGTGTGATACAAGTAAAACAGTAGTACCTGAGCCCATTAGTGATTTAAGTTTATCATTACTTTTTTTCTGGAATTTAACATCACCGACAGACAGAATTTCATCAATAATTAAAATATCCGGATTTACAACAGTAGCTATTGAGAAACCAAGTTTTGCAAGCATTCCTGAGGAATAGTTTTTAACAGGAAAGTTAATAAACTCTTCAAGTTCTGAAAATTCAACAATTTCATTATATTTTGATTTTAAAAATTTTTCAGTATATCCTAAAATAGCACCATTTAGAAAGATGTTGTCTTTTCCTGAATAGTTATAATCAAAACCGGCACCTAAAGAAAGTAACGGTGCGATTATTCCGTTAGTAGTTACTTCTCCACTGTCACAGTCATAAACACCAGATACTATTTTAAGTAAAGTACTTTTTCCAGCACCGTTAAAACCGATTACTCCAACTTTTTCTCCCTGGTAGATTTTAAATGAAACATTATCAAGAGCTTTGAATTTTCTGCTTTTTTCTTTGTTTCTTTTAATAGTACGTATTACATATTCCTTTAAATTGTCAATTTTATCATTAGATATTTTAAAACTTAAAGAAACATTTTTAAGTTCAACTGCAACTTTTTCATGATAGTCTGGAATAAATTGTGAAACTAGATTATCAACATCCTGATGTTGTTTTGCAGTTTCTTTTTCTAATATATTATTATGAATTGGTTCGATGTAATCTGGAACTTCATTATTTTTTGATGGCTGCCAACCATTAGGGTGTAGAGATTTAGGCTGTTGCATATCATTTGGGATTCTGTTGTAATCATCTTGCAGGTCAAAGATAACTTCTTTTGGTTGTTTTCTCTGATTAAAATTTCTGTTTTGATTGTTGGAATCACTATTTATATTATTTTTAAATCTTAAATTCTTTTTCATAATAAACAACCTACAATTCTAATGTAATTTTCCTTTGGTATTTTGTAAATATTATAACTCCGGCAACTAATACAATAAGAGCAAATAAACTGGTATTAATAACACTCATGATATTTGGTAATGTATTATACATTATAATGTCTCTGAATTGATCAATTAGTAAATACACAGGATTAAGATATAAATATTGTCTTAATGCTTCTGGAATAATCTCTGCAGGATAAAATATAGCGGATGCATACATCAATAATATTGTAAATATGTTGTAAAGGTATTCAATATCTCTAAAGTATGTACATACGATTGATAATATTAATCCGATTCCCACTACCATAACAAAGAGTATTATCATAGGAATAATAGCTAATACTGACATTAAGGTTAAATGAAGGCCTGTTAAATACATTACGGCAACAAGTATTATTAATGAAATTATGAAATTGATAAACTCTGAACATATTCCTCCAAAAGCAAAGATGTATCTTGGAACGAATATTCTTTTTAAGATACCGCTGTTTCCTTTTATGGAATTCATAGCTATTTTTGTCCCGGCACTAAAAAAATCAAATAAACATCGGCCTGCTAAAAAATAAACCGGATAATTTGCAATATTTCCGGAAAATATTGTTGAAAAAATTGCAGTTAATAAAAGCATAGTTAACAATGGGTTTATAAAACTCCATAAGATTCCAAGTATTGAATCTTTGTATTTAGCAGTGAAATTTTTTTTAATTAATTGTTTAAGTAGGAAATGCTCACTTGTATTTCTTTTAATCATTTCTTTAAACATAACTTCCACACAAAAATTTATAAATTAGTATCAATATACTAATATTTAATTTAAATATCATTTATAGGTTACTGAATCATGTCGAAAGTTAAAGTTTCTGTAATAGTTCCGGTTTTTAATGTTAGAGATTATTTATCAACATCATTAGATAGTATTTTAAACCAGAGTTTAGAAGATATTGAAATTATTTGCATTAATGATGGGTCAACTGATGATTCTTTAAAAATTTTAGAAAATTATGCTAAAAAAGATAACCGAATTAAAATAATCTCTAAAGAAAATGAAGGACAGGGAACTGCACGTAATGTTGGATTGGACAATGCTTGCGGTGAATTTATATCCTTTGTTGATGCAGATGATTTTATAAAAAAAGACATGCTTGAGAAATTGTATAATAAATCAGTTAATGGAAATTTGGATTTGGTAATGTGTAAGGTTTCTTCTTTTGATAATGAAACACATATAATTGATGATAATTTATGGTATTATTCTCTTAAATGTTTCAGCGGGTTTAAAAAAGAGGTATTTAATAATTTAGATACTAAAGAGTTCACTTCATTAATTTCGGTAACTCCTTACAACAAGTTATATCGAAGGTCTTTTATTGAAAAAAATAATATCAGATTTCCGGAAAAATATATATTTGAAGATGAAGTCTTTTTTTACAATGTTTATCTTAAAGCTAAAAGGATTTCTTTAATTGATGAAAACTTATATTATTACAGAACAAACAGAAAAGGTTCAACAGTTTCTAAAGGTCAGGATAAAGATTATATTGATGTTATTCATATTTTCAGATTAATTCGTGACTTATTAGTTGAAACTAATTATATAAATGTCTATAAAAAACAGGTTTACAACAGATTCATCCATCTTATTTTATGGAGATTCAGCCAGACAGCTCCAAAATATAGAAAAAATTTCTTTAATCTGATGAAAAAAGAATTTGATGAAATATTAGATGATAGTTCAAAAGATTTTTCATTAAATGTTGATGAACTGGATTTTAAAATAAAATCAAGAACTTTAAAAGTATTGAATTCCAAAAATCTTGAAGAATTTGAAAAATTGGATTCATGTAAGCCATTTTCAGTTATAATGGCATCTTATAATAATGACAAATATCTTGAAGATGCAGTTGAATCTTTAACAGTTCAAAATTTTGGATTCGAACATAATGTGGAACTTATTATAGTTGATGATGGAAGTAATGATGATTCTTTAAAAATAGCTAAGAAATATCAGAAAAATTATCCTTATAATATTCAGGTAATATCTAAAGAAAATGGCGGTCAGGCAAGTGCACGTAATTTAGGATTAGAATATGCTACGGGAGATTATATAAACTTCCTTGACAGTGATGATAAACTGTCTCCAAATACTTTTAAAGCAGTTTATGATTTTTTAGTGAAAAATCCTGCTGTAGATGTTATATCAATACCTATAACTTTTTTTGACAATCAGAAAGGAGCACATATTCTTAATTATAAATATAAAAACGAAAAAGTAGTTAATCTTTTAGATGAACCTGATTATCCGCAGCTTTCAGCTTCATCAGCTTTTATTAAAAGGGAAGCTATTGGTAATTTAAGATTTGATACAAGTCTTGTTAATTCAGAGGATGCATTATTCGTTAATAAAATTCTTATTGATAATCCGAAATTAGGATTAGTTAAAAATGCCAATTATTTATATAGAAAACGTTTTGATGAATCATCTACAATTGATAATTCTCAAAAAAAGAAAGGATTTTTTACAGACAGATTAAAATATTACTTTAAAGAACTTATTGACTATTCAGTTAAAAAATATGATAAAGCTCTGGAATTTATTCAGTATACTTTAATTTATGACCTTCAATGGATGGTAAAAGTTGAAGAAATTGATAATATTTTAAATAAAGATGAAATTAATGAATTTTGGGAAGTTTTTTTAGATATCTTATCTTATATTGATGAAGATATTATTAAAAACTATAAAACTTTAGATAATAATGTTCGCGAGTTTTTATTAACTATCAAACAGTCTGATTTAACTGCTAAAACAATTAATGAATTGCAGCTTAATGACCGTTTAGGTATTCACAGGTTTTACATTGACATAGTCAATATAAAAAATGGTTTTTTAAACATATCAGGTCTTTTAATGAGTAATTTTAATCCGGACAATATTGAAATAGTAGCTAAGTGTGAAAATAAGGAATTTATCTCTAAACGATTTGTTTATCCTACAAGGAAACCATTAAAATTTTTATCAGTTGGGTATAAATTTCCTTATGATTTTGATTTGGAAATTCCGGTAGATGAAATTAAAAATAAAAAAGTAACTATAAATGTTTTAAGTGGAAATGAATCATTTAATCTTCCAATTACTTTTGAAAAGCATGCAAGATTATCAACTAGCAGCAATTACTTAATTAAAGACAATAATATTGTGGTTTTTAAAGATAATTCTTTTTATATAACATCATATTCATTTATTAAAATGTTAAAATTGGAGTATAAATGTTTAATGAAAATCTATAAAGATAGAGGTCCTTATTATACTTCGGCATTGGCTTTTAGATTAACTTATCTTGCCTTATATCCATTTTTAAAAAATAAAAAAATCTGGTTATTTATGGATAGGCGAAATGAGGCTGATGATAATGCTGAACAATTATTTAAGTATGCACTATCCAGAAAAGATCATGTTAAAAAATATTTCACAGTTTCAAAGGATAGTAAAGATTATTCCAGATTAACAAACAAATATAAAAATGTTTTACCATTTTATTCACTAAAACAAAGATTAATCTATTTATTTGCAGATAAAATAATTTCTTCACATCCTGATGAAAACATTTTAAATCCTTTTTATGCCAAAAATGGAGATTTATACAGTGGACTGATTACATCAGAGAAATACTTCTTACAGCATGGAGTTACAAAAGATAATATTTCTAAATGGATTAGAAAATATGATAAGGATTTATCTTTAATTTTAACAGTTTCTCCTTTAGAAAGAAAGTCCTTTTTAGGTGAAGATTATAATTATTCTCCTGAAATTATTCAAACACTTGGATTTCCACGTTTTGATAATTTGGAAAATAATAATCTCAAAAAACAGATATTAATAATGCCTTCCTGGAGAGAATATTTGCAAAAAAGTGAATTTGCTCTTAAAAATTCCAAATACTTTAAAGGATTAAATGATTTATTAAATAATGAAGAGTTAATTGGTTATGCTAAAGATAAAGGTTATAAAATAATTTTTAAACCGCATCCGAATTTAGCTAAATTCCGATATTTGTTTGATTTAGATAGAAGCATTATTGTAGATGATAAAAAGACTTATCAAGAGCTATTTAATGAGTCAAAATTACTTATAACTGATTATTCATCTGTTGCTTTTGATTTTTCATATCTTAAAAAGCCAGTTATATATTATCAATACTCAGATGACTATAACTTTGATTTATCCAAAAGCTATTTTGATTATAAAACAATGGGCTTTGGAGAAGTTATCAAAAAAGAGGATGATTTAATAAAGCTAATTAAAGATTATTTGGATAATGATTGTGAAATGAAAGAAGTTTATAAAAAAAGAGTTGACAAGTTCTACAGATATAATGATCAAAATAACTCTAAAAGAGTTTATGACTGGATTTATGAAAATTAATTACATTAAGGCATACTATGACAATTAAGGATAACATTTTTGGAAATAAAAAAAAGCTGATTCAGGAAAATAAAGTTCTTAAACAAGAAATAGAAAATTTACATAAAGAGATTGATTCTCTTAACGATAAATATAACAATCTTAGTAAAATTAGAGCTAATGAACATACTGCAGCTAGCTTTTGTAATTGGTCTTATATAAATTATTATTTTAGAGATGATTTTGAGGAAAAATTCAAGAAAATGGTTGAAAATTTACCTAAAGAATCAAAAAACTACTTTAAATGGCTTTTTTTAAGAAGTTTAGCTATTAATTATAACAGAAGAGAAACTTTATTTTTTGATGATGAACTGGAAAAACAAAAACAGTGGACAGATTTTAAAATAAATAATGTATCTGAAGATAAAATAGGAAAATATAACTTTAAAGGTGGATATAATCTTCATGGATTTATAGATTTAAATTTAAGTAAAGAAGATAAGAATTTTCTTGAAAATAAAGATATAATTGATGCAGGAGCATTTACTGGAGATACTGCAATTCCATTATCTGAAGTTACTCATAAAAATGTTTTTGCTTTTGAACCATTTGAAGAGTCTTTTAAATTATTAAAAGAAAATGTTGAAATAAATAATATTTCAAATATAAAACCTGTAAACAAATCTTTAGGAAATATTAATGGTGAGCGAAGTTTATATTTAGCTAATGATAATTTTCAGGGGATTACATCTGATTCTAACTTAAGAAAATATACAGAAGAGCTAAAAGTTCAAGAAGTAACTGTTGATCAATTTGTCAAGGAAAATAACTTGGATGTTGGTTTGATTACTATTGATGTTGAAGGAGCGGAAAAGGATCTTTTAAGTGGAGCTATTGAAACAATAAAAAGTCAAAAACCAATGCTGTTTATTAGTATATATCATAGTGTCGAAGATTTCTTTGAAATAAAACCTTGGATTGAGAATTTAGATTTAGGTTATAAATTTGAGATTATTAAAGAACAGCCCTGGACATTTATTGTGGATACTATTTTAAAATGTAAAATAAATGATGGATAATTATTAATTTTTCAATTAATGGAGTCTGTAAAATTTTATAGGCTTATTTGATTTTAATGTGTTTTTCAGTCCAATTTTGCATTTGATAGTCTAAAAATGTCAGGATTCCATTTTTGGTTTTGTATATTTTCTTTATTTTTTCAGGATTGGTTTGTCTGTAGTAATTTTCGACTTTATTTGATGTTTTTTCTATATTTTCATCATCAAGATATTCTACGTATCTGTGGAAGTGATTTATGATATGTTTTCTTATGAAATCTTTTAAAACAACTGGTATGGCCGTATATTTTTGTAAATATTGTTTAAATTGTTCTATTGCTTCTTTTTTTGAGTTTTGTCTGAAACAGTTTTTTAATTCTTGTGCATTTTCGTAAATATGGTCTCTTTGTTTTCCATTAATCTTGTTTCTTCTACAATATACTTTTAATTTATGGTTTATTGTTTGAAACAGATGAAATATGCACAATTGATGTTTTACTTCTATTTCATCTGCTACATTACGATACATTGGGAATAAATCGGTTGTTAGGCAAATGAATGGTTTATTTTCTGTTGATTCTAAGATAAATTTTTTCGTGTTTTTTGGTATTCTGCGACGTACTATTCGTTCTGTGACTGGAATATTGAGTATTGCATCAAATAAAGTTAATCTGTAGTGTCTAGTTCCATTAAGTCTTAAAAATTGCTCATCATATAAATAATAGCCAGAATATTCAAATTTTTCATTGCTGATGCTTTCTTCGTGATTTTTGTCAGACCAGTTCTTGATTGTTTGATGAGATATTCTGATTCCAAGGAATATTTCAAAGTATTTACTTATTTTACGAAGTGATTGGTACCCTATTTTCATTATTCCTGGAATTTTATCCATTATTTCTTGTAAAAATTGTTTATTTTCACCAATTAATGGATTATTGTATATTCCGAATTTTTTTCCACATTTTTTGCATTGATATTGCTGTTCTTTGAATTCTGTTGTTTTTCCATTAGTATTTTGTTTGTTTTTCTTTATTGTGCCTTTTTTGATTATTTTGTGGCTTCCACAAACTGGACAAATGGGATTATCATATTTAAAAGTATTATTTTCATCTAAAAATAGTTTATGATTAGTATTTTCAAAATTAGGTGTTTTATTCAATCTTTTTGAAATAATTTTTTCTTGATCAATTTTTTCATCAAAAAAATCATAAAGTTTAAGTTGTATGAAGTCTATATTACTATTGAGGGCAGATTTGTTTTGTTTGGTCATAAAATATTATTTGTCCTCACTTATTAAAGTATTTTACTATTTTTAAATCATTTATATTAAAATTAAAGAAAAATTAGAATGAAATTTCATCAAAATGAAAGTTCAACTGTAAAAAATTAAAAAACAAATAAGCCTATAAAATTTTACAGACTCAATTAATGGAGTAGTGTGATTTATGAATGTAATAATAGTATAATTCACAAAATTAAATATTGATAATTAGATTATTATAATTTTGACAATTTCAAAGCTATTCATTTAGATGAAAATAATGGTGCTGAAGGTAAGCATCGTAATATTGGTTTTGAGGAAGCATTATGTGATTTTGTAATGTTTTTAGATTCTGATGATTTTTTTGTAGAAAATGCAATTGAAGTTTTATACAATCAAATTAATAATAATGTTTAATTGGATATTGTTTTGGGAGGATATCAAAATATTCATGGAGATAATAAACAGATTGTATTGCCTTTTAAAAATTCAGATGAGTCTTATTTTGAGGATACTGCTAATTGCATTGATTTGGTTAAGATAAATCCAGTTAAAATTAAATAATCAGGGTTTTTTTAAATAAATAAAATCAAAGTTCAAATAAAAAAATAATTTTCATTGATTAATTAGTGTATTAATTAAAATAAATTTTCTGAACCATAGAGATTAAAATTGTAATTTTAAAGAATAAAGTTTACAAGTTTTAAAAAAGAAAAATGGAAAAATCATTAATTGAAAATGAGAAATTAATTGCAAAAAATAGGAAATTAACTTGAAAATAACTTTTTTCCAAAATTAAGAGATTAGTCTTTAAATAGGATAGACAATTAACTATAAAATTTGAAAGAATATTAAGTTCTGATTTAAAGTTATTTTCTTTAAATAAACTTAAAATAGGAAATAATTATTAATATAATTAATTATAAATTATATGGTAGTTAATCAATAATATTTAATGGGATAATATGCATAAAAGTTCGTTTCAATCAATGGAAAAATTTAAAGATAATTATTTGAACACTGAAGATTCATTAAATATTTTAGACATTGGGTCTTATGATGCTAGTGATACTTCTTATAATTACGGCAGATTTTTAAGAGAAGATAACTGGAAATATCAGGGTATGGATATTCAGGAAGGTCCTAACGTAGACATTGTTGTTTCAGATATTTATAATTGGATTGAAATTGAAGATAATTCTTTTGATGTTGTTGTTTCTGGTCAGGCTTTTGAACATATGGAATTCTTTTGGAAAGCTATAAAAGAAATTGAAAGAATCTTAAAACCTGGTGGATTATGTTGTATTATTGCTCCTAGTGCAGGGCCTGTTCACAAAAATCCTTATGACTGTTTCAGATTCACTGATAATGGTATGAAACAAGTAGCTAATTATGTAGGATTGCAAATATTGGAATGCTATGTTAATGATGATGAAATTTCTTATCCGTGGTATGATTGTGTTTTAATAGCTAGAAAACAGTATGGTGTTAATAATAATCTAGAAAAAAGAATGGATAATCTTGAAAATAAATTAGATTTAATTTTAGAGAGAATTAATTGGTGATAACATGCATAAGTCTAGTCATGATAAAATGAGTTGGTTTAAAAATACTTATCTTAATGATAATGATTTTTTAGATATATTGGATGTTGGTTCTTTAGATACAAGTGGTACTAATTATAATTATAAATCTATTTTTAATAGTTCTAATTGGACTTATCAGGGTTTAGATTTTGAAAAAGGGGCTAATGTGGATATTGTTGTTGATGATATTTACAATTGGTATGAAGTTGAAGACAATAGCTATGATGTTGTTGTTTCAGGTCAATTTTTTGAACATTTAGGTTTCTTCTGGCTTACAATGGCTGAAATTGACAGAGTTTTAAGGCCTGGTGGTTTTTGCTGTATTATTGCTCCTAGTGGAGGACCTAAACATGGTGATGCAGATACTGACTGCTATCGTTTTTATGAAGATGGTATGAGTGCATTAGCTAAATATGTTGATTTTGAAGTTATTCATGTTTCTACAAATGCTGATGCTAAACCTTGGTGTGATACATGTCTTGTTGCTAAAAAAACAGGTTCTTTAGTAAATAGTGGAGATAATTTAGAAAGAAGAATGAATAATCTTGAAAATAAATTAGATGCGATTCTAAATTCAATTAAAAAATAATTATTGTGGTTTTTATGGAGTCAGTTAGTAATATTGATCAAATTGGGAATTTAAAGCAAAATAATTTTATTGGTAGACCAGAATTTGTTAATTCCAATGTTACTTTTAGAGGTAAAGGTAATTTATTTTATTGTGAACGTGAGGTTAAGTTAGTTAATGCAAATATACGTTTTGAAGGTAATAATTCGTTAGTTTATTTATCTTCCACTCCTAATTCACAATATCCTTTGAATTTACAGGTTTATCATGATTCAGTTGTCTTTTTTGGTCGTGATAATAATATGACTGCTCCTTTAAACATCAATGTTCAGGAACATCAGAATTTAGTTATTGGTGATGATTGTAATATTGGTAGTGGTACAAATATTAGAACTTCTTTTGCTTATCCGATATATTTATCCAAAACTAAAGAAAGGATTAATTTTCCGGGTTCTGTTCTTATTGGGGATCATGTGTGGTTAGGTCATTTGGCTTATATATCTTCAGGAGTTGTTTTAGGTTCTGGTTCTATTGTAGATAATAATGCATTTGTCCCTCCTAACTGTAAAGGATTGTCTAATTCTTTTTTGAGCGGTAATCCTGTACAAATTATTCAAGAAAATGTTTTTTTTACTAAAGATTATTTAGGTGCTTTCAGTGAATCAGAGTCTGAAAGTGTTAATAGTTATGTAAGTGATGTTTTTATTTATAATGTCATTCCAAATGAATCACTTTACTTTCCTAAAATTGACGAAACATTAAAATGTTTGAATGTTGATGATTCTCTGGATTTTATTCAGAAATTATTTGTCCAAAATAAAAGAAAAAATAGATTTGCAATAAAATAAGGATTTGAAGGTTATTTTTAACCTATATATCCTTGATTTGCAGGTCTTAGGCTTGTAATAATTTCAGCAGCTATTTTTGAAGAATAATCATTTTTATTATCATAGTTCAGTATCCACATACGATAATTTGTATTATCTTTTTCAAAGAATAATTGTGTTGAATTAGTATAATTTGTTTCACGATAGGTTACATATACATTAATATCATCTATTTTTTGAGTTTCATTGCCTACTGTAAAATTATCTTTTAGAGCTTTTTGGAAATAGGTTTTAATTGAAACATTGTCATTTAAATGAGTTATATTTATAGTTATATTGTTACTTTTATCGTAGAGGCTTATTGTATTTTTACTTTCATTAGTAATATTGAAATTGTCAGGCAAATCAAACTTGGCACCTTCGAATTCTATTTTGTTTGAATTAAAATCAAAACCATTGTAATTGTATAAATTGACCTCTACCATTAATAAAATCAGTATAATTAATAATAAATATAGTTTTTTCATAATTCTCACCATCAAAAGCTTTATTATCTTTGGTAGATATATTATTATATTAATGGTTATATCTGATATATTTTTGGGATTATTTTTTAAAATAGTGGGGGGCTATAAAAATTCATGATAAATTTTTATTTTCTGTTATAATTGCAGCACATAACTCTGATTTGTATTTAAAAAAAGCATTTGATTCTGTTATTAGTCAAAGTTTGGATTTTGAAAAAAATATTCAAATTATTGTAGTTAATGATGGAAGTACGGATAATACAGAAGAAATGTGTTTGAAATATAGGGTTAGATATCCTCAAAATATTAAGTATATATCAACTAAAGATTGTTTTGGCCCAGCACATGCTAGAAATCAGGGATTAAAAGAAGCACAAGGAAAATATATTAATTTTTTAGACAGTGATGATTATATAAGCCATAATACATTTAAAGATGTTTATAATTTCTTTGAAAAACATTATTCAGAAATTGATGTTGTTTCAATTCCAATATATTATTTTGGATCACAAAAAGGTAATCACCCTTTAAATTTTAAATTTAAAAAAACAGAAGTTGTTGATTTATTGAAACAACCGGAATTTATTCAATTATCCGGACCTTCTTCATTTTTTAAAGCAGAAGCTATTGAAAATATTAAATTTAATGATAAATTACAAACTGCTGAAGATGCATTTTTTGTTAATCAGGTTCTTTTAAATAAACTAAAATTAGGGCTTGTTAAAAGCGGATCTTATTTTTATAGAAAATTTGAAGCTAAAAATTCTCTTCTTGATTATTCAAGTAAAACTAAAGAGTACTATATTTCTAGAATTAAACAGTTTCATTTTAAATTAATTGAATGTTCTAAAAGAGATTATGGTGAAGTTTTAAAGTTTATTCAATATGTATTGATGTATGATTTGCAATGGCTTTTCAAAATTAAAAAAATTGACCATATTTTAAGTTATGATGAAATTTATGAACTTTACATCAATCTGATTTTTATTTTGCAAAATATTGATGATGATGTGATATATAATCAAAAAAATATTCAAAATCAGCTTAAAACACATATATTCTTTTTAAAATATTTAGGTAATGATTATTTAGCTAATTGTGATTGTAAATATAGAAAACAAGTTTATAATGATATTCTTGATAAGTTATCATTAAATCAGGTTTTTATTGATATTTTTGAGATACAAAATGATGTTATTTATGTTTCAGGATTTATTACTACATTTTTCAATAAAAAAGGTAAGGTTTTTGCCTTTGTTAATGATAAGATTTTTGAAACTAAAGAGTTGAAATATCCACAAAGAGATAGGTTTTCTCTAAATTTTGAATATGCTTACAATAATGATTTTGAGCTTTTTATTCCAATTACTTCAAAAAATCTTAAAATCCAATTTAAAACGGATGTTAATGATTTTAAAGATCTTAAAATAAAATTTAATAGGCCTTGCAGACTTTCAAATACTTCTAAATATTCACTTTCAAAAAATCACATTGCTAAGGTTAAAGGAAGTGTAATAACTGTCAAACCAAAAAATTGGGTAAGAATATTGAAAAATGAGATTTCAACTATTTACACAATGTTGCGTGAAACTAATCAGGGCTGGAGAACTGGTGTGATATTTAGAATTGTTTATTTTATTTTATATCCGTTTTTATCATCTAGAAGAATTTGGATTTTTATGGATTTACCTTATTTGGCTGATGATAATGGTATTAATCTTTTTAAATATGCTGTTGGTATAAATGATGGTATTGAAAAGGTTTTTGTTTTAAATAAAGATAATTTTGCATTTGATGAAGTTTCTCAAATTGGAAAAACCATTGAATACGGTTCTATTAAACATAGGATATATGCTTTATTTGCAGAAAAGGTCATATCCTCCCATCCGGATAATGGTTTAGTATATCCATTTTGGGGCAATTATCCTTTTTTATCAGGTCTTGTTAAATTTAGGCTTGTATTTTTACAGCATGGTATTACAAAGGATAATATTTCAATGTGGCTTAATAAAGCGGATAAAAACATTTCATTAATTGTAACTGCATCAAAACTGGAATTGCAATCATTTTTTAAGTATCCTTATAACTATCATAAAGATGTTCCTCAGTTATTGGGGTTTCCCAGATATGATGCTCTTGAAAAAAAGGAAGATTATAAAGAAATTGTAATTATGCCTTCTTGGAGGAGGCATTTCCATCATTCAACTAAAGAAAAAATATTAAAATCAAATTACTTCAAAATATACAATACTTTAATTAATGATTCTCGTTTAATTGATTTTTGTAAAGAACATGGTTATAAATTGATTTTTAAACCGCATCCAAATGTTTACAGATTCATTGAATTATTTGAAACTAATGATTATGTAACAATTGATTCAACTTCCAATAGTTATAATAATATTTTCACACATGCTTCTTTAGTAATAACAGATTATTCTTCAATAGCTTTTGATTTTGCTTATTTAAAAAAGCCAGTTATTTATTATCATTATGCTCAGGATTATCATTTTGATATTGAAGAGAGCTATTTTGATTATAAAACAATGGGTTTTGGAGAAGTTGTTGATAATCATGAAGAATTAATTGATTTGATAATGGAATATATTGAAAGTGAATGTGAAATGAAAAATCAGTATATTAAAAGAGTCGATGATTTCTTTGAGTTTAATGATAAAAATAATTGTAAAAGAGTCTATGAGGCTATTAAAAAGATGGATTATGAGTAACTGGATAATGAAATTAAAAAATCAGTTTTTACTGTTTATATTAAAATCGTTAACTTTATATACTTTAAAAAACACATTTTTTAATAACTACTTTTGTTATGTGTGATGCGGGGGTGGTCGAGTGGTCAAAGGCGATAGGTTGAGGGCCTATTGGGTTAGTCCCTTCGCGGGTTCAAGTCCCGTCTCCCGCACTTTAATTAATAAACTATTTTTCTGATTATTATGTCTAATAAATACTTAAATGCAATTTCTTCATTAGATAATAATGTTTTTATAGATATTGAGGTTTCTCCAAATTCCAATAAATTTCAAATTTCAGGATTTAACGAATGGAGAAACAGATTTGAAATACGTATTAAGCAAGTTCCTCAAAAAGGCAAGGCCAATAAGGAAATTGTAAAAGAATTATCTAAAATATTTAATTGTGATGTTAGTATTTCAAAAGGTGAGAAATCTTCTCAAAAAACAATTGTCTGTTATAATGTCAGTATTGATTGTATATTGGAAAAATTAAGTGAAATTTTATAAATGTAAAAAATAATTAACTATTTAACCAATTAAAACATAAGTTATTATTAATTAAATTAAGAGGGTGATAATTAGATGAAAGCAGTAATTCCGGCAGCTGGTTTTGGGACTAGGTTTTTGCCAGCTACTAAAGCACAACCTAAAGAAATGTTGCCTGTTTTTGATAAACCTACTATTCAGTATGTTATTGAGGAAGCTGTAGCTTCAGGTATTGATGATATTTTAATTGTAACTGGTAAAAATAAACGTTCTATTGAAGATCATTTTGATAAATCATTTGAATTGGAGTATACTTTAAAGCAGGCTGGTAAGACTAAATATTTAAAACAGGTTCAGGATATCACTGATTTGGCTGATATTTGTTATATTCGTCAAAAAGAGCAAAAAGGATTAGGTGATGCAATTTATTGTGCCAAAAAACATGTGGGAGAGGAACCTTTTGCAGTAATGCTTGGAGATACAATAACGAAAGGAAAAACTCCATGTACAAAACAGTTAATAGATATTTACAACAAATACGAAGCATCAGCTATTTCTCTTGAAAAGGTACCTCAGGAAAAAGTGGAAAGATACGGTATAATTAAAGGAGAAGAAATAGAAACAGATGTTTATCAGATTGATGAACTTGTTGAAAAACCACCAGTTGATCAGGCACCGTCTAACTTAGCTATTATGGGAAGATATGTACTCACTCCAGACATTTTCGATAAAATCAAAGAAACCGGAGCTGGAGTTGGAGGAGAAATTCAGCTTACTGATGCGCTGGCTAAATTAGATAAAATTTATGGAAATACCTTTGAAGGAAAAACCTATGATATAGGAAATCGTTTAGAATGGTTGAAAACATCTATAGAATTTGCAATGGATGATGAAGAATCTAAAAACGATTTAATCAGTTATATGAAAGAAATTATAGCTTCAAATTAAAATTAAGTATTTTCTATAATTTCTTTTTAACTTTTTTTTAAACTTATTTTTACCACAACATTTATATATTTTTGTGTATAAATTATGATTTATAGGTATCTATAATATATCTAGTATGGATTGATTTATATGCTTAAAAAAAGGGATAAAATGGGTTATGGCGAAGATATGAATCATCAGATAGTAAAGTCTATTGAAAAAATGAACAGCCACAGTGATAAATTATTTTATGAGCAGTTATATCTTCAAAAAGATCCTGTAAAATACAATGAATTTAAAGATTGGTGTATTGAAAGAGGATATTTAAATGAATTGTATAAAAAAGAGTAATATCTGTTATTTTATTATATGTATGTAATTTTTAAATGCTCTTTAACTAAAAATAAATAAGAGAATGTAAAAATAAGTGTGGGAGCTGTAATTGGGAGTGTTAATAAAAAATTAATGGTGAAATCAAATTATTTAAAATAGCCTCATAATAACTCTGTGTGATTGAAGAATTAACTGATTGTAAGGTAGTTGGCAATATTAATTCTAAAAAAACATGATTTATTATATAAATAAAATTAAAATAAAAAAAATATTATGGTTTCATCATCAAATCCATAATACTGAAAGCTTCATTTTCTTTTTTAATGCCTGGTCCGTTTAATCCGCCAAATGCATTTTTTGCAAATTCCTTGTTAAGTCTTTTAGAAACTTCACCAAAAATCATTTTATAAGCCTTACATTGAGGATCAACAGCTTTTGGAGTTTTACTGGCTACAATAGCATTATATGGACATCCGCCTTCGCAATATTTTACATATCTGCATTTGGCACAGTTTTCATCAACATATTCTCTAAATTCTTGAAGTTTTGCCCATGCGTCAGACTCTTTTAGCTTATCAAAACTTGGGTTTGCTTTGACATTGCCTAAAATATATTCATCCATTCCTACAAACCTGTAGCATGGATAAATTGAACCGTCTGCACCGACAGCTAATGTTGTACCTATACAATCTGCAAACGTACATAATGTTCCCCTTCTTCTGAATGTACTTTTAGCAATGTGGTCAAGATCCATTACACTGAATTTATCTAAATCATAAAGATACTTGTCTAGCCAGTCTATTAAAAGTTTTCCGTGTTCTTCCTGATCAAGAGCCCATGGGTCAGCATTGTCTCCACGTAGTGACGGAAGTGCAGCATGTATTTTTAAATTCATACCATGGGATTTGAAAAATTCATATAACTCGTCACTGTAGTCTTTGGAATATTGAGTTACTGTTAAAACAAAGTTTATGTTTAATCCTTTTTCTTTTGCTCTTTCATATCTGCCAATGGTTTTTTTAAAGTAACCTTCTGCTCTTTGATAGTCATTAATTTCTTCAGGTCCGTCAATACTGGTACTTACAGCAACATTGTACTTTAAAAATAAATCGATTAGTTCATCTGAAAGTAACCAGATATTACTTTGAAGTGAAAAACCTTCTAAATTGTCTATTTTGGATAATTTTTCTAAAGCTTCAGCATAGAAATCATAGCCTGCAAGAAGAGGTTCTCCTCCGTGGAATGTAAAATGAACTTTATCATCTCTGAAATCTTTTAACCATGTGATAATGTCATCAATTACGCTAATGTCCATCATTTCTTTTGTTGATTCTGAACCCCAACAGTATTTGCAGTTGCATTGGCAACCTAAAGTGGGAATTATCATTACATGAAAAGTCATTTTATCCGTAATATTTATTTAATTCTTTTAAAAGTTCTTTTTTTTCGTCTTCTTCCATACTATCATTTACAAAGAAAATATAACCGCAATCTTCGCATTTTACAGTGTCTAACTCTGCATGTGCTCTGTGATTGTCTAACATTTTTCTGTGTACATGTTTATCTTTGGAACCGCATTTTGGGCATGGAGCTAATATTTCTTCGAGTTTCATGTTTATCACTTTTTATTTTATTATTTAAAAAAATTTCTGATATATTTTCATACCGATACTTTTTACGAATAATACTTTAAATTTAAAGAAATGGCCTTCAAATTCTTTTTTAACTTTATCAAGTTCTTTTGGAATGTCCAGGTGTTGGGGGCATTTTCTTAAGCACTTTCTGCATCCATTACATAATCCTGCATTTGAACTGTCTATCATAATTCCGCTTACAGTTAAATAATAATCGATTAAGCTTTGATTTAAAAGGCCTTTTTGATTGAATAAATATTTTTCATTATATATTTTCATGCATTCAGGAATATTCACGCCTCTGGGGCAGGGCAGGCAGTATCCGCAGCTTGTACAGTTAATTTGAAGCAATTCTTTTAAGGCTCTTTTTGCATAATCGATTGTTTCAAGTTCTTCCAAACTCATGGAATGGGGTTCAACACTATTTCCAATAGCTATATTTTCATCAATTTGAGCTATGTTATTCATTCCTGAAAATACACAGGTTATTTCAGGATGATTTAAAATCCAGGATATGCTCCATTCTGCATTTGTTTTTGAGGGGTCGGCTTTTTTAAATATACTTTCAACTTTATCAGGCATTTTCCCGGCTAAAATTCCACCTTTTAAAGGTTCCATTACAAAAATTCCCATTCCTTTTGATGCTGCATGGTGAATTCCTTCAATATCTGCCTGAACATTGTTATCAAAGTAATTATATTGGATCATCACCATATCCCAGTCATATGCATCAAGTAATAATGGAAATTCTTCAGTAGTGCCGTGGTATGAAAAACCGACATATTTTATTTTTTCCTCTTGTTTTGCCTTTGATAAGAATTTTAAAACATCTTTTTTAAGCAGTCTGTTCATAGCTTTCAAATCAACATTGTGTAGAAAGTAATAGTCAATACAGTCAATTTGCAGCCTTTCTAACTGTTCATTTAATATTTTTTCCATATCTTCATACTTTTTTATGTTCATTGCAGGCAATTTTGTAGAAATTTTGACTTTGTTTCTATATTCTCCTTTTAGAGCCTTTCCAAGGACTTTTTCACTTTCTCCATTATTATAGATAGCTGCAGTATCGATAATGTTTATTCCATTGTCTATTGCATGGTGTATTAACTTTTCAGATTCTTTGTAGTTGATTTTACCATTTTTTGAAGGTAGTCTCATAGCTCCAAAGCCTATTGGTGAGAGTTCTTCTCGTGTTTTTTTGACAATCCTCTTTTCCATAATAATATAGTTAGTAAATGACCATAATAAATATGTTTAGAAAATTTAAATAAAAGGTTATTATTTTATATATACTGGATAAACAACTAAAATTCTTAATTTTTTTGAAAAATTGTAAACAATTAGTTTTTGATGTTTTGAATATGGCTGATTTTTCTGAACATTAATCACTAAAGTTCTTGACGGAGCTAAATAAATCGATATGATAATATTTATATATTGATGAAATTAAACTTATAATTATACCTATTTGACAATTAGGTTATTATGACTAATTTTTGAGGGTATTGATTTATTTTAAAAGGTGATGAATAGTGGTTTCAAAAAAGATTATAGCTATTGTTGTTGTAATAGCAGTGTTGGCTGTTGGTGTTGGAGTATGGGCTAACGGTTCAGCAAGCACTGATGACAGTTTAAATGGACAGGAAGTAAATTTAGCTGCTGCGGCTAGTTTAAAAAATGTTTTTGATGAAAAATTAATTCCAATGTTTGAAGAAAAATATCCTGGAGTAAAAGTCACTCCAACTTATGCTTCAAGCGGTGATTTACAAAAACAAATCGAAAATGGTTTGGATGCAGATGTATTTATGTCTGCAGGTAATAAACAGATGAATAAATTAGTTAATGAAAGTTTAATTGATAACAGTACTAACATTCAATTTTTAGAAAATAAAGTTGTTTTGATTGTACCTAAAGATTCCGACTTAAACATATCTTCATTTGAGGATTTGAAAAATGTAGATGGTAACATTGCTATGGGAGATCCTTCTTCAGTACCTGCAGGTCAATATGGTAAGGAAGTATTAACCAATCTTGGTGTATGGGACAGTGTTGAATCCAAATTGTCTTTAGGTACTGACGTAACTGCTGTATTAAATCAGGTAGCTCAGGGGTCTGCTGAATGCGGTATTGTATATTCTACTGATGCCAAATCTAATGATGATGTTAAAGTAGTTTGTGAAGCTCCAGATGATGCTTTAAAAACTCCAGTTATTTATCCGGTAGCTGAACTTAAAAACTCAGAGCATCAGGATGCTACTCAAAAGTTCATGGAATTCTTAAAAAGTAAAGAAGCTAAAGATGTATTTGTTGAATATGGATTTACAATTCATGAATAAACTTTATAACTTAAAATCCATATGATAATTTAAAGGAGAATTATTAACATGACTGACTGGACTCCAATTTTTATTTCAATGAAAACAGCAAGTTTATCAATTTTTATAACCTTTTTTTTAGGATTAATAGTTGCCTGGGGCATTGTTAAACTTAAAAATGATTCAGTAAAAATTGTACTTGACGGTATTTTTACACTTCCAATTGTATTGCCTCCTACTGTTGTAGGATTCTTTTTATTGTATATTTTTGGTGTTAGGGGTCCGATAGGTAAGTTTTTTGTAGACTTTTTTTCTGTGAAAATAGCATTTTCATGGTCTGCAACAGTTATCGCTGCAGTGGTCATGTCTTTTCCTTTAATGTATCGTTCTGCCAGAGGTGCATTTGAACAGGTAGATTCTAATTTATTGGATGCTGGCCGTACATTGGGGATGTCTGAGTTCAAAATTTTCTGGAAAGTTTTGCTTGCAAATGCACTTCCAGGAATTATTAGTGGGGGA
The DNA here is from genome assembly GCF_000016525.1 of Methanobrevibacter smithii ATCC 35061. Classification (NCBI taxonomy): domain Archaea; kingdom Methanobacteriati; phylum Methanobacteriota; class Methanobacteria; order Methanobacteriales; family Methanobacteriaceae; genus Methanobrevibacter; species Methanobrevibacter smithii. The sequence goes on from NC_009515.1 coordinate 1,672,429, forward strand.
ATACTTGCCTATGCCAGAGGTTTAGGTGAGTTTGGTGCTACGGCAATGATTGCAGGAAATATTGCAGGACAAACTAGAACTCTTCCAATGGCGGTTTATTCTGAAGTAGCTGCCGGTAATATGGGAGATGCTTTTAATTATGTAATATTCATTGTTATTATATCATTTATAGCTATTTTTATTATGGATTATGTTTCAATACGTAAGGAAAGGCAGTGGAAATAATTTGGGGAATATGTTATGAGTAATGAATTGTTAAAAGTAAATATTCAAAAGAAACTTAAAGAATTTGACTTAAATGTGGATTTTGAATTAAAAAAAGGATGTTTAGGTATTTTAGGTCCTTCAGGTTGTGGTAAAAGTATGACTTTAAAATCTGTTGCAGGTATTGTAAATCCAGATAATGGTGTTATAAGTTTAACTACAAATGATGAAACTGTTTATTATGATTCTAATGAAAAAATTAATTTAAAGCCCCAAAAAAGAAATGTAGGATACTTATTTCAAAATTATGCATTATTTCCGAATATGACTGTAGAGGAAAATGTTGCTATTGGTTTACCTAAAGATTATGATGAAAAAAGGTTAACTGATATGATTAAACGCTTTCGTTTAGAAGGTTTGGAAAAGAGATATCCTAGAGAGTTATCTGGAGGTCAGCAGCAAAGAGTAGCTTTGGCCCGTATATTGGCTTACAGTCCGGATGTTATACTGTTGGATGAACCGTTTAGTGCAATGGATACATTTCTAAAAGAACAGTTACGTATTGAACTTAGTAATGTACTGAAAGATTTTGACGGATTTTCTATTCTTGTTACCCATAATCGTGATGAAGTATTTCAGTTTTGCGATGAGCTTTTAATATTGGACAAGGGTAAAATTATTGCAAAAGGAACTACTCACGATGTGTTTGAGAATCCAAAAAAAGTTCAGGTTGCTAGACTTACAGGATGTAAAAATATTTCTAAAGTTGAAATAATAGATGATTATCATCTTAAATCATTAGAATGGGGAATTACATTTGAAGTAGCTGAAAAAATTTCACAGGATATTACTCATATTGGAATAAGGGCACATGATTTTTTGCCTGCTGAAAAAGATGATATTAATTCATTTGACACTATAAACGCAACAAAATTGGAAATACCTTTTGAATGGCAAATAACGTTGGCAAATGGATTATGGTGGAAATTAGATAAAAAATACATGATCATGAATTTATAATTCCTGATTATTTAAAGGTAGATCCTAAAAATATTATCTTGTTGGAAGAGTAATTCAATATAAATGTATTTTTAATGGTATCTGAATTAATATGGATTCATTTTATCCAATTAATTATTATTTTTTGGAAAATGAAATAACGATTTTTATTTTTTTAAGTGTTTTTATAGTTTTTGTTCTGTTTAGATTACAGGCATTAATAAAAAATAAGATGCTAGTAAACAGATAAAAAAATCAGCTGACTTTTTGGCGGAGCCATAATAAACTTTAAATTATTTAAATAAGATATTATTTTTCATGAAACTGACAATTATTGGAACCGGCTATGTAGGTCTTGTTACCGGAACTTGTTTTGCAGAAATGGGAAATAAAGTTTACTGTGTTGATAATGACTTGGAAAAAATAGCTAATTTAAAAAATAATATCTTACCTATTTATGAACCTAATTTGGCATCATTAGTTAAATCCAATCAAAAAAAGGGAGATTTAATTTTTACCAGTGATTTAAAAGAGGCTTTAGACAATTCCAATATTATTTTCATAGCTGTTGGAACTCCTGAACATGAGGACGGTAGCGTTAATTTAGATTATGTTTATGATGTAGCTTCAGAAATAGCTGATGTTATTAGCCAGGATTCATTAATTGTCATTAAATCTACTGTTCCTGTCGGCACTGCTTTTAAGGTTAAGAAAGTAATAGAATCTAATTTAAATAAAGATATTAAAATTGATATAGCCAGCAATCCTGAATTTTTAAAGGAAGGGGTAGCTATTGCTGATTGTATGCATCCTGACCGTGTAATTATTGGTGCACAAAATGATGAAGTTTTTGAGACTTTAAAAGAGTTATACTCATCATTTATTGTTAATAGTGATAGATTTGTTTTGATGGATGTTAAAAGTGCTGAAATGAGCAAATATGTTGCCAATGCTCTGCTTGCTACTAAAATATCTTTCATGAATGAAATAGCCAATATATGTGAGAAAGTTGGTGCAAATGTTAAAAATGTTCGTTTAGGTATTGGCAGTGATAAAAGAATAGGTTATGATTTTATTTATGCTGGCTGCGGTTATGGTGGAAGCTGTTTTCCTAAAGATGTAAAAGGGCTGATTAATACTGCCCTTGATAATGTTATGAACCTAAGATTTTGGCTAATGTTGATGATGTCAATGAAAATCAAAAGCTTGTTTTAGTAAACAAGATTGTTGATAGGTTTGGTGAGGATTTATCAGGTCTAACTTTCGGTATTTGGGGTCTTTCTTTTAAACCTCAAACTGATGATGTAAGGTGTGCACCTTCTTTAATAATAGCTTCTGAAATTATTAAAAGGGGTGGAAAAATAAAAGCATATGATCCAAAAGCCATTGATAATTTCAGACAGAACTTTGATTCTAAAAATATTGATTATAAAAAATCCAAATATGATGTTTTAGATGATAGTGACTGTCTTGTTTTAATTACTGAATGGAAAGAATTCAGAGCTCTTGATTTGGATGAATTAGCTAAAAGATTAAACCAGAAGATTATTTTTGACGGCAGGAATATTTATTCACCTAAAATTAGAGAAGCAGGTTTTGAGCTATATCAAATAGGTTGCTAAAACTTTTAGCAATATCTAAATTTTATTTTTTAAATTTAATGAATTTTAAATTATTTTTAGTGTTTTGTTTTTATTTTCCTATTTTTCCCTATTCAATTCTAGATTTGTTATGATAAATCATTATATTTATAAACATTATTTGACAGATATAATATTAATTTTTATAATGATATTTAGGTGTTTTCATGTTAACATCAGTACAAAAAGAAATTTTACAAACATTAATTAATTTGTACCAGTCTGCTAACGGCGGATCTATTAAAGGTGAAGACATTGCTGAAATTATGAGTAGAAATCCGGGAACAATTCGTAATCAGATGCAATCTCTTAGAAGTTTAGGTTTGGTTAAAGGAGTACCAGGGCCTCGTGGTGGTTATAAACCTACTGTAGAAGCTTATCACTCTTTAAACATTTCAGTCACTGATAAGGATTTTAATGTACCTATTTATAAAGATGGGGAAAAATTAAAAGATATTTCAGTTGCAAAAATTGAATTTACAAGTATTCCACAGCCTGGCGAATGTGAGGCAGCTATTAAAGTTTTAGGAAACATTAAGGATTTAAGTTTGGGAGATACCATTAGAATAGGCCCTACACCAGTTAACAATTTGGGAGTAATGGGTAAAATTGTAGGTAGGGATGATATGGACAATATTTTGCTTGTAGACACTACTACAATTAGAAGTATTCCTAAAAATACTGTTGGCGATATAGCCAGCCGTGATGTAGTATCTTTAAAAGTCAGTTCTACTTTAAAGGAAGCTGCAGAAGTTTTTGCGTTTAATGATATTAAAGGAGCTCCTGTAATGGAGGATGGTAAAGCAGTAGGAGTATTTACTGTAACTGACCTTGTTAGAGCAATAGCTAATAATAAAGAGGATTTGCTTGTTGGAGATTTAATGACTACGAATATTGTAATCGTTAATGAAGACATGAGAATAGCTAATGCTATTGAAATAATGCTTAAAAAAGCAATAAGTAGGGTGCTTATTGCTGATAACGATAATAATTTACTTGGAATTGTTACAAGAACAGATTTAATTAATTCCATAACAAATTTAAGTCAATTCCCTATTATTACCCAATAATTATTTTTTACAAGTGATTTAATGAAAGTAAATCAGATAGACATTTCTAAAGATATGAAAGTAAGTGATTTGGTGGCTCAATTTGAAGCATCAGATGTTTTAGGTGCTGGCAGAGTTGCAAGGGCTACTAATATTCTGGCAAATATGATTAAAGATGAAGATACAAATGTATTTATGAGCCTTGGAGGTCCTTTAATTCCTGGGGGGATGAGAAATATTGTTTCTCAAATGATAAGGGAAGGTCATGTGGATTTAATCGTATCAAGCGGAGCTAATCTTACTCATGATTTACTTGAAGCATTTGGTGGAGCTCATTACAGGGATGAAGGAAAAGATGATGAGGAACTTAATGCTGAAGGAATTGGCAGAATAGCTGATATTAATGTGGGATCCAATGATTTTGAAGTTTTTGAAAAGGAAATAAATAGATTATTTGAAATAATATCTGCTAAAAAACCTGTAATATCTATTCAGGAATTAATTTATGAAATTGGAATGTTGATTGATGATGAAAATTCTTTTATAGCTACTGCAGCAAGAAATAATGTTCCAATTTTCGCTCCAGGTATTATTGATTGTATGATTGGTTTGCAGTTATGGATTTTTTCACAGGACCATGATTTTACAATAAGTGCAGCTGGAGATATGCCTTATTTGTCAGATATTGTATTTGGCAGCGAAAAGGTAGGTGGAATCTTACTTGGAGGAGGCCTTACAAAACATTATACTTTAGCTTCAAATATTTTAAACGGTGGTCTTGACTGTGCAGTTCAGATAACAATGGATAGGCCGGAAGCAGGTAGTTTAGGTGGAGCTCCATTAGAAGAAGCTAAATCATGGTCAAAAGCAAAATGCGGATCTAATTTAGCTACTGTTGTTGGAGATGTTACAATTATCTTCCCGTTAATCTATGCTGCTGCATTAGATAAGATCTGATTTATTTTTATGGTGATTTTAAGTGAGTTATATTATTTTGGCTGTTTTATTTTTCTTAAGTGGATTTTTCATGAAATTGTCCGATGATGCCTGTGATGTAGGTGATGACAAGTCATTAGCTATTGCACTGGGACTGTTATGTGCAATAACTTCAGCATTTGCAACAGTATCAAGTGCATCTGCAGCATACATATTTATCGGAATTTTAATTGGTAATTTGCTTGCCTTAAAAGTTGACGGAATTCATCATATTATAACTTTGGTATTGTTTGTATTGATTTCATTAGTTATGGGCATTCCGGAGTTAAGTGTGGTTATTTTATTAATATGTATATTTTCAGCACTTTTAGATGAAATAGGACATGAATTAATAAGTAATTTAACTGAAAACAAATTTTTAAATTACTTTTTTGAATATAGGTGTGCAATGAAAGTAGCAATATTCTTACTGGCTGTTTGCGGTGTATTCAATATATTTTTCTTTGTATTGTTTATATTATTTGAGTTCGCATACCTAGTTGCAGGTTCAATATCTGAAAATGGTTTATTTAAAAAAAGTAGAATTTAAAAAGGATTTTTTAATCCTTTATTATTTTTTCACAGGCCAGTGCAGGATTATCTGATTCATAAATGCTTCTTCCAACAATAATGGCACTTGCAAATTCAAGAGTTTTTTTAGCATCTCCACCCTGTTTTCCGACACCTGGAGAAATAATGCAGGCATCATCACCTACAATGTTTCTTATTTCACTTAATCTGTCTAATCTTGTAGCCGGTGCAACATAATTGGTAATTCCCATATCAACTCCCATTTTAGCTATAGCTTCAGCATCTTTTTGTAAAAACATTTTAGCTCCCGGATGTGACATTTCAGTAAGTAAAAATATTTCTTTTTCGTGTTTATTTGCACTGTCTAGACAAGCCTGAACACTGTCGGAACCTACAAAACCGTGACAGATTATTGCATCTGCTCCTGCATCAAATGTTAAATCGCAGATTTTGGAATTGGTAGCGTCAATGTCTGCAACTTTATAATCGCAGATTATATTTGCACCAAATTCATCTTTTATAATTTTAATGATTTCTAATCCTTCAGCTAATGTCAATGGATATCCTATTTTTATTGTATTGATATAGGGGCTTACTTCTTTACATATTTCAATTGCTTTGTCTTTATTGGTTACATCAAGTGCTAATATTAAGTTATTTTTAATATTCATTTGGAATCGCCTTTAGTAATTTGTAGTTGGTTTATATTTATTGTATTTTAACAGTTATATAAATTAGGAATTATTTTTTGGTGTACTTAATTTAGTAATACTTTTCATACTATCTTTGTCTAATTCGAATTTTATTTTTAATTTTATTATATTTTTTTTATTTTTTGCCTTGAATTTTTATAATTAGTTCATTATTCAAGTAAAATTTATATATGATAAACATAAAAATAATGTAATACCAATTTGATTTTTTGTTGGATTGGTTAAAGAGAATGAGTATGTTTTTGGCTTATTTTGGAGGAATATAATTATGCATATTATGGAAGGTTTTTTACCTGCAGAGTGGTGTGCTGTTTGGTTTATTATATCAATACCAATAGTGCTCTACGGTGTATATCAGATAAAGAAGATTACAGAAACCACACCGGAATCTAAAGCTTTGATTGCTGTAAGTGGTGCATTTATGTTTATTTTATCTTCATTGAAATTACCGTCTGTTACTGGAAGTTGTTCACATCCGACTGGTAACGGATTTGGCGCAGTATTATTTGGACCTGCAGTTACTGCAGTGTTAGCTTCAATTGTTTTAATTTTCCAAGCATTATTACTTGCTCATGGTGGAATTACAACTTTAGGAGCAAATATATTTTCAATGGGTATTGTAGGTCCTGTTGTCGCATGGATTGTATATAAAGCTTTAATAAAAGCAGATGTTCCATCTATTGTTGGAGTTTTCTTTGCAGCATTTTTAGGAGATTTATTAACTTATGTTGCTACATCATTCCAGTTAGCTCTTGCTTTCCCACTTCCTACTTTTGGAGCAGCTTTATACAAATTTTTAATAATATTTGCTGTTACTCAAATTCCTTTGGCAATTGGTGAAGGTATTTTGACTGTGATTATTTGGGATAGATTGAAAGCATATAAACCAAAATTGTTGAAAAAACTTGATGTATTAAGTGCTAAGGAAAACTAGGTGGTTATTATGAAAAAATCAACATCAATCATTTTATTAGCAGTTGTAATTATTTTGTTTATTGCACCGTTAGTAATGTATAACGGCTATGGTGAAGACGAAGGATACTTTGGCGGAGCTGATGACCAAGCTGGAGAAGCTATTGAAGAAACAGGTTATGAACCATGGTTCTCATCTATATGGGAACCACCAAGCGGTGAAATTGAAAGTTTACTTTTCGCACTTCAAGCAGCTATCGGGGCATTGATAATCGGATATGCCTTTGGTTATTGGAGAGGCCAATCTAAAAAAGAGGATTAATTTCCTCATTTTATTTTTTTTTAGTGATTTTTATGAAATTTGACATGGACTACATTGCTCATCATAACAGATTAACTTTAATGAATTCCTATTATAAGATAGCTATAGCTATGGGATTAATGATAATTACATTAATTTTGAATAATTTATATTTTGATGTTATTATCTTTGCTTTAATGTTAATTTTAATAGTGGCAGTAGCTGGAATTTCATTTAAATCCTATTTAAAGTTTATTTCAATTCCTGCAGTTTTTACAATACTGACATGCGTATTTTTATTATTTTTCTTTGGAACTGGAAATATTGTTTGGGACAGTCATTTTTATGGAATTGCAATAAGGCAGGATGCAGTTGATTTGGCAATTTATACTTTTTTTAGAATTTTTGCATGTTTTTCATGTTTGGGATTTTTAGGTTTAACTACCCCAATAGCAGAGGTTTTACATTCTTTGGAAGTTATAAAAGTACCTAAAATAGTAATAGAAATTGCATTGCTTATGTATAATACAATATTCATATTTTTAAATGAAATTGATATAATGAAAAAAGCACAGGAAACAAGATTAGGTTATAATGGATATAAAACTTCATTTAAATCTGTAGCAATGTTGGGGAGCAATATATTTTTAAGATCTATGGATAAAGCAGAATCACTGCAGCATTCTCTAGATTCTAGAGGATATGATGGTGAGATTCCAATGTACAAACCTCAAAATAGGAGTGATGATTAGTGTTAGAAGCAAGAAATATTAGTTATTCTTATGATGATGATTCACAAGCTCTGAAAAATGTGAGCCTAAAAATAAACGATGGAGAAATGGCGGCAATACTTGGTAAAAATGGGGCAGGAAAATCAACATTATTCTTGCATTTCAATGGAATTCACGAACCTGATGACGGTGAAATTTTAATTGATGGTGAAAAATTAAAGTATAACAAAAAAGCATTAATTAAATGCAGGCAGAAAGTAGGAATAGTTTTTCAAAATCCTGACAACCAGATATTTGCACCAAGTGTAGAGGAAGATGTTGCATTCGGACCGTTAAATTTGAAATTGCCGATGGATGAAGTTCAAAACAGGGTAGAAGAAGCTTTAAAAAGAGTTGGAATGGAAGGATTTGAGAAAAAAGCACCACATCATTTAAGTGGCGGACAGAAAAAAAGAGTAGCTATTGCAGGAATATTGGCTATGAGGCCTGAAATAATGATTTTGGATGAACCTACAGCAGGTTTGGATCCTCAGGGTGCGATAAAAATCATGAATTTATTATCTGAACTTAACAGGGAAGGAATTACAATTGTAATTTCAACTCATGATGTTGACTTGGTTTCCAAATATGTAAATAAAATATTTGTCATGGCTGACGGTGAAATCATAGGTGAGGGAACACCTAAGGAAATATTTTCCAATGAAGATTTAATTGAAAAAGCTAATTTGAAGCTTCCAATAATATCTGAACTTTTTAAAGCATTGAATGATGAAAATCAGATAAATATTGAAAATAATGATTATCCTTTAACAATCAGTGAAGCCAAAGATAAAATTTTTGAACTGATGAAAAATTAATAAAAAGTTATATATTAAAAATAACAGATTTTAGCTTAAGGTGAACTTATGAGGATTGGAATTTGTGATACAACTTTTGCTCGTTTTGATATGGGAGCTGCGGCTATTGATGAATTAAAGAATAATGCTACAGATTTAACTATTATTCGCCAAACAGTTCCTGGAGTTAAAGATTTGCCTGTTACAGCTAAAATTCTAATTGAAGAAGAAAATTGTGATATTGTAATGGCACTTGGAATGCCCGGGCCTATGGAAAAAGATAAAGTGTGTGCCCATGAAGCATCTACAGGTCTTATTAATGCACAGTTGATGACTAATAAACATATTTTAGAAGTATTTGTCCATGAAGATGAAGAGGACAATCCTGAAGATCTTAAGGTATTGGCTGAAAACAGAGCACGTGAACATGCAAAAAATCTTATTAAAATGATGTATCATCCAAAAGCTATGAGAAAAGAAGCTGGAACAGGGGTCCGTGAAGGAAAGCCTAATGTAGGTCCATTATAAAAAGTGTATTTAGATGACTGCTAAAAGTGAATTTAAAGTATCAATGGAAGATAGAAAACAAACTTATGTTATTATTCCAGCATATAATGAAGAAACAAGAGTTAGGCCAGTAATTGAAGCAATAGCTGATATGGGGTTTAAAATAATTCTTGTTAATGACGGATCCAGTGATTGTACTTTGGATGTTTTAAAGGATGTTCAAATGAAATATCCTGAAAATATTTTTATTTATTCTCATGTTATTAATCGTGGCGTTGGATTAGCTATGCAGACTGGTTTTGAAGCTGTTTTAAAATATAATCCAAAATATATTGTAAATATTGATGCGGATGGACAGCATTCTGTTGATGATTTGGAACGGGTTCTTGAACCCTTGATTGCTGGCAGGGCTGAAGCAGTTATTGGTGTACGTTCTTTAAGTGATATGCCTAAATCTAAAAATTTCGGAAATTCTGTAATGAATATATTAACACATATTTTCTATGGAGTTAATGTTTCTGATTCCCAAACCGGATTTAGGGCATTGACCAGAAGTGCATTGGATAAAATATCAATCAATGCTCAGGGTTATTTAATTTCTTCAGAATTTATAAGGGAAATTAATGACAATAATATTCCTTTTGAAGAAGTGACAATTGAGACTATTTACACTCCTGAAACACAGGCAAAAGGAACTAACTACAAAGTTGGAATTAAAATATTGTTTACAATGATTAGACATAAATTATTCGATTAAAAAAGGTGATTTTAATGTTTTTTTATTCTTTCTTATTTCCTGTAATTGCAGTATTGGCTATTTTATGGTTTGCTGTACGTGTTAGAAAGGGAAAAAATACAATTAGCACATTAATACTTTGGATTATATTGTGGATTTTCTTAGTGTTATTTGCACTGGTTCCAGATATCAGTATGGTCTTTGCTAATTTATTTGGAATAACAAGAGGGCTGGATTTTATTGTTATTGTGGTATTTGCTGTAATGGCTTATATTATAGTTAGATTATATTACAAGCTGGATAAATTAGAAAATGACATCAATAAAATGGTTAAAGAAATAGCATTATCTAATGAAATTTCCTTATCTGATGATGAGGATTAGACAACTTATTTTTTTATTTTAACTTTATTCAATTCTTTTTTTTTCTAAAAAACATATTTTTAAATTAAATTTTAAAATCCATCATATATATTAGTAATAACACCATATTAATAATTGCAATGTTATATTTTAGAGGATGTACTGCAAGACAAAAAGAAACAGGTATTGCTGATGCTACAGAAAAGCTGTTGAAATTAGCTGATGTTGATTATCATGTATTGGATGATGAAAAATGTTGTGGTTCAGTCTTGCTTAGAACAGGTTTTGAAAAGGAAGCTAAAAAACAAATAGCTAAAAATACTGAAGTTTTTGGTGATGAAACAATACTGACTTCATGTGCGGGATGTTATAAAACTCTGCTTCAGGATTATGAAGGTTTGGATGTTATTCATATTTCAGAACTGTTGGCTATTCTGATTGATGAGGGCAGGCTGAAATTTGATAAAAAAGATTTGAACGTTACTTATCATGATTCATGTCATCTGGGAAGGCACTGTAAAGTATTTGATGAACCAAGGAAAGTTATCAAATCAGCAGCTAATTTGATTGAAATGAAAAATATTAAAGAAGACAGCCTATGCTGTGGAGCTGGGGGTGGAGTAAAATCAGCTTATCCTCAAATTGCATCGGAACTTGCAGATGCCAAAATCAGCCAGGCAAAAGATACAAAATGTAAGGCACTTATTACTGCATGTCCTTTTTGTAAACTTAATTTAAAAGGTCATGATTTGGAAGTTTTGGATTTAACTGAATTTTTAATTAAATATGGGGGAGAATAATGAAAGAAAGTGAACTTGAAACAATGAGAAAGTCATTTAAAACAGTTAAGGATAGGTCTTCTAAGATTAAAAATTCGTCTTCCATTAAAAGATTGGAAAAAAGAGTCAGGGAAATTGAAAAGGAGTCAATTGCCAATAAGGAGGAACTGATGGACATAGCTGTTGAATCATTCAGGAGAAATGGCATTGATGTGGAATATGCTAAAACTAAAGATGATGCATTAAATATTATTTATGATCTGTTGGATGAAAGCGATTCTAAAGTAATAGCTAAAGCAAAATCCAATACTTTAGGTGAAATTGAACTTAAAAGTAATTTAGCAGCTAAAGGATATGATGTTGTTGAAACTGATTTGGGAGATAGGATTTTACAACTGAAAAAAGAAGATAATAAACCTGTTCATCCAACTGGTCCGGCATCCCATTTAAATGTAGATGAGATAGCCAGTATTGTCAATGAATCAATGAAAACCAATGTCGGAAGGGTTCCACGTGAAATTATGGAAGTTGTCAGAGCAGATGTGTTAAAACGTCTTGAAAACTCAACTGTAGGTATAAGTGGAGCTAATGTTGTAGCGGCTGAAGAGGGGTCTATTGTTTTAGTTCATAATGAGGGTAATATTTCATTGGTTTCCCTAAAAGATTTGCATATTATTGTAGCTGGAATTGATAAATTTGTACCTGTTCTGGAAGATGCGATGTCTGTTGCAAAACTTGAAACAGTTTATGCAACTGGAAATTATGTAACTTCCTATATCAATGTAATTTCAGGACCTTCCAAAACAGCAGATATTGAGAAAAAACTTCTTAAAAATATGTATGGTGCAGAAAGGGTGGTTGTTATCTTACTGGACAATGGAAGAAGTGAAGCCAGGGAAGAATGTCTGTGGTGTATTGGCTGCGGAAACTGTATAGTCAACTGCCCTGTATATAATGCTGTTGGGAATGAATTCGGATTTAACAATTATTTGGGCGGTCGCGGAGTGGCTATGAGTAAATTCATTGAAAATGATGAAAAATGCTTTGAATCAGGATTATATAAATGTACTTTGTGTGGTTTATGCACTATCAATTGCCCGGTTTCTATTCCTACAAATGACATAATTGAAAAAATGAGAAAATCTTCACAGCTTCGTCCAAAAGCTCATGAAAAAATAAGTAAATCGGTTATAGAAAAAGATTCTCCTTACTAATCTTTTTCTTTTATAATATAAAGAGGTCTTTTTTTGCTTTCCAAATAAATTTTAGCTAAATATTCTCCAATTATTCCTGCTGCAAACAGTTGAATTCCACTTAAAAATAGGATAATTGAAATAGTTGAAGGCCAACCTTCTACAGGATCTCCAAATAAAAGGGTTTTTATAACAATGACTATAATGGATAGAAATGCAATAATTGAAAAGAAAATTCCTATAATTGTAGCTATGTGAAGAGGAGCTGTTGTAAAAGAAACAATTCCTTCAATGGAATATTTGAACAGTTCCCAAAATGACCAGCTGGTTTCTCCTTTTTGCCTTTCAATGTTTTCATATTCTAACCATTTTGTTTCAAATCCGACCCACTGGAAAATTCCTTTTGAAAAACGGTTATACTCTTTCAAATCAAGGATTGCATTTACAACTTCTCTTTTCATTAATCTGAAATCTCTTGCACCATCAACAAGCTCTATTTTAGTTATTTTATTAGCTATTTTATAGAATAATCTTGCAAAAAATGATCTGATTGGAGGTTCTCCTTTTCTTGTGACTCTACGTGTTCCTACAATATCATATTTAGAAATATATTTTAGCATTTCTGGAATTAATGATGGAGGGTCTTGTAAATCAGCATCCATTAATACGATGTAATCTCCGGTAGAATAGTCTAATCCTGCATATATTGCAGATTCTTTACCGAAGTTTCTTGAAAATGAGATGTATTTAACATTGCCATAGCTGTTTTTAAGTTTTTTGATAACTTCTAAAGTGTTGTCATTTGATCCGTCATTTATAAAAATAACATTCCAGTTTATATTTTTCAGATTATTTGAAAGTTCCCTGTAAAATATTGGAAGCATTTCCTCTTCATTATAACACGGAACAACTATATCCAATGTTTTCATATTAAATATTTTTTTAATATTACTATTTTAAATAATTTATTATCAACTTTTAATTTTTTTTTGATTTTTAAATAATAAATATTTATAAGTAAGGTTATACAATATTTAATTATTATATTTAAAATGTAAAAACGGAGGAAATACATGCTTCTATTAATAAGTCCTATAAATCATGAAGAAGCTCTTGAATCTATTAAAGGTGGAGCAGATATTGTCGATGTAAAAAATCCTAAAGAAGGATCTTTAGGTGCTAATTTCCCTTGGGTTATTAGGGATATTAGGGAGATAACCCCTGAAGATAAATTGGTTAGTGCAACTTTAGGTGATGTGCCTTATAAACCGGGTACTGTTTCTCTTGCGGCAATGGGAGCTCATGTTTCTGGAGCAGATTATATTAAAGTAGGATTATATGGAACAAAAGATTATGATGAAGCAGTTGAAGTTATGGAAAATGTGGCTAAAACAATTAAAGATGTTGATAATGATACTATTGTTGTAGCTTCAGGTTATGCAGATGCACACCGTGTTGGTGCAGTTGACCCTATGGAAATTCCAAAAGTAGCTAAAGATGCTGGATGCGACTTGGCTATGCTTGATACTGCTGTTAAAGATGGTCATACATTATTTGATTATTTAAGTATTGAAGATTTAGAAAAATTTGTTAATGAAGCTCATAGTTATGGTTTGAAAACAGCTCTTGCAGGTTCAGTTAAAAAAGAACAGTTAAAACCTTTAAACGATATTGGATGTGATGTTGTAGGTATTAGAGGAGCTGCTTGCGTAGGTGGTGATCGTAACACTGGTAAAATACATCACACCGCTGTAGCTGAGCTTAAAGAATTATGTGATTCATTTTAGATAGGTGTGGTTTTTTAAATGTTTTCAAAAAAAGTTCAAGAAGCAAAAGTAGCTTATACTTTTGATGATTTTTTATTAACTCCTAATGCAAGTTATGTGGAACCAAAAGACATTGATACTAAAATTAAATTAGGAAAAGATATTAAATTGAATATACCAATTTTAAGTGCTGCTATGGATACTGTTACTGAATCAGATTTGGCAATAGCTATGGCACAAGAAGGTGGTGTTGGAGTAATTCACAGAAATATTACTCAGGAAAAACAAGTGGAAGAAGTTAAAAAAGTTAAATCAGCTGAAGATTTAACAATACGTGATGTTATAACAATTACCCCTGATTCTACAATTGCCGATGTTCAGGCAAAAATGAATGATGAGTTAATCAGTGGTCTTCCGGTTGTAGACAATGATGAAATTATTGGTATCATTTCTAAAAGAGATATTAGGCCTGTGTTGAAAAAAGGTGTTGACAAAACTGTAAAAGACATTATGACATCTGATGTTGTAACTGTTGAAGAGCCAATCACTGCAGAAGAAGCTTTAAACATTGCTTATGAAAATAAAGTTGAAAGACTTCCTGTACTTCGTGACGGCAAATTGGTTGGAATCATCACTATTAAAGATATTTTAAACCAAGCTCAATATCCTAATGCTGCTCGTGATAAAGACGGTAATTATTTAGTGGCTGCTGCATCAGGGCCTTTTGATTTAGACAGAGCAATGGCTTTAGACCAAGCTGGTGCGGATATTATTTCTATTGACTGTGCTCATGCTCATAATATGAATGTGGTTAAGTTCACTGAAACCATTAAGGACAATATTGATGCTGATTTGTGCGTAGGTAATATAGCTACTGCAGAAGCTGCTGAAGATTTGGCATCTATGGGTGTAGATGGCCTTAAAGTAGGTATAGGTCCAGGTTCAATGTGTACTACCCGTATTGTGGCTGGTGTTGGTGTGCCACAACTTACAGCTATTTCAGAAGTTGCTGATGTAGCTAAGGAATATGGTATTCCAGTAATAGCTGACGGTGGAATCAGATACTCCGGAGATATTGCAAAAGCTATCGGTGCCGGTGCAGATGCAGTAATGCTGGGTAATTTACTTGCAGCATCTTACGAAGCTCCTGGTGAAATTGTTGTTATGAATGGAAAACAATACAAAAAATACCGTGGAATGGGTTCCATGGGAGCAATGACCAGTGAGTACGACGGAGGAGCAGACAGATACTTCCAAGGATCTAAAAGTAAGATGAATCATACAAAATATGTTCCTGAAGGAATTGAAGGTGCTGTACCTTACAGAGGAACTGTTAATGAGATTTTATTCCAACTTGTTGGAGGTTTAAAATCTTCTATGGGTTACTGTGGTGCTAAAGATATTGCAGCTATGCAAGAAAAAGCAAGATTTGTTAGAATCACAAGTAGTGGTATAAAAGAATCCCACCCTCATGATTTATTAATTACTAATGAAAGTCCTAATTATCCAACTCTTGACTAATTAGGATTTCCTGATTCACAAAAATGATTGGATTTTTTTCTCATTTTTGTGTTATAATCCTTTTTTAAGTTAAAATACCATTAACTTTAAATATTAGTATCTATAATATTATTATATTAGATAATTTTAAGATTATTTTATAATCTGTGTAAATAATTTTAAATATTTACATTATTACATATTTATTTTGATGTGGAGAGAATTTAAATGGCAAGAACAAAAAAAGTGGGTATTACAGGTAGGTTCGGTGCAAGATACGGAAGAAAAGCAAAAAGATCTGTAAAAATGATCGAAGAAAACATGAAAAAAAATCATGTTTGTCCTAGATGTGATAGACCTTATGTAAAAAGACAAGCTGCTGGAATTTGGAAATGTAGAAAATGTGGCGCAGTATTTACCGGAGGAGCATATGTACCAGAAACTCCTATGGCAAAATCTGCAGCACGTAACATAAGAAATGTTAATGTGGAGGAATAATCCTTGTATAGATGTCCACGTTGTGGAACTGAAGTAGATCACAAAAGCTACATGGAAAATAAATGTCCTAAATGTAGATATAGGATTTTATTTAAAAATGTTCCAGAAGTAACAAGAATTATAAAAGCAAGATAATCATTTTTGCTTTTATCTACATATTTTTTAAAACTATTTTTTATGATTTAAATGTTAATTTCAACTTCTAGAAAACCTTCTCAAAAAACAAGAAAGTTTTGTAAAAATCTCGCTCATGCAACTGGTTCCACTAGCGTAAACCGGGGAAAAAGTAATATGCGTGAGTTACTTTTAAAAGCTCTGGAATTAGATGAGCATAATTTAGCTATTGTTAATGAGATTAAGGGTAATCCTAGCAGAGTAACTTTTTATTCAAATAAAGGGGAAATTTTACTTATAATATTAATTGGAGTTACTACTTCTAATGAAAGATGTCATATTTTACCTAAAAATTTGAAAATAGTTTCTAAAGTTGAAAAGCTCAATGTTTTAAGTGAAATTTTAGGTTTTGAATTGGTAGATAAAGCTAGTGAAAATTATATTCTTATTTCTAAAGAGGATGATTTAATAGCTAAAATTAATTTTGTAAATAAATTCGGAGATAAAACCGATTTACAGATTAATGTTAAAAAGATTTTAGATGGGGAATTATGAACGTAGACAGTCCTCTTGAATCTATTAAAAGTGATATAGCTATTGAATTTGAAAATCAAAAGCAGGCTAAAATAATTTATGAATCCATTATTTTAGAATTTGAAACTGCTCCTGATTATAGGTCATCTATGAGTTTAACTTTAGATGAATATAGAATTCTAATTAGAATTGATGCAGAAGATTCTACTTCTTTTAGAGCTTCTGTTAACTCTGCAATTAAATGGATTAAGTTGTCTTTAGAGATTAATAATTTAACTATTTAATACAATATTTTTAAATATTATAAAAAACAACTTTTAGTTATTAAAATAAAATAGGTGGTAAAATGGAAATCCCAGAAAATATACAACATCAATTAAATCAATTCCAACAATTACAACAACAAGCTCAAGCTGTAACCATGCAGATTCAAAATGTTGAAGTTCAAATTCAAGAAAGTGAAACTGCTCTTGAAGAACTTAACAAAACTGATGAAAATGCTGAAGTTTTCAAACAAGCTGGAAACTTACTTATTAAAGTTGATTATGCACAAGCAGTTGAAGATATGAATGAAAAATTAGAAACTCTCAAGTTAAGAAAACAAACCATGGCTCGTCAAGAAGAAAGAGTTATGAAAAAACTTGAAGAAATGCAAACTAATATCCAAGCTGCTATGCAAGGGTTACAAGGAGAATAATTCTCCTATAACATTCTTTTTTTTATAGATTTTCATGTCTAAACTTAAAAAATTATCATCTGTTGATTTAGCTACTATTTCTGATGATTTTGGTGAAATTTTAGAAATTGAAGTTTCAAAAGCTATTTCTACTAAAGAACTGGATGATTTGGATTTGGATATTATCGTCAGCTATGAAAATAATCAGCTTGATGTTGATGTAGATGTTGGAGTTACCTTTGACAAACTTTCAGAGATTACCCAGGATCAGGTAGCCGGTGCTATTGATGAAGCTTATTTAAAATTTGATTCATATATTGATGAGAATTATAGACAATAATTTTATTTTTTTAATTTTAGTTAATACTTTTTTTATTTTATATATTAATATAGTAATACTTTTTTATAAAAAAATATTTATACTGTGGGATTTAATGTATAATATACAGTTTGAAGTGATGTTTTGTATTATTCATTAAGTCATCCTATTTAAGATACATAATGTATTTGTTTTTCAGTTCTCCTCTTTCATACATTACTTCAAGCTAATTTTTATTGATATTTTGCTTGGATGTTTTTAAGGGGTGTTGTGTATTGGGAAACATCTTTAATTTTAATTTTCAAGCTTAATTTAGCATATTTTGAAATTTTAGCAGGTTAAAAATTACATATATTCAAATTTTTATTAATTTTTATATTTTTGTTTAATTTCAAAATTAAATATTTTAATTCTATTTAATATTTGATCTATTTTATTGTATAATTTAATTATCAAATATACTTTAATTTTTATAAAATAAAGTAAAGTTTATATACTACGAAGTTAAATCTATGTGTAAGGTTCATAACATATTTTTTGTTAAACCCTTATAATTGATCATTATTTTTTTTATTTAGGAATTAGGTGCCCTTACCTAATTTCACCTCCTTATATTTAGCAACTTTTTTTCAAAAATATTAATAGTCAGACATTATCAAATAATTAATCATGATTAAAAAAGTTCCAGTTTTAGATTTAAAAGATAATATTGCAGTTAGTGGAAAATCTGGATTAAGGGACACATATACTCCATTACAAACAGTTTTCGCACCATCAGCTAATCCTGTTGATATAGCTAATGGATTATCAATTAATGGGGCAGATGAGTTATATATTGCTGATTTGGATTTAATTGAAGGTAATGGTCATAATATTCATGATGTTAAAATGGTAAACTCAATTTTGCCGGTTATGCTGGATGCAGGTGTTAAGGATTTTGAATCATTTACTTTCTTTTTAGACTATGCATATAAGATAATTGTCCCAACAGAAACCATAAAAAGCATTGGTGAGATTAAAAAGATTTTTGAAAAATATCCTAAAGAAAGGATTGTTGTAAGTGTAGATGTTAAGGACAATGAATTATATTCAAAGAATTTAAATATTTCATTAGCTGAATTTAAAGAAATTTTGGAAGAATTGGATCCTGATGAAATAATTCTTTTAGACATTACAGGTGTCGGAACACAAAAAGGTTATAATCAGGAATTACTGGATGATTTTAAAGATTTAAAAGATAAACTGATTATAGCTGGAGGTTTAAATAACAAATCAGTTAGTGAACTTGAAGACATGGGTATAAAAAAGGTTTTAGTAGGAACAGCTTTGCATTCAGGTGAAATGAAATTACTTGATTAGTTACACTATGGTGATGATATGTTTAATAAAAATACTATAATCATTGTATTGGCTATTATTTGTTTGGCTGTTATAATTGGGGGAACAATACTTGTCTTTGGAAATGCTCATGAAGCATACAACGGCACAACAATTAATAATACTAACAATACTTCAGTATCTGTAGATAATGTAACTTCACAATCCTCTTCATCTGGGTCTGCAGATGATGGTTATAAAAGACCTACAAGAACTTATGGTGGTGAAGAACACTTAACTGCTCATGAGTCTGATGTTTTAGATGACGGGTGGGATCCAAAACAGCACGAAGTTTCCCGTAGTGATATAGGAAACGGATATCATAGAATCAATTATGATGACGGCTACTTTAGGGTCTGTGATGACCACGGTTATGTTGTAAGTTATGGTTATTGATAATTCATAACCATCTTTTTTTTTAAAAATTATAAAAATAGTAAAGTGTTATTTTATAATAACAAAAATCTTAAGATTATATACGGTAATACAGCTGCTAAGACAAACAATATTGTTCCTACAACAAATTTGTATTTATTTTCATCTAATGTTCCAGCTATTATTAGTAAAACTCCGAAAAATCCGAATATTACCGGTAAAATATGTGAAAATAAAGTAATTCCTGTAAAAGCCATTTTTTATCACTATTATACATATTGTCTATTTAATTATATAAAGATATTTGTGGTGTTATCATAACCTTTTTTAATTTAATCAAACTTATTATATTATATGAAAATAGAACACAATCATGAACATCATGAAAAAGCTAAAGGTAACCTCCTTTTTGTTTTCATTTTAAATATTACTTTTAATGTTATAGTTATTCTTGGAGGATTAATTACAAACAGTGTAGCTATTCTTGCTGATTGTTTACATGATTTGTCAGATACTATATCTATTGGTTTGGCTGGGGTGCTGGAGCATGTATCTCAGAAAAATCCAAATGAAAATTATACTTATGGTTATCAAAGGTTTTCTATTTTAGGAGCAGTCATAACTTCAATTTTTGTGATTATTGTTTCTGTTGTTGTAGTTTATGAATCAATTTCACGTTTATTATGTCCTGTAGCACCGGAAGCAGGATGGATGCTTTTAGTAGCTATTGTTGGAATTATATTTAAGGGAGTTTCTGTTTTTAAACTTCATAAAGGAGAAACTATTAATGAAAAAGTTATTTTATTCCATCTTTTGGGAGATGTATTCGGATGGATAGCTATTTTGGTTATTAGTGTAATCTTAATGTTTTGGAATGTATCATTTTTAGATCCGTTGCTTTCATTAATAATCAGCTTATGGTTATTATATAATATGGGTAAGGCATTACATGAGTCTGTCTGTGTTTTACTTCAAAAATCACCTAAAAATGTTGATGTTGATGAAATCAAATCCCAAATAGAAGGTTTAAATCATATTAATAATGTTTTAGATATTCATTTATGGTCTTTAGATGGTATTGATTCTATTTTAACTTTAAAAATAAATATTGATGATGTTAATAATGGTGATGAAGTTAAAAAAGAGATTTATACTATTGCTTCTAAATATCATATAGTAGACACGACAGTAGACATATTATCACATACTTATCAAATGCACTCTACATCAAACAATATAAAAAGAGAAAAATAGATTTGATAAATATGAGAACCAATGAAGAAATCCTAAATGAGATCCATTCTGTTAAAAATCATAAAAAAACAACACAGCATATTTACAAACATTCAATAAATAAATATTGTGAATTGAATAAGTTATCATTAGCCGAATTAATCGAAGAAGCAGAAAAAGAAGAAGAACAGGGTATACGATGGAAACATCGTACATTAAAAAGAAGATTATTAAATTTTCGCAAGTATTTGATGGATAATTATTATTATAACACTGTATCAAATACTTTCACACCAGTTCTTGTTGTATATAAATATTTTGAAATTGAAATACATGATCTGCCACGAATTGATAAAAAAAGTTATAATAATCCCAAACCGATCAGTTTTAAAGATTTACCTGATAAAGAAATTATTCGTGAAGCAGTTAATATATGTACTTCTACCATGAAAGCTATTATATTATTCATGAGTAGTTCAGGTTGTGCCAGAAGAGAAACATTAAATTTAACTGTAATGGACTATATGAACGCAACTAAAGAATACCATAATACAGATAATATTATGGAAATGATAGATGTGTTAAATAATATTGATAATGTTGTCCCTACTTTTAATATTTTAAGGCAAAAAACACAGAAATATTATATTACCTATTGCAGTCCAGAAGCAGTCACAGCTATAAATCATCACTTACTATCAAGACAAAATTTAACACCAGAATCCCAACTATTCAAAATACATGAAGACTACCTAAACCAACAATTCATTAAAATAAACAATGAATTAGGATTAGGAAAAGCAGGAAACTACAACAGATTCCGCAGCCACATGCTCAGAAAATTCCACGCCTCAACACTATATAATGATGGTATGAGTCTGGACAAAGTAAATGACCTGCAAGGCAAATCAAAAAACAGTACTGATGAAGTATATTTCATGACCAATCCTGCTGATTTAAAACAGGAATATATTCAACATTTACCAGCATTATCAATTAGTAAAGAAGTTGAAAAGATCACTGTTAAATCTCCAGAATTTTTAAAATTAGAAAATACAATTGTTGAAAAAGATGAAAAAATCAAAGATTATGAAAAATTAATCTATGATATTGATGAAAGATTACGAAATATTGAGAAAAAAGAAGAAAATTTCAAAGAAAATGACTTTGAAGATTTATTAATTTAAAAATTTTTTGACAAGGTTTATATGTTTAATAAAAGATATTTATTAAATAACTATTTTGGAGGAAGTTAAATGAAAAAGGATGCAAGAAGCTTAAGAGTGCTTCAAGAGGGGATTTCCCTTAAAGAAGTTTTTAATGTTGATTTTTTAAAAAAACTTGAAGAAAACTTTGAAAATCTTGAAGTTATACCTATAAATGCAGCTTTTGTTTTAAAAGATGGGGAAATAAATAAGGATATTCTTACTTTATCTTATAGGAATGATGAAGAAATAAAAAGTAATACAGTTCTTATTGATGTTCAAAATAATCCTGAAACATTGGATATTATTAGAAAAACTTTAGAATAAACATTTATAGGTGGTGTCTATGGTGTATTCAGTTGATAAAAATTATGGATATAATAAACCTTCTAATATTGTAGGGGATTTTTTTAAAAATAAGTTTTTTAAAAAATCATCCACAGAGTCTTTTGAAAGTAAAATCACTGAATTTTATGATGAACTTATAAAAATTTCTGACAATTTAGGATTAGGAAAAAATATATCTATTGATACAGTGTATGATGGATCATATCCTGAAAAAGTATTTACAATTAATGTTCCATTTCATATTGATAGGAAAGAAAAATATTCTCTGTTAGACCAAATTATTAATGATATGGTTATCTTTTCAAAGGAAAATAATATGTTTGATTTCTATAAAGATACCTATATTTTAATTAAATAATTTATTGGGGGTTTTATACATTAATATTGAAAAATACCCTCAATATGAATTATATAAATTCACTAAGCAGTTATATGAAAATAAAGAAGAATTAATCCCTGAAAATTGCGATAATCGTTGTGTGTTTAGTACTATTATCAATAGGTGCTATTACAGTGCTTATTTATATGTTAGTTTGTGGCTTCAGGAAGTTTATAAATTTAAACCATTGTCTAAAGAAGACTTTGGTGAAAATGAGTTTATTACAGAACATGGGCAAGTTCAATATGAACTTCTTGAGGTCAATCAGTATTCTGTTAGGAATAAACTATATGATTTATTTAATTTAAGAAAAAAAGCAGATTATGATCCTTTTTATAATATCTCTGAAGGTGAATTGGATGATGCTATGTACCTTATGGAACAAATTTTTAAAACTTTAAAAATTTGAGGTTTTATGGATTTATTTTTAATATTAAAAAAAGAATGGTTTTAGATGAAGTGGTAGTATTCTAAGAATACTTCATCTTCATCATTGAATCTTATAAATGCTCCTTGTTTATCTTTAAATACTATTGTTGCGTTTTGTTTTTCATTTCCCCATGTTTTGCCTGTATTGTTGTTTTTCAGGTCTGTGAATGTTATGGGTTTGTTGTTTATTGTGAATATTGGTTGTTCTTTTATGAACTCGTAGTTTTCGTTTACTGTTCGGGGTATTAGTTGTTCTAGTGTTTCGTTTAGTGATTTGCAGTTGTTTTGTATTTTTATTAATTGTATTTTTTCAGCTATTTCTTTTTTTATTCTTATGCTGGTGTAGTCAGTCATTTTTTATCATCTTCCTTTTTTTTGGCTTATAATATAAAAAAAATATGGGGGGGTTAGATTAATGTTTCGTAGATGAAACTTATTAAAATAACCAACCATATTATTAAACTTATCCAAGTATATTTTTGGTTTCTATTAATGTAGATTAATATTGCTAATATGATTAATAATATTAGTATTATGATGCTTGTTATTGTCATTTTGTTTTTCACCTCCTTTTTAAGAAAAATTTATATAAGAAGCAATAAAAAATATAATAATTGTAAGAGGGGGTTAACCTCCTACTTGTGTTTTTGTCTTTTGAGTATTTCTAGGATTATACTCAAAGACAATATTATGATTTTTATTGCCTCTGATTCTGACAACTTTTCACCTCCATGTATTTCTATTATTATATTGTACTACATAGTATATAAAGGTTTCTATTTTTTTAATTAAAAATATCAATACATTTTAATAACAAAAAAAGATAAAAAATATTCATTATAAAAATGAACAATAACCTAACAGTTCACAAAACTAATTAAACACCAAAATTTAGAACACAATGCGTTTCATTTTTTCATACTGAATAATGTTTAGTGTTTCATTATTTTCATTGAATATACTGTATTTTTAAGGTTTATTTTTTGAATAGAAACATTTATATTAACTTATAACATAAATATAAAAACAAGAATAAAAAAACTTTTTTGAAGAGTAAAATTGTAGAGGTTATATAAATCATGGTGGAAAGTAATCTTATTGAAACATTTTTATATAAAAGTGAAGATGGGCCAGTATCAATTAAAGTTATCATTGATCAAGAAAACGAAACATTATGGGCAACACAAAAAACAATGGCTAATTTATTTAATAAAACACCAAAAAACATTAGTAAACATTTAAATAATATCTTTGATAGTGGAGAACTTGTTAAAGATGAAGTAACTGTTAATCCAAACGATTCCACTATTAGTGGAATCGTTATTAAAATTAATCCTGAAGCAAATACTCAACCCATACTCTATAATTTAGATGCTATGATTTCCGTAGGCTATCGCGTCAATAGTAAAGAAGCTACACAGTTCAGTAAATGGTCCAATACTATTTTAAATCAAAAAAAGAAACGGAATGTTACACCAGATTTTCTAGCTGATACAGTAATAAAAATTTGATAAGACAGTTAAATACAAAATGTAAATTGTAATAAATGAGTATTGAGGGGTAAAAATATCATGTCACAAGATTTCCCAGAAAGTCCTTTTGAACCAGGGAGACCAGTATCTCCAGATAATTTTAAAGGAAGAAAAGAAGATATCAACAAAATTATAAAATATTTACCTAAAGTTAAAAATCAAGGAGCTCCCGAACATTTTTTCATAACTGGAAAGAGAGGAATGGGTAAAACATCATTTATAAATTATGTTTCAAGAAAAGCAGAAGATGATTTTCAAATGATTCCAATCCATATTAACAATGGTGGTGGAAAAACTATTGATGAATTAATACAAAAGTTACTTGATGGATTATTAAAAGAATTTAAAAAGGATTATTTAGGTAAAAGTGTAATTGATAAAATTTTGAATAATATTAATGAATTTAAAGTTGCAGGGACTGGAGTATCTTTAAAAGATAATGATACTAATTTAATTCATAATATTAAAAAACATTTTGCAGATTTTTTGATTACTACTTGTAAAGAATTACCTGAAGATTATGGAATATTTATTGTTGTTGATGATCTTAATGGTTTATCTGATAATGAAGAGTTTACAGATTGGTATAAAGGATTATCTGAAACATTATTGGTTAATGAATATCATATGCCTGTTGTTTTCACATTAATAAGTTACCCTCATGAATTTGAAAAATTATGTTCAATTAATGAATCATTTTCTAGAATGTTTAATTTAATTGAAATTGATAATTTAGAGGATAATGATATTGAAGATTTCTTCACAACTTCATTTAATAATGTAGGCATTGAGTTTGAAGATGGATATAATTCTATAGAACCTATGGTTTATTTTTCATGGGGTATGCCTTTAATAATGCAACAAATTGGTGATTCAATTTTTTGGAATGCTCAAGATAATTTAAAAATAAATGAATCTATAGTATTTTCTGGTATTACTGATGCAACAGATGAATTAGCTAAAAAACAATTAAAATCCAAATTAAATAAAATTAGAAGCGATACATATATTGATATTTTTCTTAAATTAGGGGAAAATAGATTAATGGATTTTAAAAAATCAGATGTGAAAAATATTTTGACAAATGGGGAGAAGAGAGCTTTTAATGATTTTTTAAAGAGAGCTAAAGACCTTGGGATTATAGAGTCTATTGGGAGAGAAAATAGTGGGGAATATGGTTTTGTAAATAGATTATACTTTACATATTTTATGATGTTATCAGAACAAAAAAAGGTTGAAAAAGAACAATTAAATGCAAAATAAGTAAATGTAATTCCTAGTTGATGAGGGGGTCTGTGATGCGGCAACATCTCGCCTCTCAAAAACTAGAGGCTACAAAAAATAGATACCACGAGTTGATAAAAATTTTAGTAACCAATACTATTTATTATAAAAAAAGATATTTAATATTTACTAAAAATATTTGTGAAGGATTAACTGATTATTTTTCAGCTTTTTCAATAGATACAGTTATTCCTTCATCAATATTTACAATCCAATGTAATGAATCCCCCAGTTCTAATTCTAATAATTTTATCACATCTTGGGGGACTATTGACCTAATAGAATTAGGTCCGCCTTTACTTAATTTTGTTGTATATTCTAAAATAGGCATACCTCCATTTTTATATTTCTTATATAATATATTCTGTTTTGCAGTATATATATTTACCTTTAATAAAGGTAAATATAATAACCTTTATATAGTATTAAGTATAATAGTTATTTGAAGAAGAAAAAATCAGAGCGGCAACTCTGAAGAAGATCTTCTAAAAAATCCACGAGTTGGTAATATGGATAATAATAAGATTGAAGTTTTTGGAAGGTTAACTTCCAAAGAAGAAATTGAACATGTATTTTTAAAAGCAAAAAGGCTTCAGGCTCAAAACAGAGTCTATGAAGAAGAACTCCAAAAATTCAGGAGTGTGGGCGTATGAGTTGCAGATACAACAACTCAATGTATACGATTACTCCACCTGAAGATGAGGTCGAGTTTGATTATCTTGAACAGATATTATTGTCTGAGGATTATGAAACACAGGAAGAAATAGATCATAGGTTGGCTGATGAATATAAGCAATTTCAAATCTATGAATTGTCTGATGATCAAATGTTGGAGTTTGCTCGTGCAGGTGAACTAGCTTACGGGGGTAAATGAATGTTCACTCCTGAATTTTGGAAAAATGAAAACAAGATTGGTAATGCGTTATATCGTATAAACCAGTCACAGTACAAAGATTACTGTGAAATAGATGAACTGTTCGTATTTCTAGCACAGGAATATCCTGAACAAAGAGAATTGTTCGAAACATTATACGGGGAGTATGCAGAGTATGTTGAAGAACAAACCAGATTAAGGGAATTGAAAGATTTCCTTAATACTCCTGGTATGAAAAAAGAAGTTAAGTATAAAGTGTTGGAGGCTCAATTATGAGTCTCTTCAACAATAAACCTACTCCAGTTAGACTTCATAAAAAAGTGTCCTGGAGAGAAAAGTATGAAGTTGAAATAATCTTTGCAAAAGGAATAATTTTAATAATTTTATTATTCATTTTTGCATTCCTTGTAGTAGGGCCTATGGATCCTTATAATAATGGGTGTTTAGTATGATTACTTATGATCAGCAAAACAGGTTTTACAATCAATTATTAGGAATTGTTGAAAAAATGGGCGGACGTATTTCTGCTCATGGAAACTTACATGGTATTTTCTTATCTGTAATTGTTTTTCATGACAGTACTTATGAGAACACACGTGATATTATGAATACTTTACAGGAACTGTGTGGTGGTGAAATCCAGTATCATGACTACTGGGTGTCAAAAAGTTTCATTCCACACTCTCAAGCATCTTTGGAAAATATTGATGAAAACAAAGTATTGGAGATTATTGAGGAGGAATTTTAATGGAGAAAGAACTATTTACTGAAGAAATCATAAACAAAAAAGAGTTAAAGGAGAAATTAACTAATGCAATCCACTTTTTAGACCATAATGTAGATGCTAAAAATCCTGCAGAATTGAATTCATTTTTTGATATGATCTTTAAACATATTGTACAGAAAAATCAAGTTAGAATAGTTAAAGCACTGATGGAAGAGTTATGTGCTGAAAAAAATATAGATTACGATGAATATATTCTGAACACCATGTTTAGAAAAATAAGTGAAAATGAACAGTTAAAAGAAATTAGGGATTTGATGAAAAAGTCGATGAATATGTAAAAAGGGGGATTATTTTTTTATGACTATATATCAGAAAATTGCAGGAATTCAAAAGAATCTCCTGCATAAAAAATTACCTAAAAGTGGGTACAATAAATTTGGGAAATTTAAGTACTATGAATTAGAAGATATTTTGCCTGCAATCTTTTGTGAATGTTATGAACAGGAGTTATTCATTGAGTTTTCATTTACAAATGAATTGGCTCAATTGAAAATCAGAAATTGGAATGAACCTGGGGAATCTGTCATCACCAGTGTTCCTATGCCTGAAATAGTTGCTTTAAATAAAGGTATGAATGTAATGCAAAGTGAAGGCAGTTACATTACTTACTTAAAAAGATATTTATTAGCAAACATGTTTCTAATTGTTGAAAAAGATGTTGTGGATTCTGATAAAATTAATGTTAAAACTGCTAAGGGTAGTTCTGCAAGAACTGAGAAAGTTGAGGCTACTGGTGCTGTGCAGAAAATCCGCGAGTATATTCATAAAAAGGACAGTTCACTGGAAATAACTCCATCTATGATTAATACTCATAGAATGAAGTTATTCAAAGATGGTGAACTGACCAAAGCTGAAAACAAAGAAGCATATAACTGGTTTAAAAATCAAGAAAAAGAGGTTGCTGTTTAATTATGGAACCTAAGGTAGAAATAATATTCATACAATTCAAGGCATCAGGAAATACTGGATCCAATACTGTGAACTGGGACAGTATAGATGGATGGTGGTGTAGTTGTGAAGATTATTTCTACCGACATCAAAAAGTAGAACATTATAAATGCAAACATATTAAAAAAGCAGAAAAAATGTTAGGTGTAAGAGTATGAATACTCAGGATAATTTCCCTGAAGTGGTATCTGGTAGGATTACTACAAGGGCAAAAAAGTTAATGGAAAAGTATGGTTTAACTGTACGTTTCTGCGTGGAACATTGCATTGATATGTATGTGAGTAAACAAAATCAAAGGTTAATTGAAAAGGACCAGTTAAA
Source organism: Methanobrevibacter smithii ATCC 35061 (assembly GCF_000016525.1). Classification (NCBI taxonomy): domain Archaea; kingdom Methanobacteriati; phylum Methanobacteriota; class Methanobacteria; order Methanobacteriales; family Methanobacteriaceae; genus Methanobrevibacter; species Methanobrevibacter smithii. The sequence continues at coordinate 1,701,396 of NC_009515.1, forward strand.
AGAGGAAATCAGGTCTTTAAAATTAGATTTAATTGCAAAGGAAATGCAATTAGAAACTGTCATGAAAGAGTTAGGTGATGATGTATGAGTGAAAAAATACAGGTTTCATTCATGGTTGATTCTGAAGTATGGAGGGAAGCTAAAAACAAACTGGGGACAACCAGAAGTGAGTTTTTAGAAGAGCAGTTAAGATTAGCTATTGATTTATCTGAAGATGAGGAAAATAGTTTGAGAAAAGAGATAGCTGAGTTGCAAAATGAGATTAATGCTCGTGAATCAAGATTATGTAAGATTCGTGCTGAGCGTTTAGAACATGAAAGAAGTGTAAATGTCTTTGATGGGGTGATGGGTACAGTTAATAGGATTGTTGATAATGCTGGTTTTATTGGTAAAGATCAGCTGAAGAATATTAGTAAGCAGCAAGAAGTTCCGTATAAGTCATTATTGGATCATGTGTATGATTTGGGTTATGATGTTCGGAATTATGGTTTGGTGATAAAATGATTTGTAAACATTTATGTTTACATTTTTCCGAAGAACCTGTAGGAAACCACGTACGTGCACGTACGTACGTACGTATACGTACGTAATTCACTATAAATATTTTTTAAATTGTAAACATTTATGTTTACATTTTTTTAAGGAGAGATAAAAAATGAATAAACCAGTTTTTAATATTGTTGAAACGGATTATGATGTTTCTAAAGGTGAAGAAACATATTTGAAATTCAGGAGAGATTATAAACATGAATTAAATATCTCTGTTGATGAGTTGCAGAAAAGGTATGGATTAACTCGACATCAAAAAGATTCCTTTGTGAAAAGAATCATTTGTGAAGATCATGTTAGGCGTTATGGGGGAAATAACTTCCAAACTAGGTTAAAAAAGGTGGAATCATGAAGAAAGAAGATGAGGAACATATTATATTAAGGTGGCAGTTGATGTGGTTTAGAATAAGTTTATTTGCAGATGAGTTTGTTAAGTTTGCTGAAAAGGTACGTATGAGGTGTGGTGTTCCTGAACCAAGTCAAAGACAACCAGTCCGGAATAAAAAGGAGATCCAAAAATGAGTTGTAATGATATACTTGAAAAATTAGAAAAAGAAGGAATAATATCTGCTGAAGGAGTAATTGATTCTTATCTGTTATGTAAACATGCTGAAGAATTATTTGGAAAATCATACCTAAAAGAACATAATATAGTGTTGGATGATGATAAAAAAGAAGCAAAGATATGTAAAAAAGGAAGTTGATAAAAATGAAAACATTGAAGTTTAAACCGTATTTCTTTGAACCTTTAAGAAGTAGGAAAAAAATGTCTACAATAAGAAAATCTGATAAAGGATTGAAAAAAGGTGACCTTGTAGAATGTTGGTTTGAGGGGACGGGTTTTTGTCTGCTTCGGGTAGTACGGAGAGTTGAACAGGTTAAATTTAAAGATTTGAAACATAATCATGCTTGGTTTGAAGGTTATAGGCATGTTGATTTGTTGAAACATGAGTTAAAAAGTATTTATCCAGATATATGTGGGGATACTGTTTTGTTTCAGATTATATTTGAAAGACCAACACTACCATTACAACCTTTCAAAATTAAATAGGAGGATATTGAAAATGAATAAGGAAGAAATTAATGAATTAACTGCCAAGATTGAGTCTTGTTGGGATGAGAATAATCCTGGAGATGTAAGAAGTTTTGATGAAAGGTTAAAACAGAAGTTAACTCATGAGGAGTATGAGTTAATAACAAGTTGGAGATAATGGGGGGAGAATATAGTATGATGGATGGTTGGGTAGTTTTTAGTGTAAGTGTAATTATTAGTTGTTGTTTAGTGTTATGTCTTACTGATTTTTTTGATGATTAAGATAGGTTATATTGTAATCAGGAGTTTTTATGAAAGAAGTTAAAAAATACATGGAGGATAAATATGTATGATTGATGAGAAATTATTACTATATTTTATTAAAACAAGAAGCAGGGAATTTGAAGAACAATCTTTTACTATTCATAAAGAATGCACAGGTAGTTTGAGAGACATGGAGTATGATGATGTTATAATTCATAGTATTAATCTTCATACTTTGATGCATGTTACTCGTATTCTTAATGAGTTGATTGAAATGATTGAAGATGGTAAATTCAACACTTCTGAAAATTCAGTTTCTTGTTGTGGTGGAGAATGTGAAAAACAATAACCTTAATCTATATGAAAGAGTATACATTAGTTTAAGTAGAACAGTCTCCAATTTTGAATGCATAAATGAAGAATTAAAACAAGAAACTATAACTGAAGCATTAAAAAAATCACAAGTAATTAATGAATATGTGAAATATCAGGGTAAACTTTTACCTTTTCACATGTTTGTTTTTGAAGTGAAGAAAAACTTACTATCTAAAAATTTAGAAAGATGATAGGATGTTATTGAAGAAAACATTAAATGATCCACAAACAAGATTCTACATCAGCAAATGCAAATACTGTGGCAGAGTATTTATTAAGTTTGAGAATAAAACAGGTTATTGCAGGGAAGCTTGCAGGACCTGGGCGGTACGTGAGCAGAAAGCAAAGTATCAACAAAAACGTAGGAAATTAATTAATGATGGGGAGTTAATTAGTAATGAGTTAAGGGAGCCTGGTACAACATTTCTTTCACAGCATGCTTTGAGTGATTTTGGTTTGGAGGAAAGAACTGTGAAAAGAGAATTAAAAAGAATAGGAGTAAAAATATGAATTTTATCAAGTATCTTAAATTATTAAGAAATCCTAATGAGAAGTATTATTGGTATGATGTTGATAAGGAATGTATTTATATTTCTGGTGAAGATATTGCATTGTATTTAACTATTGATGAAATTGACAGTATTATTTTTCATAGAAAAAAATTTAAAAAGACATCTAAAGAACTTTTTGAAAGGATAATTTTTAATGAAAAGGTTACTTTTTGGACATTGAATTATTTTATTAAAGAATATGAAAAAGGTTTGATGGATCCCATGATTAAATGGATTGTAAGTAAGGGACATATCAGTCGTGGTGAGCATTTTCTTGATAGTTATTTATTAAGTGATTAAATTTTTTTTATTTTTAATCTTTTTTTCTATTTTTCCACTCCTATATATTGAAGGGGATAAAATATTTTATAATTTTATCTTTTTTTATGAAAAAAAAATAAAAGACATTATTATAATTATATATGGGAGGATAATATTATTTGGATGCTAATACATTTTTTAAAAACATGAAACATGCAGAAATAGAGTGTCCTGTTTGTAACTGGAAGTGGAAACAAAGGAAAAAACAAGAAAAACATTATAGAAATCATAAGACATCTTGTTATATTAAGTTTCCTGAATCCCCTTTAACTGTTTTGGATGAATCTCGTGCAGAATATAATTGCACAAACTGCGGGTGTGTATTTCCCTTAAAAAATGAAACATGCAGAAATAGAGTGTCCTGTTTGTGAAAAACTGAAAAAAGATTGCAAAAAGGTTTACTATGATGAGTGGCATGATGAGTATGTTTGTAAAAAATGTGGTCTTGTAATAAAACACTTATAAAAAATATTTTATCATATGTTATTGTACAATTAGCTTCGCATTATCATTATTTGACAATTTAAAAATAATATTCTTATCCGTTTATTATTCGCTTTTCATTTATTATTATTCTTAAAAATTATTATGGGAATGGTAGCAAATTTTTAATGAATAATAGAATGATTGGATTTTTTTCTTCATTAAAATATATAGGTATCCTCCAAAGATTAAATAATTAATATCACATATCTTAAAAAAAAATATTCTTCCCATAAATATAATATAAATATTTATCTCCTTTAATACATGTTCATGATGTTGGTAATAGCTTATTTTTTATTGTAACTTAGTAACCACTCAAAAGTTGAGGGTGCAATTCCCTCCACCAACAATGTTGGGGTAGCCTAGCCTGGTAGGGCGTTAGACTGCTAATCTAATGATACACTAGTATCGCAGGGGTTCAAATCCCTTCCCCAATGTTTTTTTTAAAAACAAATTTTTTTTAGGAGTGAAAATAATAATGACTAACTTCAACAACACAACATTAGCAATAATTGGAATAATAATTATAGGAATTCTAAGCACCTATATTGGAAACAACGAACTAGCAGCAGTAGCATTAGGGGGGATAGTTGGATGGATTTCAAGAACTTACACCTCCACTAACAATGGAGGAAACAATAATGACCCATAATCAAGTTCAAGATTTACATGAGAAATATTGTAAACAGGAATCTCGTATAAGTAAACTGGAAGCAAGTGATCAGTTTCAAAATAAGCAATTAGAAAAACTGATAAAGAAAATGGATAAAAGTATTGAAATTCAAACAAAACAGTTGGCTATTCAGGAAGAACAAGCTAATGATGATAATCGATTATTCACAATAAAAAGTGGAGTATTCATAGCAATTGTTGGTGCTTTGATTGTATTTTTGATTGATGGATTTCAGTTTGTTATTGTGAATTTCCTAAAACTATTATAAAAAACTAATAAAACTTTTTTTTGTTCAAAATTCAAAACTAAACAATATTATATTGTTCACTATGAAAATAAAAAATCCCGTATTTTAAAATTTCGTGTTCAACAAAAAAGAATAAACATTACAATAATGTTCAAAAAAAATATAAGGATGGGGGGATTATGACTGAAGCATGGGAAAGACAAAAAGGAGAACCAAGTAAAAGCTATTCACTATTCAAAGAATACAGAGATTTAGGTTCCAAAAGAACATTCCCACAGATAATAAAATTGAAGAAATCGAAGCATACTGAAGAAAAAAACATACCTTCACTAAGTCAACTAAAAACACTCTCTTCAAGATGGAATTGGGTGGAAAGATGCAGATTATATGATAATCATATGGATCAAAAAGAAAGAGAGTGGAACTATGAATTATTCAAACAAGGAAATGCTAAGTTTCAAGAATTCTTCAATGATGATTTTGAATTACTAAAAGAAATACAAAAAGAACTAAAAGAAAATAGTAATGAGAATGCTCCAACTACACGAGCAAATAGTTTTCTAAATCTAAATAAATCTGCGGAAATAATCTATAGAAATTTCAGACTAGCTCATGGTCAACCAACAGATATTAAAGATAATAATACTCAAATACAAGGAAGTATTGAAACATCCACCAAAGAAAATGATAATGTAATCCATATGAACGACAAAGAATTAGAAGAATTACTAACCATTAACGATGATTTAGAAAAATTCACTGATGAATTATGAGAGTAGATTACAAGAAAATACACTTAGATCAACAACAAAAAAAGTTGATTAGAAGAACAATACTTGAAAACCCATACATTCCAGTAACACCATACGACCGACAATTATATGCAATTGCAGACCGCCACACAAGAAAACTAATTGGAGGTTCCGCATATTCTGGTAAAAGTATGCTTGGAGCAGTATTAGCCTTACAACATTATGAAGTACCATACTACCGCTGCTTAATTCTACGGTCTACTTATGATAATGTAATAGCGACTGGAGGAATAGTAGATTACCTGGACCATTGGACAGAACCATTCGATTACATAGAACACAATCAAAGTAAAAGATGTTTCATTAACCATGAAAATGATGCACGGATTTATTATTCATATATGCTTCTGGAAAAAGACAAAGAGAAATTCAAAAGTCGTGCTTATCATAAAATCATTGTTGATGAAGCTTCAGAATTTGAAAAAGTAAACCTGCAATTCCTGAATCGTAGTCTCAGAGGAACTGATAAGTTAATGACTTTCCCATTAGCAATTTACTATATTAGTAATCCTGCTGATGCAGATGGATCAACATACTTAAATGAAAAATTTGTTAAAGGACAATACCCTTTTTTTGAAATGAATTTCTGGCATAATCCATATATTGACAAAGAAAAATACTTAGCTAATTTACGTGAATTATCAAAAGCAGATTATCAGTATCAGATTGGTAATTGGGATTATGAAATAAGAGCTGGAGATGTATTTGATTATGATACAATTGAAGCAGCAACAATTAGCAAACAAGAGTTTAATGAATTATTAACTGAAAAGGATATTCTTCAAGAAGTAATTACATGGGATATTGCAGCAACAGAAAAAAGTACTTCTGATTATACAGCATGTAGTTTTTCAACAGTATTACAAGGAAAAGTAGGTGTAGTGCATAATCAGAAAAGCACACAAAAAAAGCCAGGTAAGTTAGAACAATACATGACAAGGATTATGGATGAACATTCAGAGTATGATAATTGGATTGAGTATCAGCCTGCAGCTGCAGGTAAAATAGTTAAAAGATACTGGGAAAACGAATTCGAAGACTATCATCCTAATTTTATTCGTGTTCCTAAATCAAAATTAATAAGAGCAAGTAGAACTATACGGGGGATGAATAATGGACGGATATTATTTGTTCGTGGTAAATGGTTGAAAGATTTCATGAAACAAGCTGTGAAATTCCCATCAGAGAAAATAATAGCTGATGATGAAACAACACATGATGACCGTGTAGATAGTGTATCATTGTTACATGAAGGTTTATATCCTCAAACAAAACCTACAGTTTTAAGAAAAAGAAATCGTAGAAGGAGAAATTAATAATGGTTAAAATAGTTAAAAGTAACTTTTTAAGAGATTCAGTGATTAAAAGTGTTTTAAATGAATATGAGATTAAATCTCAAGAAATGAGTAAAGATGAATTAACATATGGTACAGAAGTAATTGACCCAGCGTATGACCCGTTCCAATTAGATAAGTTGCGTGATATTAGTGGTTTGCATGATATTTGTATTACTGTTAAATGTGAAGATGCAATTTTCACAGGTAAAAAAATAATCTCTAAAGAAGGAGAAGAAATACCTGAAGGATTAGATGATTTTTTAAATGATTTTAATTTTGATGAGGAAATAGAATCATTCCTAGAAGATTTAGAAGCTTTTGGTTTTGCAGGATTAGAACTACTTAGGGAAAAAGGGGAGTTGAAAAGTGTTAATCATGTAAGCAGTTTATACCTGAGAATGTGTCGTGATAAAAAACGTGTTGTACAAAAGATAGGGCATAAAGAAAATTATTTCAAATTATATGATCCTGACAATATTAAGCAATTGAATCGTGAAACTGGTTTGTGGGATGATAATATTACAGATGAAAATCGTGCAAATGATTTAATCTGGTTTAATCTTAAAAGTAATGAAAGTCTTGTTTATGGTAGACCGAAATATTTGTCCGAGTTGGATGCTATTTTAACTGATAATGCTATTATTGAGTATCAGCAAGGGCATTTTAAAGCACATGGTATTCCGAATTATATTATTACTGTTACAGGTAATGTTGAGGAAAAAGAAGATTATACTTTTGATGATTTTGAAGAGGATTTGGAACATGAGTTTCGTGAAGTGTCCAATGAGCCTGGAACTGCTTTAGTTTTCACTATTCCCAGTGAAGAAAATAATGTTAGTGTTAATGTTACTAAAATTGCTGATGAGAAAAAAGAAGGCAGTTTTTTAGAACTGTCAGGTAGTGTGGCTGATCGTATTCGTCGTATTCATCGTGTACCTCGTGAACGTTTAGGTGATTCTGAGTCTACAGGTATTGCTAGTAATCGTACTGAAACTTTGCTTAAAAATTATAGTAAATCTACAGTAGCTACATTGCAAAAGAGGATGGCTAATTTGATTAATAAGACTATTATTCAAAAGGAATTTGGAATATTTACACATAAACTTGAGTATTTGCCTGTTAATTTTGATGAGGAAGATAAAGTATTGGATCGTGGAATTAAATTACTGCAAAATGGTGCAGTGACTTTAGGGGAGTTTGTTAATCGTTTTGGTGAATCTTTTGATTTGAAAATGAGTGAAGATGATGAGTATTATAATTGTAGGTTTATGAATAATCAGTCTTTGGATAAGGTTTTGTATGGTGATGCTCCAATGGATGCTGAAGGTAAATTGGATAGTATGATTGATGCTTTGAATTCTGATTTTAATAAGAATGGTTTATTATGATTTCTAAAAAGAAACTTCAGTATCTGCTTTTAACTCAAAGATTGCATCAGCTTTATGTGGTTAAAAGAGATATAAGTTTTAATCATTTGTTTAAACATACGAATAAAGCTGATAAAAGTATTGATTCTTATAAAGATAAATTATTAAATAATATTATTGATGGAAATAAAATTGGGAATAGTAAAAAGATTGCAGAGAACATAATTGATACTGCTTTGCAAGGTCAAGCTAATACTTTAATGAAAAAGCGTTCTAAGATTATTCAAGGTAGTGTTGATCAAACTGTTGGGGATTATTCTAAGATTTTATCTTCACGTTTTGATAGTGATGCTTATAAGTTAAAAGCTAAGATTGAAGCTGAAAGTAAGTTGTCTGATAGTGAGATTAAAAAGAAGTATGGGGAGTTGTATCGTAAGAATGCTAAGAATATTGTTCGTGATGCTTTGCATACTAATCAGTCTAGGATGAGTTTTTTACATGCTTTGGATAAGGGGTATAAGTATAAGGTTTGGATGAATGGTCGTGCTAGACAACATAGAATTTGGCATCGTGCTAACTTTATTGAGAGTGTTCCTATTGATGATTATTTTATTATTACTGGTAGTTATCGTACTGAGATGATGTATCCTGGGGATTTAGCTGGAGGTGCTGAGAATGTTGCTAATTGCAGATGTTGGTTAAGCTATACTAATAGTACTCCAAGTAATCTTAAAAGTAAAAGTTCTTTTAATATTCCTTCTAATTCTTACTTACATGGTAAGAATAAAAGTAGCAGTAATCAAAATTCTTTGAAGATAACTTCTAAGATTAAGAATAAGATAATTAGAACCATATCGAATATAGGTAACAAGATTAAAAATACAGGAAGTAAAATCACTGAAAATGTTAAAAGAAAAACAGTAATGATTAATATTTCTTCAAAACCAAAACAAAATTCAAAAAGAGATTTCAGTAAATTTAAATTAAATGAATCTATCACTAAATTTAGTAAAGCTAAAAATAAAGCAGTGAAAATTGGTAATAAAACAGTTTATGGTGTTGGTGAATCATCTAAAGATAAATTGGCATTTGAATATAAATATGGAATTAAAAAAGAAGATTTGACTTCTGAAGAGTATAAATTCATAAAAGCATATTCTGATGAAGGATATTATAGTTTGAATAATTATTTCAGAGAAATAAAAGGGGAGCTCAACCCAGTTAAGAGGTGGCGTATTAAAAGAAAATATTCTAAATTATGGGAGCAGGATTTAGCTAATTCAAAATATTATATCTCTTTTAATAAAGCAATTAAATCTTCAAAATCAGTATTTAAGAAAGGTAAAATATTAGAAGAAAGTCTTGTTGTAGTTAGAAGACAAAAAAGTCCAATGACTAAATTTGTAGAAGGAGATAATTATCATTCAGATTCATTTTTATCAACTTCTATTTCCGAAAATGTTAAACCTGAAGAATATGGGGAGTATATTAATTATATTGTCATTCCAAAAGGAATTAAAATTCTGTATATTGAAGGAATAACTGAAACTCCTCAGGAGTTTGAAATTTTGTTTGATAAAAATGTTGATTTAAGATTAATACGTGAAAAATCAGAGTTTATTGCTCATTGGGAAATGATATCGTAATTTTTATATAGGAAGTTTTATATATAATATACTAACAAATACTGGGGTTCATTATCATGGTTGAAAAATTGATTCCTAATTATGAATTTGTTAAAAATTGGTCTGAGGATCAATTAAGAGATTTCATTACAACACCTTCAGGTTTACCTCATAGATTAATGAGTATTGTACGTGAAGTTATTCCTAATATTAATCGATTAAGATTAATTCAGTGTATTGAACATCCGGAGTTTGAATCTTTGGATCAGAATGAACGGGCTGTAACTCATAGATTAAAATATGAAGGGAAACACAAAGAAGCTAGGGAATATCATATACAATATGCTTTAGATTTTCTTGATAAATATCCTCAATTTAAACCTATGGTCAAAATTGTTGAATAAATTTATTTAACTTTTCGTTTTTTTCTATTTTTCCACTCCTATATATTGAAGGGGGATAAAAAAATATTTTTATTTTAGTAACTTAACATCATTTATCTTTTTTTAAAATCCTCCTTTCTTTTTTACTAAAAAAAACTCCAACAAAACTAATTTTTTTCCAATATAAAAAAATGGGGAGTCAAAAAAAACTATGATTGTGAAAGGTGCAGTCTGCATACCAGGAATCCCTGATGCAACAGGAGACATACTGGATGAAGAAACAATAAGACAAGCATCATTAATATACAATCGCCTGGGATTAGGAGTTGATGTACAGCACACACTCCAACCTGTAGGAAGAATTTTAGAATCATATATTCTTGAATCACCAACCACTTTCAGGGGAAACACTTACCCCAAAGGATCCTGGTTTATTTCTGTTGATGTAACTGATGAGGAAATACAACAAGCAATCCGAGATGGGGAATACAATGGTTTCAGCATACTGGCTGCACCATATAAAAGTGTTGCTCAAATGAGTAGAGGATTAGGAGGTTAAATATGGCTTTGAAATTTAAAGACATTAAAGATTGGAAACCATCAACAATCAGTATTGTTGATCAACCATCACATCCTATGGCGGTTTTTGAAGTATATGAAGATGATGAAGAATTTGTGAAAAAATATATCACACCAGAAGAGGTGGAAGTTATGACAAAAGAAGACAATGGAAAAAATAATGTGCAGGTTTCAGAAGGTATTCTTGAAAAATTAATTAATGGTTTAGTTGCTAAATCTGAACCTCAAGAACCAACTGAACCTCCAGCACAAAATAATGAACCTGTGGAAGATGAAAATAAAATTTTAGAAGCACTAGGTAAAATCGATAAAAGATTAGATACTATGGATGCAAGGATAACTAAACTTGAAGGTGGGGAAAAACCACCAGAACCTCCAAAAGAGGATCCTGTTCCTGGAGCTGTTAAAAAATCAGAACCTCCAAAAGATGATGATGGAGGAGAAGTTAAAGTGGATACTACTATTACTGCTGATGGTGCTGTTAATCCAGATGCTACTGTTAGTAAAAGTATTGATCCTGACCTTGCAAAAGGCAATGCTTCTGAAAAATCATTCCTTGAGAGAATGGGTAGGAATTCAAATGGAATGACCTGGTAGAAAAAAAGAAGATATTATACTTAATAATTAAATTTTTTATGAGAAGGTTTGATATAAAATGACAATTAAACAAGTAGAACAAGCGTTAGCTGATAAAATCATGCATAATGAAGATTTTATCCTTAAATTTGTAGATATTGGAGAAGGAAGTGGGAAACTCGGTAAAGGAGTTCTTCAAGCGGAAAAAGCAGATAAATACATGCAAGCTGTTCAAGAAGAAACAGCATTTTTAAACAAGACTAAAGTTGTTCCAACTCACAATCATAAAAGAGAATTGGACATGATGAGTTTTGATATTGAATTGGAAGCTGGAAGAATCAGTGGTACACCACAAACTTTAAGCAATGAACAGGACCCAACATTCACTAATAGGGCTTTTGATGCAGAAGAATATCGTGCTTTAACTGGTGTTCACAGAACTGTATTATATGACAGTATTGAGCAAAAGAATTTCATGAATACTTTAACTGGTCAATTTGGTAGTGCAAATGGTAGAGCATTAGAAAGAACATTAATCTATGGGAATACTGCAAGTACTGAATCTAATGTTGCAACTTCATATAAAGTAAATGATGGTATCTTGAAAAAATTAGAAGATGATTCTGATATAGATCAAGAAACAATAGATTTAACTGCAACAGATTCCAATCCGTTAAAAGAATTCCGTAGAATGTTGGATTTATTCCCTGATAAATATAAAAATGATGGTGGGGTAGCTGCATTTGTACCATACAGTTTTAAAAGAGCAGTATGGAGATATGTAGCAGATAATCATGACAAGTATGCTGTTAATGATGTAGTTATTACTAAAGATGGGGACATCATTATTGAGGAAGTACCATTAGTACCAATTCCAGCTTTCAGTACTCTTCGTAATGGTTTCACTAAAAAACCAGTAATTTTAACTCATAAAGAAAACATTCAATGGTTGGCGGATCCTGATAATATTATTGTTGAATCTGAATTTGATTTAAAATCTAACAAGTATTATATTGCTTCTACAATGTATGCTGATATTCAGTTTGCATGGTCTGATGCATCTGCTCTTGCATACATAAAGGAAGCATAAACTCCAGCACAACAACTAGTACTAAAAATATTGGTGTAAGTGTTGATGATGGAACAAATCCTGTTGAAGGAGCTATTGTAACTTTAACAAATATTACTGATGGTAAAACTTACACTTGTAACGGTACTGGTAGTGCTGGAGGCTGTACAATAAGTAATGTTCCTTATGGAGTTTATTCATATGGTGCAACATGTACTGGTTATGAAAACTTTGAAAGCACAGGTAATTATACTGTAGGTGATGATTCAACTACATTAACCATTACAATGACTAAAACATAGGAATAATTTATGTTGGATGAAAACACCTTAAAAAAAATCAAACAGTACAGTGGAGCTAATAAAAATACTGAAGAATTATTTAATTTAGAAACTACTGAATTAGATAATTATATTAATGATTATTACACTGCAATGGAATCATGGGTTAAAAAGAAATATGATATACCAGATAAAATTCCTGATGATGTAATACAAATCATTATTGAATTAACCAGTAACATTATTAGAAGCCATGCTGTAAGACAGGACTTGGGAATTACTGATCATGAAAATTTTGATTTTGATGAGGCAGTAAACAATATTTTCACAGAAGACATTGAAAAAAGAATGAAGCCTTACATTAAAAAATCTAAGATTCATGTTTTCTCAATCTAAACATTTTTTTTAATTTTTTATAAGAGTTGATGATTTTTTATGATACATTTTGATTTTGATTATGCGGGATGGGAAAGACTGCAAGAAAAAATATTACGGGTACCTCCAAGATTAGGTAAAAAGGTAAGTTATGGAGCAAGTAAAGATGCTAAAACTTACCTTCAAAGTAGGATAAAATACAATCGTTACAATCTTTTAACTGCAATAACTGCAAGAAGGGAAACAGATGAAATGTATGTTATAAAAGCAAGAGGAAAACCTTCAGGTTATGAAAAATATGTTCATGATGGTCGTGGAAGTTTCTCAGCTAAAAATAAAAAAGCCCTGCATTGGGTGGATAAATCTGGTAAAGATGTTTTTGTCCCTAAACCTAAAAAAGTAGCAGCATTCAGGGGATACCATTATTATCCTCATGCAGTTAAAACTACTGAATCAAAAATTAACAAATATGTGTCTGAAACATTAAAAGAGGTGGGATTATGAAAGATTTCATAGAAGCTTATGATAAACTAATGGAAGGTTTCCAACTGGTCTTATCTGAAATGATTGAAGATGGCACTATTAAACATTTATCTCTTATGGGTGTAAGTCTGGGAACACCAGAATTACCTTATCTGGAATTATGGGTAGATGAACCATTTAAAAATATTACTGATACTGGTTTAAGTGAAACCTTTGAAGGAGAAATAATATTATCCTCACAGGTGCTTAACAATAAAAATCCTAAGATAGGTATTCATGAAGCTACAAGTATAGTTTCACAGGCAGAACGTAGAATAATAAGTTCAAGATTACTTGGAGACTTAGAATTTTTCAATATTAAAACCAAGGATTTCGGATGGGTTCCATATGGTCTGGGTAAAAAGAAAAATGTGTATAGTGCAGGTGTAACATTCCAAATAAGATTTAAAATTAAGAATTCAAAATGTGATGGAGGCTAAAGAATATGGTAACAGCCGCAGAAGAACTAAAATATTTAAGATTAGTAAAAGAAGGAGAATTTGCAAAAAAAGACCTTAGTGGAGAATCTATTGATATTGAAATATCAGAGATGGATGTATCTCCACCAGAGCAATTTACAAAATATGATTCAGTAGTAAGTAGGGATTATCAATCTGGTGTAGCTGCTTACTATGTACCTGAAAACAGTTTCAGTTGCAACTTACAAATGGAAACATTAGAATACCTTCTTGAAGCAGTATTGGGAAGAAGAGAAGGAGATATTATCTACGGTACAAATAGTAGTATCTTACCTTCTTATACTGTGATGGCAGGATGTGCAACCTACGAGATGGAAATTTTAGGTATGGTGATGGACAGTTTAAGTATTGAAGTAGAATCAGAATTCTTAACTGCATCAGCAGAAATCAAATCAAAAATCAATAGTAAACAACCATTAAAAAAATTATCAGAGTTTAACTTTGGAAAATTACCATTATCATTTTACCATATAGACAGTGTTAAAATGAGAAGATTTGGTGAAGATGAATGGACTGAAATGAGATGTAAAACCAATAAAATAAGTCTTGAAATCAAAAACAATGTTAATACTGATGATGCAAGAGGAATGGGCTCAAGGTTTATGTGTAAAATACCAAGAGCAGCTAAAAGAGAAATTGGTTTAAACTTAACAGTAGATGATACTGATGAAAAATACTTGGAAATGTACTGGGGAAGTGAGGAAGGACCAAGAAGATACCTTGCAGGAGAATACTTTGAATTAATGTTCTACATTAGAAATGGTGATAAAAAATTCGAATTATATTGTCCAATGTGTATTATCAACCAACCATCTGCAACAATGAATGCAGACCCAGTTAAATATGAATTAAGTATTGTTTGTTTATCAAAAACAGTTGAATCAACAATGGACCATTATAAAAATTTAGCTGGAGCATTATTTGCAAGAAAAGCAGACAGTGATCCCAACCCAACTTATGATGCAACAATAAAACTTGTTGATAAGGAAGGTGCTAAATTAACAACTGATTACACAGTATCATTAATGAAAGGATCCACAACTGTTGATGCTGAATCTTCAAGTAATGGTGAAGTAACACTTACTGCTGAAGATGGAGTGTATGATATAGAGTTGACTGGTGAACCAACTGCAACTAAAGTAGAACCAGCACATATTTTAATTGATGGTGCAAGTAAAACAAAAACAATCACTGTTTACACAGATTAAATGAAATGAGAATATGATTATTCTCATTCAATTACTTTATTTAAAATTCAAAAAAAAATTATTATATAAAAATGTGATATTTATGCTTACAAAAGAAATGATCATCGGCGGAATCAAAAACACAAAAATAATCGAACTACCAATGTACGATAATGAAGTAGCAATAAGAGAAATAAGCGACCTTGAATACAACCAATTCACATCAGCATACCGTGATGTAGGAAACTTCGACATGATTTCCACCATCAAAGCAAAACAAACCAGCCTTGCAGAAGACACCACAAAATTCAAAACCAGTCTCGCAGCAATGGAAAAAAAGAAATATGATGCAAAAATGAACCTTGCATTAAAAGTATTAGACAATGCAGACAATCCTGATAAATTCACCAAAAAAGACCTTGAACAATTAAAAGCAGGAACATTAGACTTAATTGTAAATGAAGCATTAATTTTCAGTGGTTTAGATAACCTTAAATCAATGGATAATAATATAGCAGAATTTCGTGAAGAAGAATGAAAACATAGCTATTGAAGTAGTAACTCTTCAAGACATCGGTTATATGTTAGCAGAAAACCAAGCAGATTTAACTATTAGGCAGAAATTATTCTTGAATCATGCAGTACCCTTAGTTCGTGATAAACAGGATAAACAATCTTCAGGTACAAATCATGCTTCACATTCTCTAAAAGACCGTGTCAGAAGAAAAAAACAAGAAATTAGCAGAGGAATAGAATAATGAGCAATAATATTGTAAAGTTAATAATTGAACTGGAAAACCGTGTTAAAGCTCAATTAAAAGAGATACAAGCACAAATGGAGCAAGTTCAAAAAGCAGCACAACAAGCTCAAAATGCAATGCGACAATTTGATTCCTCAAGTATGGATAAAGCCAAAAACTCTGCTAATCAGTTAGATAAAGAATTAACTGAAGTTACAAATCGCACTAATTCTACAAAAACAGCATTAAATTCAATCAATCCCAATACAATTAATCAATTATCTAATTCTGCAAAACTATTAACCACTTCAATGGATACATCGATGAATAGTGCATATAGACTTAACACTTCAATCAACACAATTAATTCAGGTAATTTACTCACAGCATCATCTAGTGCTACAAGATTATCTTCCTCGATGAATAGTTCAAATAATAGTACCAGATTATTATCTTCAAGTTTAAAACAAGCTTCATCCAGTGCACTTAGTTTAAGCAGTGGAATAAATAGTATAACTGGATACACATTAACAGCAACTTCATCAAGTGCAGCACAATTAGACATGGCATTAGATCGAGCTAGAACAAGTGCACATTCAACAGATGCAGCCTTAGATTCAATTGATGGTTCGGGATTCAGTAGAACAACAGCATCAGCAGAACTACTAAAAGCAATATTATTAGTTTTAATTGGTATACTTCAACAAGTAAATTCATTGCTAAACTTCCATACTACTGGTTTAGATAATGTTACAAGAGATGCAAGAGAAGCACAATTAGCTTTAGAAGGTTTAAGAACAAGTTCACAAAAAACAGGAACTGGTTTCGGAGGACTTGAAAACGGAGCTAAAACTGCAGGTGGAGGTCTTGGATTTCTTAGAACAGCAGCAAGTATGACTGTAGGAATGATTGGTTTTGACCTTGTAAACAGTATGGTTCAAGGAGCAAGAGAATCAATAAATGCAGCTGCAAGTTTTGAAAGATTCGGTCAAAGATTAGGAATGACTGAAGGAGAACTACAACAATTCCATGGGGCTGTTGACAAAATGCAAGATAGCTTCAGAAAAGTAGATATGAATGCAGTAGGTGCAGCCGCATTAGAAATGGGAGTGAAATTAAAACTTCCTAAAGCTTCAATGGATGAACTTACTAAAACAACTGCAGTAATGAGTTCAGCTTTCGTAAAAGAAGGAAGAACACAAGAAGATGCAATACTTGCAGTATCAGATGCAATGGATGGCCAATTCAGAAGACTGCAGGAAATAGGCATATCTCAAGACATGCTCATGAAAAATGGATGGGATGGAGATATAAATAATAAAACTGGATTACTCCAAGCAATGAACAAAACACTTAGCGATATGGGTTTTGAACAGTCCGCACAAGAAATTGTAACATTAGATGATGCTTGGGCAGCATTAACAGTAACTGGAAGCAAATTAATACAATCTATCCTTGTCCCAATAACTCCCATAATTATAACAGTTGTTGAAATGATTACTTGGATGGTTGAAGCATTACAATCAGCATGGTCAAGCATGCCCGATTGGGCTAAAGCAGCAGTAACTATTGGTGTACTTTCAACAGCTTTAGTTGGGTTGGGTATTGTAATTCTTGGTTCAGTAATTCCCGCAATAGCTGCTAGTGCGACTAGTTTTGTAACTTATATTGCTGGAGCATTAGGTGTTGAAATAGCAAATATGGGTTTGGCGGCTAGTTTTTTAGCAGTTGCAGGAGCAATTTTATCAAATCCATTAACATGGGTTGTTGTGGCATTAGTTGCAATAGCAGTAGCAATATATGAAGTAGGTAAAGCTTTTGGTTGGTGGAAAGATGTAGGAACCATGCTCGAAGCCATAAAGAATAATATTGGTAGATTATGGGATGCATTCATAAATCATCCTGATGTAAAAGCAACTATCAAAGCAATTCAAGATGCATGGTCTGATTTGAATGAATCTCTCAAACCAGTTGTAGATTGGTTGAAAGGAATATGGGATGAAATATTCCCAGAAAGTGCAAAAGGTAAAGTTGATGGAACAAGAGCAGTTATCGATGCAATAGGAGCAGTATTTGAAAGTTTCAAAGTTAGAGTTCAACTTGCAATAGACATACTCACCATAATATGGGATGTTTTCAATGGAATTGCATCATTCTTATTAAGTGTATTTGGTCCAGCATGGCAACTTGTACTTGATATTGTAACTCCATTATTCAATTTATTCATGCAACTGGCAACAATTTTTAGCCAGTTAATTACTGGTCAAATAAGTCTTCAACAAGCAATTGCTTGGGCTTGGGCAGCTATTCAATCAACAATCAGCACAATATTATCAAATGTGATTAATCGTGTTGTTAGTTGGGCTCAGTCAATGTGGAATAATGCAGTTAATACTGGTAGAAACTTCCTTACAGGAGTAGTTCAATTTATCCGACAATTGCCAGATAAAATAAAAATGTATCTTTTAGCAGTTGCTGTAAGAGTAATAACTGCAGGAGCACAATGGGTAAGTAATGCTAAAACAAAAGCATCACAAGTAGTATCTGGAGTAATGTCCTGGATAAAGCAATTACCTCAAAAAGTATACCAGGAATTCCTAAACATAGGCTCAAGAATACTATCTGCAGGTTCACAATTAGTTGAAAATGCAAAGCAAATCGGTAAAAAAATTGTAGACGGAATGCTTTCCGCAATGGGAATACATTCACCAGGAATAATCCAAGAAAAAGTAGTACTAGAATTCTTTAACATGCTACAAAGAGTTAAAGACAAAGGAAAATCAGCATATGAAGCAGGTAAAAATGTTGGAAAAAACATTGTAAATGGATTCAATACTGCTGATGTTGAAAATGCATTAAATAATATTTCAACAACTATCACAACTCCAGTAACAACAAACACTGAAGTTGAAACAGATAGTGCAAATGTTGATTTAAGCAATAATAATTCAGGTACAGAAGAAACTGGAGACCAATATAATGGTCTTGTTGAAGAAGTATCATTAGCTAGTGAAAGCATCACTGCAAGCAACAATATGATCGGAACAAGCTTTTCAACATTAACTGCAGGAATAGCATTAAATGCAGGAGCTATTCAAATGAGAGTTGCAGGAGTAGTAACAAGCTTCCAAACAACACGTAATGGAGTAACCACTGCATTAACAAGCATGAGTAATTCAAATACTCAAGCATGGAACAATATTAAATCAACAACAACCCAGAACTTAAATCAAGTACGTAACTCCACAATAGATGTAACAAATAAAATGACTAATGCATGGGGAGTAATGAAAGACAATATTGTTTCAGCTGCAGGAAGCATACAAACACAATCATACAATAAATTCAGCAGCCTTCATAGAAGTATTGCAAGTTTCTATAATCAATTAGCCAATGCACATTTCAGTAGTGGACTGCCTGCAGGCCCAGCAACTAATTCAACAAGAGGATTAATTGGAGGCAGAACATTACCTGGTGGAAGCATTAACTTTGGAAAATCCACAAAAGGCACAATAGCAAGTTATGCTGCTGGAGGATTAGGACAAGGAAAAGGCAGAGTAATTGACACTAATTCTAAAGTAAAACATCCTCAAAACAATAAAAGCAAATCATGGTTAAATCTTTTAGATTATAATTTACCAACAAGCGTAATTAATGATTTGGCAAGAGTTAATGGTTGTGTTAATCCAAATACTTGTTTTGCAGGAATTCCTGATACTAATGTGAATAAAATAATGAATACTGCATACAAATGGAGGATAGCAGACCCATGGTTCCTTGGAATTCAAATACCTTCAGATTATCATGTGGAAGATTTCCGTGATGGAAAACAACCGCAATTAAATCCTGGAAACTTTGAAAATCTTCTAAGAAAAATCTTAACTGCAAGAGGATTCCAAAACCCTGGAACTTATGAATTTTATTATAATTCAAGATATAGTAATCAGCAAGTTTGGGATCAAGTAAGATGCAACTGTTTTGATGGTGCAGAAATGATAATTGAAATAGCATCTATGTTGGGATTATCAGGACACATGATTCATGGATCATGGAATGGAATAGGCCATGTAGCAGCTATGGTTAATGGTCAAATATATGATATGACACAATTCCAAAAACGTGGAGGAATATTCCGCGGAGGTTCTGGAGTTAGTTTTGGTTCAGCAAGTCCTGGAGGAAGTTCTAAAGATGTATTCGGAATCATTACAGATGGAATATATAATATTATTGATTTAATGAAAACAAATCAAAATGCATACTTCCAGAATATTGAACATAATAGGAATAATACTACTGCTGATAATTTAGTGTCTTATACATCTGATGATGTGCATTTAACAATAGATCATAATCTTAATGTTACTGTTGAAGGAGAAGATATTGATGAAAAATCAATAATCACAACTTTAAAAGAAGTGATAACTGATTCCAAATTAATTGACCGCATTGCTGAAGCTTTAATTAAAAGAGACAATCGTATTAAAAGAATGAGAGGTTAAAAGATAATGGAAACTATAAAAATTAATCCTGAAGAATGTGAAATCTTCGGTAATATCATAAGTAACAAACATGGATATCTGGAAGATAAAAACGATTTTGAATCACATAAATGTATGGTTTCATTAAATAATGTAAAACCTGATGAATGGGAATCTTACAATGTATATTCATTTAAATTAAGTAAAGATGTTTCATTAACTAACAGATTTAGTGAAGATATTCAATATTGTATGGAATCTAGTTTATCTAGTTTGTTTGTTTGTGAACATTTTGATTTTAATTTCAACCCATATAGTGATTTTTTTGAAGTTGTTCCTTTTAGAAATGGTTATACTTTGAAAGTTAAAGAAACATATCTCTCGGAGAATGTTGATTTAACTTCTCCTTTTTTTCTTTTAATCCATCAGAACAATCAAGGAGTACACATACCTGATGATGCTTCCAGTATTGTGTTTTCATCTAATTATGATGCAAAAAACACTATTGAAAGCATACTTGTTGGGTTTGTATTTTTCGATAAAGATGGTAAATTAATTGAAAATCAGGAAATTATGGATATTGCTAATGAAGGTATGGGTAATAAAGGAAGATGTGCTATTAAAACATCAAAAATACCTGCTGGTGCTAAATATGTGAGTGTTGAATTTGCTTTTCCTGATGGGGTAAGTAAAGGAGATTACATTAGCTTTCAATTAAACTGTTTATTGTTTAATTCAGAGTATGATGGTTTTATTAAAAATTAAAAAAAATGATGGAGGGATTATTAAATTGCCTAGTATTTTAAGATATCCTAGTAAAGTTCAAAATATAGAAGGAAACAACATACCTTATCGTTCATGTGATCATATTGAAAATATTACAAATGATTTAAATACTGTGGGACATTGGGGTTATGCAGATCCTGGAGCAAAATATAAAAATGCGATTGCTGGAAGAAATGGTTCAAGAAAACATCCATCAACCATACGTGGATATGATTTTAAATATGATGGATTAATTCCAGATTCAGCTAAAGTAACGAGTATAATAGTACAATATTCATATAGAAAATTAGCATACTCTGCACAGATAAGTCAAACTGCACATGGAAGTTTTTCAAATCCAGAAATCATATTAAGTAGTTTAAACCTGTCAAAAACAGGTAATGCCCCACCTAGAAATAATTTTGGAGAATATGAAGTTCAATTTAATAATTTGAATCTAAAAGGAAAAGACATTAACACTCCAAATTTTGATGTTAAATTTGATTTACCACAAAATACATCTACAAACCCATGTTACATTGAAATGAAATACTTAAGAGTAATTGTAGTGTATACAACTGGAAATTATATTCCAAGCATTAGCATTGAACCAAATATTGTTAGTTACGGTGAAAAAGTAGCTGTAAAATGCACAATGGTTGAAACCAGTGGAACAAAACCTTCAGAAGAAATATCGGCAAACATAAAGATAATCACAAATGGAGACTGTGAAATCACATATGATTCACCATATTATGACTGGACCACAGGCATATGGAGACAAGCAACAACAAATGGTAAAGCAGAATTAATATTCTATGTAACTCCAACATCTGAAGGATTGTTTACAATCACACTTGATGAAAACAATAGTGGCCATTCAACAAAAACAACATTTGTAGTAGAAAAACCCCAATTGGAAGTATGGGATTTCTATGCAAATAACAAAGAAATTGAAATTAGTACAGATACAGTTACAGATTTAACATACTTAAACATAACTTTAAAAACTGATGCTCCATTAGATTTAACACTAAATCTGAATTTTGGAGGATTAACTGTAAAAGAACCTGTTCCAGGATTATCAAATAATATTTTACAAATTTCAAAATCACAATGGCAAAAAGATGATAGTGGAAACATTGTTTTTGATACAAATATTCCTTTATACTCTAAAAGTAGTGGAGAGCATAATATTGAAATGACCAGTCCATTATTATTAGGTGTTTTCACAGATAAAGTGAAAGTAAACATTCCTGATTCATATAAATCCTATTATTCAATATTGAATTTATCAGAATTCACATTATCAAACCTTGAACATGGTGAAACTTATGTTTTCTCAGCATTAGGAAGACTGTTAAATGCTTCTAAAATTGAAAAAGGTTTGAAAAACTTAAGAGTTTGTGTTGTAAATGGAACAACAAATTCATACACCAATCAAATCAGTGTTAAGGACATATGGGAAGAGTTATCCTGTGAGTTTACATATGATGCAAGTAAACCAATCTATCTAATTTTTTATGGGAATTTCATAGATTTTGACTATGGAACTGTAGAATTTGGTAATTTATCTTTAATACTTAAAGAAAGATATGCAGGTTATGAATATCCAGTATTGGCTTTATCTCCAAAAAGATATTTGTTAGGTGATGTAGGCAGCACTGCAAATTTATTACTTGAACCTCCAGAGTTAGCTTTATCTACAAAACATTTCTTTGAAGGTTTCAACTGGCAAGGATTAGAAAACAATAATGTACTGATTCATGGAATAGAAATAACTGGAGACATAAGTGTTGAAGAATCAATTAATCTAATTTGTGGTGTTGGAACATTAGATGATGATGAATTAGATTACTATTTAGACAGCATAAACATCACTAGAAATGACACTAACTTTAAATTCGGTGGAAAATTCCATAATTTCGGCATTCCATTTCCAGAAATCAACACAATATTAAATGATTTAAGGTTTTTCTTACAAATTGATGATGCATTTGACAATGTCACTCAAGTCCAAGTCGAAATGAAAAATGTGCAAATCACAGTATATTATTCAAAAAATAGTGGAGAAGACTGCGATTTCTATATTAATGGTGTTAGTTGCAAATATTTCCTTATAAGTATGAGTCCTGAAACAGAAATACCTCGTGGAGCTAATTTTGATACAGAAAAATATAAAATTGAAGGAGCAGATGGGAAATACCCTATAAGAGTCAATGTTGATGATAAAAAAATCAAATTAAAATTCAGAGTTTACGGAGATGATTTTGAAGAATCAACAGAAATCATGAAATATGTAAGTGACTACCTGTATCCTGAAAGAGACACATTAGATTCACCAATTCTAAAAAGTATTAGTTTCTTTTTCGCACCTGAAGAATGTTTTGATTACTATATAGAAGATTCAATTGATGCAGAAGCAATGGTTGGAGGTTATGATTGTGAAGTGAACTTAATAATCCCTAGTGGTTTAAGTAGAAATATTAACCCATTAAGAAAAAGTTTCGCAGGAACAATAACCACAATTGGAAAAGTAAAACCAGACATTATTTTGTATAAATTAAGTGAAGATGAATCAACAAGCATACAAATAATTGAATCAGAATCTGGACAACTAATGAAACTTGAAGGAGAGTTTATAACAAACTTACCTGAAACAACAAAGATTAAAATTGATTGTGAAAATAGAAATGTATTCTATGAAAAATATAGTGAATGGTTCAAGATAGATCCTAATTGTATTAGTGTAGATTCTAGTTTTTTCATATTGGATCATCATTTTAATTTTGAAAACAGTATCAATTGTAAAGTGACTGATGTAATTTACTATGAAAAAGGAGGATAAAAAGTATGGTTGTTGTTTTAGATAATCAAGAAAATATTCTTCAATTTTTAGATACTGAATTATCAGAAATACATATTACTGATGAATATCAAGGATATGAAACATTAAAACTATCACATAAACTTACAAATGTTAAAAGAGACAAGCAATTATTCAAACAAGGAAACAAAATCTTTGTTGATAATTGTTTGTTTGTTATTAATAGTGAATGCACCTTTGATTATATAGACAAATCTATTGATGTAGATGCAGAAGAAATAATTGTAGAATTAAACAATTGTAAACCATTCTATATCCGAGATCCCAATTATGCTTCACATGTAAATGGAAATACAATCATTATCAGTAAATTATTCCTAAACAAATTACTGAAAGGATTTTTCAATGTTACAAAAACAGATATTGACAGTATTGATTATAGTAAAAGATTAATCAATGTTCAAGGCTCAATAACAAAATACAACTTATTAAAAGCTATTGAAAAACAATCAGGATTAGTATTTAAAACAAATTATTCTTTAAAAAATAATAACATTATAAAAGAAATACAATTACTAAAACCTGCAAATTATGGAGTAACACACAATAAAATTGTAGAAAGTGTTGTAATTGGAGAAAATACTAATGAATTATCATATAGTAGTGATGAAACCAAAAATGCATTAGGTATAATGCCAGTAATTTCTTCAGAAAATACTGATGAAGTAGATTATTCAAAAATACTTAGACAATTTTACAATCTTGACGTAAACAATAATATTCCACCAACATTATTTGAATATGATTTTTACATACAAGACATTATTGATTGTGCTGAAAAACTATTAGTACTTCTTGATGTTCAAAAATACTTCCCAAACAAGTTTGAAATATCACATAGTGAAATATATGAAGATTCATCAAAAAACAAAGTCTACAATGTTAAAATAGGCATGGGACAAATGATACTTCTACTTGCAGAAGCAATAATCAACACTGAAGACAATAACTCTGAAAACATTTCACTTAAAATTGTAGATTGTGCAGATTTACCATCACACAGCCATATTGACTGCATCATAAAACAGGATGAAATAATACAATTAGCAAGAATAATCAAATCGTACTGCATAACTCAAACAAAAGCACCAAACAGCTTATCAATTACAGGTGGAAGACTAAGCTTCCAATATTTGATATATGTTCTTGCAAAATATTTAACAACAAAAAAAGATGTTTTCTTTAATTCTAATGAACTAAAAATAATAGACACTGTTTCTTTAACATTTGTACAAGAAAATATTCACTATATAAAAGATTATGAAAACTACGAATACATGCCATTCATGTACACACAAAATACAACCTCTTCAAATAAAATCCCAACCATTACACCACGTCAAATCCCAGGATGTACTATTTTAGATGTTGAAAAATATATCAGCGAATCATACCCTATTCTCAAAATTAAAAAAATAAAAGGAGCATCCACACTAGGAATTGAAATAACTAATCAGGGAATAGCAGATGATGATCCCAATACTTCAATGATATATTTCCAACAACCGAATCTAATTCAGGATGAAAGCGAAATAACTATTGACTACAAAAATAAGTCAATAAAATTCATGAAATATGTTGAAAAAGAAGTAGAAAAACAGGTAACTGAAAATGTCACAACAGGAGATCCCAACACAATAACCGTAAACATGATGCCATCATGTGGCTGTTGTGCAGGAACAGCATATAAAAGATACACAAAAACCTGGAAAAACTACTGCCCAAACTGTGGCAAAACTGGAACATTAACCGACAATCCTAAAAAAGTGTACGAAGGCGAAATAACTTGCAGCATGAAAAAAGGAGGATGTGACGCAGATTACTGCGGATACTGTGGAGGAGACAAATGGGGTCATGGTAAATGTAAAAAAGTTAAATTAACTCCTGGAGAAGCAGAAACAACAACCACTGCAACAAAAACAGTCAAAGAAAAAGTAGGAGAATATAAAGAAATAACTGCAGAATATACTGGTGATGAAAGTGATTCAAAACAAAATATAGTAAATGTAATCACAAAACAATCAAAATTCAACTACTGGTACGGCAACGTAACTTTCAAACTAAAAGGATGTGATTTTGTATCATTAACATGTGATACAACAAAACTTTTTGAATTTTCAAGATTCCCCTATGTAAAACCAAGAGGAGAATTATATATTCATGCTTTACCAACACTTGTAGATTTCAATTATCTCACAGTATGTGATTGTAATCCAAAATTAGAACCATTTGAAACTAGCGAACAATCAGTAGAAGAAGTATTGATTGGGTGCTGGCAAAAATTAAACGGTTCGGGAGATAACACAAAATGGTTAGAGAAAAATGAAAGCATAAAAGTAGACCTTGTAGAAACACCAGGACACAATTATAATGTAGGGGATTTTGTATATGTAAGATTCCCAGATTCAGAGGTGTTCAAAGCACAAATAACAGAAATAAGTTATAATCCTTATCTAAATGGTGATAAAGAGATTAAAATAGGTAATGTTAAACGAGAGAGTGTAATATGACTAAACTAACTGAAAATGAAAGAAAAGCATTAAATAATGCATGTGCAAGATTAAGAGAAACAAACCTAGGCACAAAAATAGGAAACATTGAAGATTTCCTAGACATCGACATATTAAAGACAGATGCCAATACAGTAAGTAAAGCCATTGATGAATTGTTCGACAAATGGGCAAACCCATTATTAAATATTACAGTACCTCCACCAGGTTTTTTCACTTTAGCAGGAGATGCTGAAGGAAATCTATGGTGTTATTGTAATGATGAAACCAACCCTCCAATATTTGAACATGATGAAACTACTGGTGATTTATATTTAAATATAGCTAGTGAAGATGGAGCAAATAGTTATCAGGTACATGTTGGCAATTATATTGCTGTTAAACATTTAAATGATTATTATAAGAAAACAGAAATTGATTCAAAATTAGGTGGAAAATCAAATGTTGGACATAATCATGATGAAAGGTATTATACTGAAACTGAAATAGATGCGAAAGTAAATAATATTAATTCTCAGATAAATTCATTAATTGGTTTTACAGCAACAATAGTAAATTCATTACCATCTACAGGGGAAGTTGGAGTAATGTATTTAAAATTAAATACTTCAGCTTCTGTTGAGGGTAATATTTATGATGAGTATATTTGGGTTAATAATAAATTTGAAAAAATTGGTTCAACTGAAACAACAGTTGACTTATCAGGGTATGTTACACAAACAGAAATGAATACTCAATTAGCAAATAAAGCAAATGTTAACCACAGCCATACAAGTGATAGTATAGACCTTGATCAGGATAGTGATGATGGCATGTGGGTGTATGAATATGGAATTAATAGACAGTCAAGTGTAAATGGTTTTGTTTATGATCATGACAAAAAATTGGAAAATATTGATGATGGTGCTAATAAAACAGTTGTTGATTCATCATTAAGTAGTTCTTCTATTAATCCTGTACAGAATAAAATCGTGACTAATGCGTTGAACGGTAAAGCTAACAATAGTCACAGTCACAGTATCAGCAATATTACTGATCTTCAATCAAGCTTGGATGGTAAAACCAATATTAATACAAGAGATTTTAGTTTCTTTTTATCTGATGTTATATTGCCTGAAGGAAGCAGTATTGCAGATAAAAGTATTACTCACTCACATGTTCACGATACCATACAAATACCCTACAAGCAGAGCACTCAAGAAGGGTATCGTACAGATACTTTTAATCTTGAAAACTTTGACTTATTTTTATCATGGAGTCCTAACAGCTTAGGAACTAACTCTAATATACAATTTATCTTATTGAACCCAGAAACAAACGAAAAAATAAGTGTAGTATGCACCCCTCAGCAAGGCCGTACATGGGTTGATATAGTTTGTGATGGTGGAACAAATAGAACTTACGACCAAAAGGGCACATATGGGAATGTTGCAGGAAAATATTTTGGTTTAATTTTCAAAGTAAGACATGATAAGTTAAGTTATGTATTATGTGATGATTCTCAAACAATTAACACAGCCAATAAGAGTCGAGGAGCAGAAATTAATCCTAATAGGTGGAGATTAATTACAAAAGCAGGTGCATGGAGTAGCGGTACAAGTATGAGTTATAATGTGTCTGGTGTGAAAATGAAAATAGGAGTATAATTAAATAAATGAAGAGGTTTTTTTTAATGGTTAAAAAAATATTACTGGGGAATTTCAAAGGCCCTAAAGGCAATACTGGACCAACAGGACCAACAGGTCCTAAAGGTGATAAAGGAAGTAAAGGTGATACTGGACCTGCAGGAAAAGATGGTAAAGATGGAAACATTGAAACACCCACCACTATTTTAAATAAATTAAAAGAAGTGGATGGAGCAGGTTCAGGTTTAAATGCAGATTTGGTGGATGATGAACATTCTGAAACATTTGCAAGACAAGAAATATTAGAAACCACAATGGATGATTTAAAAAACACTAGATTAGTAATGGGTCGCTTATCAGACCTTGCTGGAGAAGATGGAGTTAAACTAGAATTAAATTATGGAAATTCTGTTTACGGTAAAATTATTTCTTCCAATCCTGAAATTAACACAGGGGAAAATGTGGTAATTAATTTTATTGTAAATGGTGTTTCTTATGAAAGAACAACTGATGCTAATGGTAGAGCAATACTGCCGATTAGATTAGACCCTGGAAGTTATATGTTGGAAGGTATTGTAAAAAGAGGAGCTGCTGGAGAGAATCCTCGTTTAGAACAAACAAGATTACTGATTGTACATTAAAAATTGATAGGAGGATTATTTTGGAATGATTAGTGAAGAATGTGAAAAATGTGCATTTTATGATCCTTGTGATAAAGAGGTTCCTTGTTGTTTTGAAGATGCAATAATAAAATGCAGTATTTTAAAGGAATATTTAGATGATTTAAAATTTAAAAAGGAGATGAAAATAAATGGTTAATGAACATATTAGTTTTACAAAATACACTTATTTGATGAATAGAATTGCTTATTGGTTAGTGAATAATAATAAAAAGTTTAATACAAGACAAGTGTATAGTTACATGAATCGTGTAGCTGATTATGGCACAATTATAAAAGCAATTAAAGAGAGAGGTACGAATTATCAACAAGACAGTCTTATTGCAGAGTTTGTTGAATGTGCAATATTTGATAATAAAGATTTAAGTTTCCTCCCAAATTATGTGTCTGATACTGATGGAACAAAGTATTATAAGAATTGTTATGTTAGTATGGCTAATCGTGTATCAGCTTATGAAGTATTAAATGGTGTTAGTCCAGCTATTGTTTATCTTGAAGACCCACATGGCAACGGAACAACCAGCGACACCACAGACATCACATTAAAAAGGTTCACCGACAAATTTGGTGGTGTAACAGATATAGACTCTTGCTTGAACAAAATCCGAGGAAGAGGATATGGATATTATTATAACTCCAAATATAATACTCAGGAAACTATTAATAAGATATATAATAAGCAAGGAGTTAATTGTACTGATTCAAGTCAATTATTTTACCGTTTAGGACTTGCATTAGGTTATAATGTACAATTCATTCATGTACGATGTAGAAGTGGGACTGGGCATGTAAGGCTCAGATTGAAACATTCTAAGTATACTGGGGGTTCTTGGATTTATCGTGACCCTGCAGCAGTTTTAGATGGAAACAGTGTTTCAAGTAATTGGTGTATGAATGGTACGATTTTAGCGTATGATCCAGCTTGGATTTTCTCAGATTTGTATCAATAAGATTGTTGTTTTATCAACAATTCTTTTATTTTTTTATAAAAATAAGTAGTAAAAAATAGAAACCTTTATATAGTATAGTAACCAATATAATAATAGAACTACAAGGAGGTGAAAAACATTGATAAAAATGACATATATTTTCTAATAAATATGGTTATGGGGATAATATCAATAATATTATCCCTAATGGGGGATTAAAATTAATCCCTCTTTAAAATAATTTATAATAAATTATATGTCATTACTAATATTTAAATAAAAGGGATGGGGAATTATGATAACCACAGTATTAACATTAATTCAAATAATTTTAATAATACTTGCAGTAGTATTATTATATTCAATGAAAAATGAAGAAAACAGGACACGAAACGCAATAATGCTTATAATAAATATTATAGTCATCATTATAATCCATTTAATATAAAGACTATAATTTTTTTATTATTTTTTTAAAGGAGGAATTAAATAATGGAAAGAAGTACTATAAAACTTGAAGTAAATTTAATTAACAAGATAAAAGAAATACAGGAAATCAACGGATACAAATCAGTTAATGAAACAGTAAAACATTTATTACCTGATGGAACATCAACACCTGAAGAATACATACAAGAACAACCAGCATTCACACTAATAAACAAAAAAACAGTTTTAAATGTATCATGGAATGAATTAAAACAATCGGAAGTAGGCACACAATGGAGTAATGGGGAAAAAGCAACATTAATCTATAAAGATAACCTTGGAGCATTAATCAGATTTGAAGATGAATACGGAGAAATTTATCTTAATTACTTCCATTTTTTATAAACGCAGTACGAGGATAAGGGTTTAATTTTGGGGGATAAAATTTAAAACCTATTTTTGATATAATATTTTAATAGATTAGAATGTTTTAAGTATGTTATAATTAACTCGTTGTAGACACGACTGTTGAATTTAGGTAAACAATTATAAGTTATGAAAAATATAGTAAGTGTTATATTTTTATAAATTATTTATGGAGAATATTTCATGGAAAAAGGAACTGATGTTTTAAAAGAAGGCTTCGCTAAAATGACAAAAGGTGGAGTTATTATGGATGTTGTCAATGCAGAACAAGCAGGAATTGCAGAAGATGCTGGTGCAGTAGCTGTTATGGCTTTAGAAAAAGTACCTGCAGATATTCGTGCAGCTGGTGGGGTAGCTAGGATGGCTGATCCTACTATTGTTGAAGAAGTTGTAGATGCAGTTTCAATTCCTGTTATGGCTAAAGCTAGGATAGGTCATATTGCAGAGGCACAAATTTTAGAAACATTAGGTGTAGATATGATTGATGAAAGTGAAGTACTTACACCTGCTGATGAAGAATATCATTTAAACAAAAAAGAATTCACTATTCCTTTTGTATGTGGTGCACGTAACTTGGGGGAAGCTTTAAGGAGAATTGATGAAGGTGCTGCAATGATTCGTACCAAAGGTGAACCTGGTACAGGAAATATTGTTGAAGCAGTTCGTCATATGAGAATGGTTTTAGGAGAAATCAGAACTATTCAAGGTTTAGATGAAGAGGAATTATGGAAATACGCAAGAAAAATAGAAGCTCCAATTGACCTTGTTAAAGAAACCGCACAACTCGGTAAATTACCAGTAGTTAACTTTGCAGCTGGAGGTATTGCTACTCCTGCAGATGCTTCTTTAATGATGCAATTAGGTTCTGACGGTATTTTTGTAGGTTCTGGAATCTTCAAATCCAATAATCCTGAAGCATTTGCTAAAGCTATTGTTGAAGCAACTGCAAATTATGATAAACCTGAAGTATTAGCTGAAGTTTCAAAAGGACTTGGAGAAGCTATGAAAGGTTTAGAAATGTCTACATTATCTGAAGCTGACAGAATGCAAGACAGAGGAATTTAACTTCCTTATTTTTACTTTTTTTATGACAATTGTGGTTATTGGTCCACTAGCACAAGACCAGATTATTACTCCAAATTCAAAAACATATGCTGCCGGAGGAGCTAGCTATTTTCAATCATTTGTTTTTGAAGAATTCAACATAGATTATGTTGCAGTTGCAAACTTCAATAATCTGGATTTAATTAGGGATTTTCCAAATTTAGGTAATTTAATTCCTATTGTTGGCGATGATACTCATTATTTTATTAATGAATATCCTGAAAACGATAATTTGGACATCCGGAAACAATACAGCAATTTTGCAAACATTCCAATTTTAAAAGACCAGTTGGAGTTTGTTTTTGATGATATTTTAGAAATTGATGCATTTGTTTTAAATCCGTTAAATAGGAATGATTTTCCTGTTGAAACGATTGATTATTTAAAAACTTTCAATGTGCCGATTTATCTATCCATGCAGGGTTTTTTACGCATTCCTGATGAGAAAATTGATGATAAAAATTATTCAATTAAATTAGAAAAACCTGATAATTTGGATGATATTTTAAATGGAATTACAGCTATATTTTTAGATGAATCTGAATCTAAACTTGTATTTGATGATGATAATTACAGCAGATATGGCATTGATGAAATTGTAATTACAAATGCAAGTGAAGGTTCCAGAATTATTTGTGGTAATGAAATTAAAATTGAAGCCTTTGAAGTTGAGGATATAGCAGATTCAACAGGCTGTGGAGACACATATATGGCAGCTTATATTATAAAGAGATTGCTTTTAGATTCACCAGAAGAAGCAGGAGAATTCGCTTCATTAATAGCTAGTGAAAAATTAATGTCATTCGGACCATACAAATCTTTAATATAACTTTAATTTAGTTATACTATGATTATGGATATTTATAAGAATATTACTCGTTTTTTTAAGCTTTTATTTAAATTTCATTTAATTAGAAAACTTTATTAATTAATGAAAAAATAATGATATATGATTTCTGAATTTTTTTAGTTTATATAATAAAGGGGCAATATGTTAAATAATTCATCAGATAAAATTAAAAAGGAGTTTGAAAACTTACGTAATGAGCTTTTAGATTTAACTTTAAGAAATCAGCTTCTTAATTTTAAAACCAGAGCCAGAACAATTACTATTTCAAACCAATCACCAATTAACATTTACCAGACATTGGTTCTGCAAAATAATAAAATGTATTTTGTAGCTAATAAAAAAGAGAAAAAAGAGGAAAAATCCGGATTTTCAATTTGGGATCATGCTCCATTTGATCTTTCAAGGTTTACTGATGGAGATAAAACATTATCTACAGATTTGACTCCTAATGAGCTTCAAAAAAGATTGTTTTATATTAATAACCAAGCTAAAACAATGTTGCAGGAACAGGGTTACAATATTCTTTATTTGGCTGTTGGATTTTTGGAATGGAGAGATAATACCAAACCAAAACAGGTAAATCATGCTCCATTAGTTCTTATTCCAGTTGCAATGGAACGTAAAAAGGTAGGCAAATCCTTTAATTTAGAGTGGACAGGAGAAGACATTCAAACAAATATCTCTATTAAAGCTAAATTAAAAGAAAATGGTATTGATTTTCCGGATTTTGAATTTAAAAAATATGGTGAAGCTATTGACCATTATTTAAGAGAAGTTAGGGATTCTGTTAGAGGAATGGGTGAATGGAAAGTTAATACTAATATAGCTTTAGGTTTCTTCAGTTTTACTAAATTTGTAATGTACAATGATTTAAATCCGGAAGCATGGGAAAATAATGTGGATTTAACTAAAAATGAACTGATACAGGCTATATTTAATCCAAGTGTTAATGATAAGAAAGCATTTAAAGAGGAAGACATTGATTCTCAGTTGGAATACTCTAAAATGTATCAGGTTTTAGATGCTGATTCTTCACAGATTGCAGCTATCCAGGATGTTAAAGCAGGAAGGAATCTGGTTGTAGAGGGACCTCCTGGAACAGGTAAATCTCAAACAATTGTAAATTTAATAGCTGAGCTTCTTGCTGAGGGAAAGTCCGTTTTGTTTGTCAGTGAAAAAATGGCTGCATTAGATGTGGTAAAAGACAGACTGACAGGTGTCGGATTAGGCAAGTTTATATTGGAACTGCATTCACACAAAACAAGGCGTAAAAAATTTCTGAAGGATTTGGAAAAAGCTACAACAGTAAGGTCTCAGGAGCCAATAAATATAGATCAGACAATAAGAAAACTTGAAACATTAAGACAGCAGCTTGATGATTATGCAGAAATTATTCATAAGCCTTTATATGGAGTTCAATTATCAGCATTTCAGTTATATGGTTTAAAAGAAGCTGCTGATGAGCATTTTTCAAGAAGTGACCGTATAATTCCATTGGTCAGGTTTGATCATCCTGAAACTTTAACTTTAAAGGATTTGGATGATATTACCATATCTTTGGAAAACTTGGCTGAACTGTATCAAACAATTTCTAAGGAAAATCCGTGGAGTAAATGTGCTCCAAAAAGTTTGCTTCCTGCAGATTTAAGGGAAATTGAACAATTGATTAATGATACATTACATGCTTTAGATGACTTTTTAGTTGAAAGGGGAAGAGTTTATGATATTTATGGGATTAAAAAACCGGAAACACTTAATGAATTTGAAAAGTCTCTTTCAGCATTTGATATAATCAGTTCTAAAAATTCTGAATTAATTGATGGGGATATATTAAAATCCGGAGCCTGGAATAATAACAATGATGATGCTTATAGATTAATAAATGAATTGGAAAAATATCAAAAAGTAGCCAAATCATTAGATAGGTTTAATTCAAGCATATTTTCTGCAGACATTGACAGATTAATTGGCGAAGTTCGGGAAAGCACCCATAAGAAATTATCCAGATTATTTGGTAATAAACCTCATATTGAACTGGTTGAAAGATATTATAATGTTCCAGTTCCTAAATCTCCTGAAGATGTTTTATTTGATTTGGAACAGGCAAAACAAGTAATAGCTATTAAAAAGCAATTGGATGCAAATGAGTCATTAGCTCGCAAATATTATGGTGATTACTGGCATTTAGGTGCAAATGTCAATGATTTAAAAGAAATAACAAAGTGGATGAATGAATTTATATCTTTAACACGTGATGGAATCTTTTCACAAAATACTATTGATATTTTATCTAATGATATGTTCAGCATAAATCCTAAGGAAGATTTAACTGAATATATTGAATCAGGAAATTTATTTGAAAGTGAACTTAAAAAATTAGAATCCAAATTAAATCCTAGAAGTAAACTAATCTTTAAAAGAGATACTGGTGATGTTGCTTTTGAGAGATGGCAGGAACAGCTATATAATTGGAGAGGACAGTTATCCAGTCTTCACTTATGGTCTCAGTATTTAAATACTAAAAATGCTTGCAGAGGAACTGACTCTGAGCAGTTTATTGATTCAATTGAAAGAAGAGACATTAAAAAAGATGATGTTAAAGCATTGGTTCAAGGAAACTTTGCAGATTCATTACTGAATATTTTATTTGTTGAAAATCAGGAACTGGCTACATTTATCGGAGAATTGCATGAAAACAGAATAAAAGAGTTTGAAGATTTGGATAAAAAAATATTGTCCCTAAACCGCAAAAGAATTTTCCAAAAATTAAATAATAATATTCCACAAATATTTGGAGCTACTGAAAACCCAGAAGCTAAAATACTTGCTGGAGAATTTACAAGAAAAAGCGGGCACCTGCCAGTTAGAAAATTATTGGAAAAAGCAGGAGGAATAATTAAAAAGATAAAACCATGTTTCATGATGAGTCCTTTATCTGTTGCACAGTATCTTGACCCTACAAATGAAGAATTGCAGTTTGATGTTGTTATTTTTGATGAGGCAAGTCAGGTTAAACCTGAAGATGCATTAGGTGCATTTATGAGAGGTAAAACAGCAGTTGTAATGGGAGATACTCAGCAATTGCCTCCAACATCTTTCTTTGATCAAATGGCAACTGGTGAAAGCGAAGAGGAAGTGGCTACTTCATTGGATATGGAAAGTATCCTCCATTTATGTAAACTGTCATTCCCTGTTAAAATGCTAAAATGGCATTATAGGAGCCGTCATGAATCTTTAATTTCTGTTTCAAACAAGGAATTCTATAATAATGAGCTGTTGGTATATCCTTCTCCATCTCATGATGATCCTGAACTGGGATTAAAATTACATTATAATCCGAATACTGTATATGATAGAGGTTCATCATCTGCAAACCATTTGGAAGCTCGTGATGTTGTAAAAGAAATTTTCAATCATTTTGACAAATATGGGGATACTAAAAGTTTAGGTGTCGGAACATTTTCTGTTGCTCAAAAAAATGCAATTCTTGAAGAATTGGAAATTGAACGTAAAAAGCGTCCTGAATTGGAACCATTATTCTCAGAAAATAAGGATGAACGTTTCTTTGTTAAAAACCTTGAAACAATACAGGGGGATGAAAGGGATGTTATCCTAATAAGTGTAGGATATGGTTATGACCAAGCAGGAAAAATGTCTCTAAATTTCGGTCCGTTAAATCAGGATGGTGGGGAAAGAAGGTTAAATGTATTAATTACACGTGCAAGGGAAAAATGTGTAGTATTTTCCAACTTCAAGGCTTATGATATGCATTTAACAGCCAATCCGCCATATGGTGTAAAAGCTCTAAAAGAATTCCTGTCATATGCTGAAAACTTGACATTGGGAGCATCACAAATAACTCAGCAATCCAGTGAACCGTTTGAAGATGCAATAGCTAGTTTCCTGGCTGAAAATGGTTACACAGTAGATAAACAAATTGGATGTGCAGGATTTAGAGTGGATTTGGCTATTGTTGATGATGAAAATCCTGGAAAATATATTTTGGGAATTACAACTGATGGAAAAATGTATGCATCAAGTAAAGTAGCTGGAGATAGGGACAGGTTAAGGGAACAAGTCCTAAAAGGTCTTGGTTGGAAACTTTACCATTTATGGTCTACAGACTGGTATAGGAATAGAGACTTAGGGCGTAAAAGATTACTTGAAGCTGTTGAAGTAGCTATTAGGGAAACTCGTGAAGAAGAAAAACGTAAATCAGAAGAAGCTAAAAAACTGGCTGAAAAAAGGAAAAAAGAAGCTGAAAAGTTAGCTGAAGAATTGCGTATTGCAAAACAAAAAGAGCTTGAAGAACAAAAAGAAAATGAAAAATCAACTCCTGATATTGGGGAAGATGAAAATATAGAAGTCATACCTCCTAAAGATGATTTGGACTCTGGTGAAAATAAAACTGATTTCGATAATGTTGATGATTATTTATCTGAAGAAAATGATGATGAATCAGAGTTTAGTGAAGATGTGATTTCTGATATTGATAATGATGAGAATATTGAGGTTGTTTCTTCTAAAGCTGACAGTTCTGAATTTAATGAGAACGCAGTTTCTGATGTTGATGTTGTTTCTCCTGAAGATGACGGTTCTGAATTTAGGGAAAAAATGGATTATGATGATGTTGATGTTGTTTCTCCTGAAAATGGTGAATCAGACTTTAGTGAGGATGTAGTTTCTGATGTTGAAATTATTCCTATTGAAGATGATGGTTCTGAGTTTAGTGAGGATGTAGTTTCTGATGTTGATGTTGTTTCTCCTGAAGATGACGGTTATGAAGTTAATAATGATTCTTTAAAATCTAAAAAAGAAGATTCATTTGAATCTAAAGAAAAAACTTATCAAAAATCTTCAAATAATAAAAATAAATCTATTAAAGACGAAGACAAATCTAAAAAGAAATCTTCTTTATCAAAAGGTTTTGGTATTAGTTCAATTTTCAGATCTAAAAAGAAAAATATGCAGGAAAACACTGGAATGGATGATATTAAATTTAGTAAAAATATTGAACATGAGAATGAATTAAATCTTAAAAAGGATACTGCAGATTCAAAACCCGAAGAAAAAGCGAAAGAGGTAAAAGTTAATGATAAAAACATTGATAATAATGGTATAAAATCTAAAGATGATGAATCAAACACTTCGAAATCTGAAAGTGACATTAAATTAGAAAGCAATTCGGAAGAAATTAAATCTCAATTAAGTTCTGATGAGGAAGCAGATTCTGTAGAATCAAATGATAATAAATCTAAAAACAGTTCTATTAAAAGTATTTTCTTTGATAATGAAAGACTGGAAAACAAAGAACATGGAACAATAGCTAGTGCGATTATTGGCAAATCTAAATTGGAAGAAGAGGAAATTGAAACCGTAGGTGGTGAAATAATGGAGAATGAAAATCCTAAGTTACATAGGCCAACTCCTAAAGATAAATATGTTGTAGAACCTGAAATTGTTGATGAAAATTCACAAGAGGACGAGGAAAAATTATATGAAAATCTGAAATTTAAGTCTAATGTGGATTTGGATGATGAAGATATTCATAATGTAGCTTCTAATATTGTGGCAAATGCTTTTGAAGAAGTAATTTCAGATGTTAATAATGAAAAAGACAATGAAGCAAATATCATTGATGAAGATTATTATCAAGATTATGATGATGAAAATCAATATGCTCAACAAGATGGCAATATTTCACAGGAAACATCAGATACATCTACATCAGTTAATCAAAATGGTTATTATCAGGGAGTAAGTGGCATTACTAATCCTCTTAAAAAGAACAATGTTTACCATAAAACAAATGACAGTAAAAACAAATCTGTTAAAGATTCTCTTGTTGATTTAAAAAACGAAGTAAAATATATTAATAAATCATTAAAAGAAATTGAAAATCCAACACCTGCAGAATATGTAGCTGTAATTGACAGAACTGAAGAGTATGATCCGAATGATTACATAACTCCTGAACATGATGAAGATGAATATGTGTTTTCCCAGGATGAAACAGAAGAATTGACTTTTGCCGAAGCTGAAGAAAAAAGGTATGAACAGGAAAAGTTAATGGAAGCACTTAAAAAAGAAATAGCCAGTGATGAGAATGTTATCATTCCTATTCATGAAGAAAAAAGAAGGCAGCAAATTCAGGATCAGGCTTTGGAGGACATTATTCAAACAGCTAATGAAGACTATGCTGAAATTGAAAAAGAGAGATTTAAAAATAACAATACATTAAAAGCATTTGATGACAAGAAACTTCCGGGAAAAGTTAAACTTAAGGATGAAATTGTAGAGTATAAG
Source organism: Methanobrevibacter smithii ATCC 35061 (assembly GCF_000016525.1). Lineage (NCBI taxonomy): Archaea > Methanobacteriati > Methanobacteriota > Methanobacteria > Methanobacteriales > Methanobacteriaceae > Methanobrevibacter > Methanobrevibacter smithii. The sequence continues at coordinate 1,740,216 of NC_009515.1, forward strand.
CAGGCTGAAGATATTGGTTTAACATCACAGGAAGACCTGTTTAAAAAGTCTAGTAAGGAAGTAGCTAAGTCTATTGATAAAATTGTGGAAGTGGAAGGTCCGGTTCACATCAGTGAAGTTATTAAAAGGGTTAAGGACAGCTGCAATATGAAAAGAGCTGGGGCTAATTTGAAAAAGGCAGTTAATGGAGCTATTAGTGCATCTGAAAATGCAGGAAACATTATTAAAATTGGTGACTTTTTATATGATTCTGCAAGTAATGACGTAAGTATCAGAAAAAGACATAAACCTAATATTGATTTAATTTCTGATGAGGAAATAGCTAAAAATATTGAAAGAATTTTAGTTCATAAACAGTCACTGTCTGCAAAATCCCTGCCGAAAGAAGTTTCAAGGAATTTTGGATTTAAATCAACTTCTAAAAAGACAGCTAATAAAATCAACAGTGTTTTGGATTTGATGATAGCTGATAATAGAGTCAAGTTGGATAATGATATTGTTGAGTTAAAATAGTGTAGAATCATGTCAACAAAAGTTAAATCTCCAGAAAATTTACCTAAAAAACCAGGTGTTTACATAATGAGGGACGCCAATGATGAAATTATCTACATTGGCAAAGCTAAAAATCTTATTAATCGAGTCAGGTCTTATTTTAGAGAAAAACTGGACAGGCCTAAAACTCAAATTTTAATGAGTCATTTTGACAGTTTAGAGTATATTGTAACTAATTCTGAAAAAGAAGCTCTTATATTAGAAGCCACTCTTATTAAAAAACATCGTCCAAGGTATAATGTGCAGCTTAAGGATGATAAGAGATATCCTTATGTCAAAATTACAAATGAGAAATATCCTAGGCTGATTATAACAAGAAACATTACAAAAAACGGAATATATTACGGTCCGTTTACAGATGTAACTTCTGTTAAAAAAACTGTAAAATTCTTAAAATCATTGTTTAAAATTAGGACCTGCAGAAATATGGATGGACCATGTCTGAATTCTCAGATTGATTTATGCTACGCTCCGTGTTCCGGCGAAATTTCAAAAGAGGAGTACGATGAAATAATCAATAAGATTGATTTGTTTTTTCAGGGAAAATATTCTGTTATTGTTAAAAATCTTAAAAAGGAAATGGCTGAAGCAGCTGAAAATGAACAATTTGAAAAAGCAGCTGTTTTAAGAGATCAGATAACTTCCATTGAAGAGATTATGGAAAAACAGTTTGTTGATTTGGTTGATGATGATTTAGACCAGGATGTAATAGCTATTGCTCCTAATGATAATGAAGTTGTAGTTATTATAATGCCTATCAGAAACGGTAAAATTGTTGGACGTGATGACTTTTTAATGAGCGGATCACAGTATGAATCAAATTCTGAAATATTATTTGCATTTATTCAGCAGTATTACGGATTCAATCGCCATATTCCAAAACAGATTCTTTTAAATGAACCTATTGATGATACTGAACTGCTTGAAGAGTGGTTAAGTGATTTAAGGGGCAATAAAGTTTATATTAAAGTGCCTATGAAAGGCGTAAAGCTTAGACTTGTCAACATGGCTCAAAAAAATGCCGAAATTATCAAACATCAGAAGAAAGCTATGGAAAATTCATTAATTGAGCTTAAAAAATATCTGAAGCTTGATAAACTTCCGAGAATTATTGAAGGTTATGATATAAGTAATATTTCAGGTAAATTTGCTGTTGGTTCAAAAGTTTCTTTTAAAGATGCAAAACCAAATAAAAAGAAATATAAACGTTTTAAAATTGAAACTCCAGGACCTAATGATTTTGCTATGATGAAAGAATTGTTAACACGCCGTCTAAAAATGATTGACACAGATGAAGAACCTGATTTGATTGTTATTGACGGAGGTAAAGGTCAGTTAGGTACGGCCTGTGAAGTTTTGGATGAGCTTAATTTAGCCCATATTCCTATTATTGGACTGGCTAAGGAATTTGAAGAAATTTATATTCCTAATTCTAAAAGACCAATTATTATTCCTAAAAATAATAAGGCTTTGCATTTGCTTCAGCAGGTTAGAGATGAATCTCACAGATTTGCAATTACTTATCACAGAAAATTAAGAAGCGATAATATAAGCGAATCCTCATTGGATGATATTCCGGGCATTGGTAAAAAACGTAAAATCAATATTTTAAAGGAATTTGGAACTATGGATAAGGTTAAAAATGCTTCTGTCGAAGAATTGGCTAAAATAAAGGGCATGAATGAGAAAGTAGCCACTAATGTTTATGAATATTATCATTAATCATCTTTATTTGATTTTTTATAAAATTCTATTTTTTTTCAATTAGATTTAAATATGATGAATTTTAATAAGTTTAATACAGTAAAAACAATTTATTGGGAATTAGATACTATGGTTAAGTGTCCAAGATGTGGATATGAAAATAACGATATTTCAGTATATTGTGAAAATTGTACATATCCGATTAAAAATCCACAAACTGCTAATTCAAATAATAAAAAAGACAACGGATGGAATATTAGCACAGGTAAAAAAATAGCTATTGTTTTAGGAATTGTGGTAATAGCTTTATTATTATTTTCATTTATTTATAACTCAACTCAGCCTGATAACAAAAGTTCATTAAATGTTATTTCCGCTGATGAAAAAGTACAGGAAGGTTCCAATTATCCTTATCAGGCACATATAATTTACAATGGAACCTGGTCCGGTAAAGTGGGAGATCCAAATTATATCCGCGAAGTATCAGGTCGTGGAGATGAATCATACAATTTAGACTGCGCACCATGGGACAAAGTAACAATGGTAATTGAAAAATCAGACGGCAGTTCCAATGAACTTAAAATAGAACTTCTTAAAAATGGTAATGTAGTAGCTGAAAACTCAACTACTAGTTCAACCGGCAGTGTGGTTATCAATTATAATTATTAGTTTGAAACTTCATTAACTTTAGCTTCTAACAATTCAATAAGTTCTTCAGTTTTGTATATTCTTATTTCTTCTTTATCTGGTTGGAATATTTTTATAAATGCAATTAAATCATGGCATAACTGATCATATTGTATATTGAATGTATTGAAGTTGGATAATAAAGCAATTACTTTTTCCTGGTTTAAATCATCATTATCCTTTAGTATTCTTTCAATATTTGCAAAATGTGTTTCAATCATTAGTTTGTCATTTTCTAAAGTGTCAATATATTCTTGAATTTTGTTGCTGTTAGTCATTTTAATCACTTATTTTAAAATATATTTAATTAAAATATATATAGCTTCAATTATAAAATTATTTATATTATTGTTGGGGCATAAAACATGATTAAAGTTGACAATATTAGTAAAACATATGAATTAGATAACAAGGATAAAGTTATCGGAATTAAAAATATCAGTTTTGAAGTTAAAGAAGGAGAAATCCTTGGAATAATGGGAAGAAGTGGTTCTGGTAAAACTACTCTTTTAAGATTGCTTAGAGGAGTTGAAGAACTTGATGAAGGAAGCATAACAGTTAGTGATGTAACTGTTCGTGCAGGTGATTCTCAATTTTATTATAATCAACTTAAAAAAGAAACAGCTATTCATCTTCAAAGATCATTTGGTATATGGCCTGAAACAGTCCGTGAAAATGTTTTAAGGAAATTATATGCTCGTAAATATTTTGATGAAGAAAGTACTGATTTTAATGTAGCTGAAAGTGAATTTGGTGATGAGGCAGATAAGATACTGGATATGGTTTCTCTAACTGATAAGGCTGATCATTATGCTGCTGTGCTAAGTGGTGGTGAAAAACAAAGATTGATTATAGCTAGACAACTTGCAAAACAGCCAAAAGTATTGCTTCTTGATGAACCAGCTACAATGGCATGCCCTAAAACAAAACAAGAAATTCTTGATGCTGTTAAAAAAATCAATAAAGAGTTAAATATTACAGTTGTTGTTGTCTCTCATTTACCTGAAATTCAAAGATATTTGGCTGATAGAGTTATTTTGCTTGAAAATGGTGAAATTAAAAAAGACGGCAATCCTGATGAGATTATTGATGAGTTTTTAAGTGAAATGGAAGAACCTGAAGATATTGAAAACATTTCAACTGATGAAACTGTTATTAAAGTAGAGGATATCTATAAAAGATTCTATTTATTCTCTGGGGGAGAAGTTCTACAAATTAAGGATATAAACTTTGATGTTAAAAAGGAAAATATTATAAGTCTTATTGGTCCTAGTGGAGCAGGTAAAACAGTTTTGCTTAGAATGTTGGCTGATTTGGAATTGCCTGATAAAGGGAAAGTTGTTTATGAACTGGATGGTGACTGGGTAGATATTTCAATGCCAAGTATGCAGCGTATGGATGTAAGAAGAAAATTAGGTTTTATGTATCAGGAATTTGCCTTAAGTTATTATTCAACTGTTTTAAGCCAGTTAGCTACCCGTTTAGGTTATAAAAATCAGGATGTTGTAAAACAAGCAAGGAAAAAAGCTGAAAAATTAGGATTAGGTGAAGAATTGCTGGACTCACTTTATGCTTTAATTGACTTGCCTGAAAGTGAAGCAAGAGACCTTTTAGCTAAAATAGGTTTGATGCCTGATATTTTAGAAGATTTATTCCCTAAATTCCCTGAAACAGCTACTAAAGAGGCAGTAAAAGATATTTTTGAATTGCTTGATTTGCCTTTGGATATTTTATATAGAAAATCATATGAATTATCTGGTGGTCAGGAAGTTAGGGTAATGCTTGCTTTAATTTTAATTTCAAAACCTGAATTCTTACTTTTAGATGAGCCGTTTGGAGATTTAGACCCGATTACTTTAAGAATTGTGGCTAATTCCCTTAAGAAAATATCTAAAGAATATAACATCACTGTTATAATGATTTCACACAATACTGACTTTGTTAAGGAAGTAAGTAACAGAACTCTTCTTATGGAAGACGGTAAAATAGTAGATGATAGTGAAGATGTTGATAAAGCTGTTGATAACTTTATTAACTTATGTCATGCTGACTATTTAAAGGAGAATAATTAAATGTTTGATATTATTGCTGTTCCTGTTGACGGATCTGAATATGGGTATAAGGCTGCTGATGTAGCTATTGAAATAGCTAAGAAATTTGATTCTAAAATAGCTGCCATTCATGTTCTGGAGGAATTCTCTTTTAGTAGCTATGGTGAATCAGAAGATAATGGGGATAAAATTCTGGCAAAAGTTACTAAAAAGGCTAATGATGAAGGAATTGATACTGTTGAGCATTTATTAACTGCTGATGCTTTAAGAGATATGAAATTTATCATTGATCAGGCACATGCTGATTTGGTTGTTATCCATGCATTAGGTTCAGATGATAAAAGATTTGTTTCTTTTGAAGAAAATGAAGTATCTCAAAATCAAATAGGTTCTGTTAGTGAAAGGCTTTTAAGAACTTCTGATGTTCCGGTTGTTTTAGTTAGGTAAAAAGTTGTATAAAAGAGTTTAAATATTATAACGAACTTAGTATTCATAACATAAACTATTTTAGTTTTTTATAAAAAAGGAGACTTTTAATTTATGATTGTAAAAGATTGGTGTTCATTCTGTGGAGAATGTGCAGGAGTTTGTCCGAGAAATTTAATACAAGTTAAGGAGTATAGCTTAGTATTTGATGAAAGTGAGTGTAGAGAATGTAGTACATGCGTTGATGCTTGTCCTATTAATGCTTTGGAGAAAGAAGATTAAGGAGATTATTCTATGATTGAAACTGATGTATTAGTGATAGGTGGAGGACCAGCAGGTTCTTCAGCAGCAAAACATGCAGCTCTTGGTGGGGCAAAAGTCATTTTACTTGATAAAAGATCTGAAATCGGTGCTCCAAAAAGATGTGCTGAAGGTGTTTCTAAAAAAGGTCTTGCAAAACTTGGTATTGAACCAAGCCCACGCTGGATTACTAAAGAAATTGATGGTGTAAGACTTACTTCTCCTGATGGAACTGATGTCTGGTTAACAGAAGAAGAAATTGAATTGCCTGAAGCAGGTTACATTCTTGAAAGAAAAGTATTTGATAAACATATGGCTATGGATGCTGCAAGAGCAGGAGCTGAAATCAGAATCAAAACTTTAGCTACTGGAATGGATAAAATTGAAGATGGCTTTATTGTTTCTACAGAATCTATGGGTAAAACTGAAGAAATTAAAGCTAAAATAGTAATTGCTGCAGACGGTCCTGAAGGTCATGTTGCAAGATGGGCAGGTCTTAAAGGCAGTGCAAAAGCTAAAGAAATGGAATCCGGAGTTCAATATGAAATGGTAAATGTTGAATTTGACAGAGAAGCAGTCATTGAATTCTATTTCGGGTCATGTGCACCTGGTGGATATGTGTGGATTTTCCCTAAAGGTGATGACATAGCTAATGTAGGTTTAGCTATTCTCCAGCATAAAGCAACAAAACCAGCTATTGAATATTTGGATGATTTTATAGCTAAATGTCCTGCAACTAAAAATGCTCAGGCTGTTGAATTAAATGTTGGTGGAGATCCTGTTGGAGGAATGCCTAAAAAAATGTATGATGATAACATTTTGGTTTGTGGAGATGCAGCAGGTCAGGTAAACCCATTAACCGGTGGAGGAATCATAAGCGGTATGACTGGAGGAATGTATGCTGGTCAGGTAGCTGCTGAAGCTATTAAAGAAGGAGACCATTCTAAAAAATTCCTTAAAAAATATGATAAAATAACCCGTGATGATTTATCTCATGAAATTGACAAATACAAAAAAGTTCAGGAGTATATGTTAACTTTATCTGATGAAGAACTTGACAATATTGCTCATGCATTCCAGGATGTTAACTTTGAGAAAATTTCAACTACTGAACTTGTTAAAGCTTTAGTAAAAGTATCTCCTAAAGCTTTATTGAAATTAGGTAAATTTATTTAAGGTGATTTTATGATTCTAGTTACTGGTGGAGCAGGTTACATAGGTGCTCATACTAATAAAGCCCTAAATCAGGCAGGTTATGAAACTGTTGTTGTTGATAATCTTTCTAAAGGTTATGAAAACTTTGTTAAATGGGGACATTTTGAAAACTATGACTTTGGAAGTAAAGATTTAAGGGAAGTTTTTGAAAAGTACGATATTGATGGAGTTTTGCACTTCGGAGCCTTTTCATCAGTAGCTGAATCTGTTGAATTACCTCAAAAATATTTTAAAAATAATTATAAAAATACAATTAATCTTTTACAAATAATGAGGGAATTTGGAGTTAATAAGTTTATTCTCTCATCTACTGCTGCTGTATATGGAAATCCTGAAAAGGTTCCCATTACAGAAGACCAGGAATTAAAACCGATTAATCCATACGGTCATTCCAAATTCATAACTGAAAAGGCACTGGAACGTGAAGCTGCAAAAGGAGATTTTAATTATGTGGCTTTAAGATATTTCAATGCCGCAGGTTGTGATTTTGATTGTGAAATTGGAGAACTGCACGAACCGGAAACTCATTTGATTCCTTTAGTGTTAGATGCAGCTATTGGAAGAAGAGATTCCATTTCTATTTTTGGAACCGATTATAATACTCCAGATGGAACATGTGTTCGTGATTATATTCATGTTAATGATTTGGCTAAAGCTCACATTGACGCTTATGAATATTTATGCAATGAAAATGAATCTAATGTATTTAATTTAGGTAATGGAAAAGGATTTTCTGTTAAAGAAATAATTGACATGGTTAAAAAAGTAACTGGAAAAGAATTTGCAGTTAAATTAGACGAACGCCGTGAAGGAGATCCGGATATTTTAATTGCTGATGCAACAAAAATTAAAGATAAATTAGGTTGGACTCCTCAGTATGATTTGGAAACTATTGTTGAATCTGCTTGGAACTGGCATAAAAAAATATATCAAGACTAGGTTATAGCTATGGAAAATGAAAATAGCGTAATTTCAAAAGTTGATGTACGTATAATTGTATCTGGATTGGATATTGCTGAAGTTGTATCTAAATCTGTAGATAATACTCAGCTTGAAAGGGATTATAATATAATTGTTTCTTCAATTATCCCTACAAATAATTTTGAAATAGCAAAAAAAGTAGCTAACGGTGGAGATATTATTCTCATTGGAGGTTATGGCCAGGATGAGAATTACAATTTACTTTTCAATGATTTAAAAACTGATTTTAATCATGTCGGTTTATTCGATTATAATAACATTATTAAAAATGAAACTGTTGACTCAAATTTGGCTGCTGATGAAATACTGAATTCCATTATACGTGCAGCTTTATCTTATTCTTTAAATTTAGTTAATGTTCATACTTTAGAAAATAAATTATTAAAATTAACTCATAAATACAATAGCTTACTTGATGATTACAATAAACTCATTGAAGATTATGATGATGTATCTTTAAAAAATAAGGAATTGCAAGAAACTATTGATGATTTAAAATCTGATTTTACCGCTTTCAAGTCTCGTTATGAGGATATTTACTCTAAGGAATTCCTTGAAATTTATAATTTGAATGATTTGTGGCAGGAAGCTTTTAGAGAAGACCTTGCAGATGCAAAAAAAGTTACAATAGCTACAAATAAGTTTAAACCGGAGAATATTATTGTTGGTCAGGGTTATATTGGTGCCCAATCAAGACAGGACGCAATAGACTGGCTGAAAATTATCAAAACAGCTTTAATATTTGTTGGAAATGATGAAGAAGACTTGAAACGAGATTTAAATAAAACTTCAGAAGTTGAAGATGATTATGATATCTCAAATAATTTTGAGAATTTTTGGGATTAAATCACTATAATTTTATACTAATAAAAAGAAAGTTTATAATTAATAATTATATGATATATGGGAGATTGTCAATGCAAGGAGAAATGCAAGATAAATGTGGTGTTGTGGGAATACATTCTGTAGATGATTCTAAGGATGTTTCTTCTTTGATTTATTATTGTTTATATGCTCTTCAGCATAGAGGTCAGGAATCTGCAGGAATGGCTACTTTTAGTCCAGATAAAGGATTAAATTATTACTGCGGTATGGGCTTAGTGACTGATGTTTTTAAAGATTATGAAATTAATAATCTTCAGGGAAATATGGCTATTGGGCATGTAAGATATTCAACTACTGGTGAATCTAAACTTGAAAATTCACAACCTTTTGTGACTGATTTTGATGATGGATTTATAGCTATGGCTCATAATGGAGATATTGTAAACTCTGATGAGTTAAGGCGTGAGCTTATTCGTGAAGGTTATGAGTTTAAATCAGGTACTGATTCTGAAGTAATTTGTTACATGTTAAGAAAAGAGCATTATTCTAATGGTAAAAGTATTATAGAATCCATTGAAGCAGTTTCTAAAAAATTAGTTGGATCATATGCATTAACTATACTTGTTAATGGTGATTTATATGGAGTTCGTGATTCTGCCGGAATGAAACCTTTAGCAATAGCTAAAAGAGGAGATGATTTTATCATAGCTTCTGAAACTGTTGCTTTTGATGTAATTAATGCTAAATTCATAAGGGATGTAAAACCTGGAGAAGTTATATATTTTGAAAATAATGAAATTCAAAGTTACATGTTGGAACTGGCTGATACAACTTCTCTTGCTCATTGTATGTTTGAATATGTTTACTTTGCAAGACCTGACAGTACAATTGATGAAGTTAATGTATATCAGACAAGACTAAATATTGGAAAACAGTTATATGAACAATTCCCAATTGATGCTGATGTAATTATCCCTGTACCGGATTCTTCAATTCCTGCAGCTATCGGATATTCAAGAGCTTCCGGAATTACTTATGGTGAAGGTTTAATTAAAAACAGATATGTTGGAAGAACTTTTATTATGCCTACACAGGAAGAACGTGAACTGGCTGTCAGACTAAAATTGAATCCAATTAAAGAAGCTATTAAAGGTAAAAAAATAGTTTTAATTGATGACAGTATTGTTCGTGGAACAACTTCCAAATCTTTAATTGATTTTGTAAAAGAAGCGGAACCTGCTGAAATACACTTTTTAGTGGGATGTCCTCCAGTTGTAGCTCCTTGTTTTTATGGAGTAGCTATGGCCAGTAAAAAAGAATTGATTGCAGCTAATTATTCTATTGAAGAGATAAGACAGCAATTGGATATTGATACCTTAGGATATATCAGTTTGGAATCATTGGTAAAAGCTATTGGAATGCCTAAAGAAGATTTATGCTTAGGTTGTTTAAATGAATGTTATCCAACAGAGCTTCCTGATGATATTGAAGCTGAAACATACTATAAACCTTAAGATATTATGGTTGAATTATTATCTCCTGCAGGAAACTTTATTTCCCTTAGAGCAGTTTTAGAAAACGGAGCAGATGCCACTTATTTTGGTCTTGATGACTTTAATATGAGGGCAAATGCTAAAAATTTTTCTCTTAATGATTTATCTGAAGTTTCTAAAATTGCTAAACAATATTCAGCCAAAACTTATTTATGCAGCAATGTTATTTTAAACGAAGACAGGGCTGTAGAATTAAAAAATAATTTAGAAGAAATTGCAGCATCTGAAATTGATGGAATTATTTTATCTGATATAGGATTAATAGAGGATGTTGTAGATAACGGACTTGAAGCACATATAAGTGTTCAGGAAAATACTTCCAATTCCTTCATGCTGAAAACACTTAAGAAGTTAGGTGCTAAAAGAGCTATTTTATCAAGGGAACTTAGTTTGGAAGATATTAAAAAAACAGTTAAAAAATCTCCGATTGAAACAGAAGTGTTCATACATGGTGCAATGTGTATGGCAATATCCGGCAGATGTTTTTTAAGTTCAGGTTTGTATGGCCGCAGTGCGAACTGTGGAGACTGTTTGCAGCCATGCCGTAAAAACTGGACACTGACTTTTGAAGAAGACAACAACGACAGCGTAATAAATCTGTCGGAAGTTAATGAGGAATCATTTGTAATATCAAAATCATATGATGGCAGTTATAGAACTAACTTTTTTTCACCAAGGGATATGATGATGATAGAACATGTTCCTGAGCTGATTAAAGCAGGAATTGATTCATTTAAAATAGAGGGAAGAGCAAGAAGTCCTGATTATGGTGCAATGGTAACTAATGTTTATAGACAGGCTATTGATAAATATTATGAAAATCCTAAGGAGTACAAAATAAATCCTCAATGGATAGAAGAGCTTAAAAGTGTATTTAACCGTGGATTTGATACTGGATTTTACTTTAATACACCATATGAAACAAGTGAAAATAATCAGTCAAAATTCATTAAAAAAGATATTGGTCAGGTTGTTAACTATTTTAACAGGGTAAAAGTTGCAGAACTTAAAGTATGGGATGATCTGGCTGTTGGAGATGAAATTTTAATACAGGGAAAAACTACCGGCTCCATAAAACATAAAATTGATTCAATGCAGATTGACGGCAAAAATGTCAAAAAAGTTGAAAGAGGCAATAATGTAGGGGTAGCTATTCCGACAAAAGTAAGAGCTAATGATTTTATTTATAAACTTGTTGAAAGGTAGATATCTATGAATAAAAGGCATTTGGTTGATAGTTTAAGTTTATCTCGAATAATTTTTGGAATTTTATTTGCCTGTAGTGTTTTTTATTTAAATGGTAATCTGATAATTATATTTGTCATTTACCTTTTTGCTGTTTTAAGTGATGTTTTAGATGGAAAATTGGCTCGAAGATACAAAATAGATAATAAAAACAACGGGGCAAAGGTAGATGTTTTATCAGATTTTGCATTTATCATGTTAAGCTCTTTTGCATTGTGTTATGTAAATTTACTGCCGTTTTGGTTTTTGATTATAATAACTCTGAAATTAATGGAGTTTTTCAAAACAAGCTCTGAAGGTTTAGAATATGAAAAGTTTGGAACTTTAGTGGCTTTAATGTTTTATGCTCTTCCGGGAATAATTGTTTTATTTAACTTCTTTAAAATTTCTATAATTATAAATTTAATGTTATGCATATTTATTACAGTATGTGCAATTATCTCATCAGGTCTAAGAATAATACATAAAAGGAGAAATTAAATGATTAAAAAGATAGCTATTTATGGAAAAGGCGGAATTGGAAAAAGTACAACAGTAGCTAATTTATCTGCAGTTTATGCAAATAATGATTTAAACTGTTTGGTTATTGGATGTGATCCGAAAGCTGATACAACACGTACATTGTGCGGTAGAAGAATCCCGACAGTTGTAGATACACTTAAAAATAACAGAAAACCCAGTGAAGAGGATATTATTGTAAAAGGATACAATGATATTTTATGTGTTGAAAGCGGAGGTCCTGAACCGGGTGTTGGCTGTGCCGGACGTGGTGTAATAGTAGCTATGAAAAGACTTGAAAACTTAGGTGTTTTTGATAAGGATTTGGATGTAGTCATTTATGATGTACTTGGAGATGTTGTTTGCGGAGGTTTTTCAGTGCCTTTACGTGAAAAGTATGCTGATGAAGTAATAATTGTAACTTCCGGAGAATACATGTCATTATATGCGGCTAATAATATTGTTAAAGGAATTAAAAAACTTAAAGGAAATTTAAGCGGAATAATCTGCAACTGCAGAAATGTTGACCATGAAAAGGAAATTGTCAGCGAATTTGCATCAAAGATAGGAACTCGTATTATTGGAACTATTAATAGAAGCAATTTAATTCAGGAAAGTGAATTAGATGCAAAAACCGTTGTAGAAAAATACCCTGAATCTAAGGAAGCTAGTGAATATGAATCCTTAGCTACAAATATTATGGAGAATAAAGTTTTCACAACACCGGAACCTATGGATGATGAGGAATTTGAAAAATTTTTCAAATCATTTTTAGAATAAATTTATAATATCTCTTTTACTTTTTTAAAGCCAAATACTATTATTTTTAACAATATATAAAATATTTAAATGCATATACATTTGTTTGTATAAGAAGATTGTTTTTATGATGTTTTGTTATTCATGTTTTTTTTACGATATTTGTTTCTACATTTTTTAAAGGAATAAGTATATTGAGAAATAATATTTTTTTATTATTTTGGGAGGTAGAAAATGCTTAAAAGTAAAATTTTAATAATTTCAACTATGATTTTATTCATACTATCTATTTCGGCAGTTAATGCAGAAAATGTAACTTCCAGTATGATTAATGACACAGTAAATAATTAGTTTCACGTAATTGATGGAAAATATTTGGAATATAATAACAGTGAAAATGGGAAAAATTTAAATGATACTTCTAATGTGTTATATGATGGAAAAGATGGAAGTGTTTTAGAAAATAAAAACAGTAATGATGCTATTTTTAAGTATGATGGGAATAATACTGTTGTATCTAAAGAAAAGCCTAAAATGAATGTAATTGCTGAGGATAGTATAATATTTGGTGAAAATTTAACTGTTAAAGTTGAATTACCTAAAGATGCTAATCCTAGTTGGGTGCTGATGTCTGTTGGTGAAATTTATTATTATGTTAAAATTGACGATGAAGGCGTATCATTATGGAATATGACCGGTTTAGAAGCAGGTATTCAATATATTAAAATTGGATATCGGGGCAATAATAAATATGAAGCAGTTGAAGTTTTCCATACTGTAAATGTTATTAAAGCTAATCTAAATCTTAATGTATTTATTAAAGATGTTAACTATGGTGAAAATTTAACTATTTATGCTACTTTAAATGGTGTAAATAATACTAATTTAACTGGTAATGTAATTGTAACAATTAATAATAAAAATTATTCTGTAGTAGTTATTAACGGTAAGGGAAATGTTTCTGCTGATAAGCTACCTGCTGGATTGTATAATTTCAGTGCTACATGGGCTGGAAATGATAACTATAATGGAACTAATATTTCTGGTGGCTTTAAAATTAATAAAATAGATTCTACAATTGCCATTAATGTTGAAGATATTAAAGTTGGTGAAAATGCAACTATTATTGTTAATTTAGATAGTGATGCTACGGGCAATGTAACTATTACACTTGATAATCAGAACTATACAGTAGCTATTAATGAAGGTCAGACAATTAAAGTAATAGGCGGACTTAAAGCAGGCACTTATGATGTATTTGTTAAATATATAGGTGATAACAATTATAATAGTGCTCAAAACACAACTAAATTTACTGTATTGAAAATATCTGATTATAATATGGATGTCACTGTTCCTGAATTTAAAGAGGGAGTAAATTCTACTGTTGGTGTGGATTTACCTAAAGATGCAGAAGGTACTGTTACTGTTGAAATCGAAGGTAAAAAATACACTGCAAACATAATTAATGGAACTGCAAAAGTAAATATTCCTGGATTAGATGTTGGAGATTATAATATCACTACAACTTACTCTGGTGATGCTAAATATGTTTCCATGACTAAAAAAGGAAACATAACCGTAATTCCAAATATGGATGTAAACTTATATGTTGATGATGTTGTAATGATTTATCATGATGGAACTCGTTTAGTTGCTAAATTAACAGATTACCAAGGTAGGCCAATTGTTAATGATATTATATATTTTACTATTAATGGTAAAACTTATGCTAAAACTACTGATGATAATGGTACTGTTTCTATGGGACTTAATTTAGATTCTAAAGTATATACAGCAACTGTGTCATATAATGAATCTGAGGTATACAGTAAAATATCCAAGAATGTTACTGTAACTATTAATCCGACTGTTATAAGTGAAGATTTAGTTAAAATGTATCAAAATGATACTAGATTCTATGTTAAGTTCACTGACAGCACAGGAAAAGCATTAACTAAGACTACTGTTAAATTTAACATTCATGGTGTATTCTACACTAAAAAGACTGATAAAGATGGTGTAGCTGATTTAGGTATTATGTTAAGACCTGGTGAGTACATTTTAACTGCTTACAATCCTGTAACTGGTGAAGAAAAAGGATTTAACATAACAGTAAAATCTTTAATTGTACAAAGTGACTTAACTAAATATTACTTAAACAATTCTAAATTCCAAGCAACTATTTATGATAAAAACGGATCTTTAGCAGTAGGTAAAAATGTAACTTTCAACATCAATGGTGTATTTTACACTAAAATAACTGATTCAAATGGTGTAGTAAGTTTAGCAATTAATTTAAGGCCTGGAGAATACATTATTACAACAATGTATGAAGGATTAGCTGTAGGTAACAATATAGTTGTTTTACCTACTTTAGTTACTCGTGACCTTAATATGACTTATGGAGATGGCAGTAACTTTACTGCACAGACATTAGACGGTCAAGGTAAACCATTAGCTAATCAAAATGTTACATTTAACATAAATGGTGTGTTTTATAATAAAGTTACTAATGATAATGGTGTTGCTTCATTAACTATGAGATTAATGAGTGGAAAATATATTATTACATCTTACTGGAATGACTTCCAAACAGGAAATACAATAATAATATCTTAATTTAAGAGATTTTATTAATCTCTTCTTTTTCTTTTTTTATTGTCACTTTTAAGATATTTTTAATATTATAATCAAATTATAACTTTTTTGATGTTTAAAATTAATTATTTTTATTTAATTTGGATTTATATTAATTAATATTTTGTTAATGTGAAAATATAGTAATTAAAATGAGTATTATCTTAAAAATAGATTATGCTTTAAATATATGAAATCATTAAATATAAAAAATAAAAAAAATAAATTATAATATGATTAACTAATTAGGGGACACATAATTTGTTAGATATAAAATTATTCAGAGAAAATCCGGAATTAATTTTTGATTCTGAGAAAAAAAGATTTAGAGGAACAGAAACTGCTGAAAAAGTTATTGAATATGATACTTTATGGAGAGAAGGGGAAAAAAGATTAAACTTCTTACGTTCTGAAAAAAACAGATTATCTAAATCATTTAAAAAAGCTAAACAGGAAGGTAATTTGGAAGAAGTAATTGCCCAATCTAAAGAAGTAGCTAATGAAATTAAGGAATTAGGACCTAAAATTGAGGAATATAAAAAATTACGTGATGATTACAGATATAAAGTAGGAAATATCATTGATGAGGATGTACCTATTTCTGATACTGAAGATGACAATAAAATTGTAAAAGAATACGGTGAAATTCCTGAATTTGATTTTGAACCGTTAAACCATGTTGATTTAATTGAAAAAATTGACGGTGCAGATATGAAAACAGCAGCTCAAATAGCTGGTGCAAGGTTTTATTATTTAAAACGGGATATTTTACATCTTAATTTGGCTTTAATTCAGTTTGCTTTAAATGAATTGGAATCTAAAGGTTATATTCCACTTCAAACTCCGTTTTTTGTTAAAGGAGAAGTGGCTGCAGAAACTTCTGAATTAGGAGAATTTGAAGAAACTTTATACAAAGTGGCTGATGAAGATTTATATTTGATAGCTACTGCAGAACAGACTTTAGCGGCACTTCACAGAGATGAAATCATCGCTCCTGAAGATTTGCCTATTCAGTACTGTGCCCTTTCAACCTGTTTTAGAAAAGAAGCAGGATCTCACGGTAAAGATACACTGGGAATATTCAGGGTTCATCAGTTTGAAAAGATTGAACAGTTTATTTACACAACTCCTGAAGAGTCCAAAAATGCTCATAAAAAGTTGCTTGAAGTAACTGAAGAAATATATCAGAAATTAGGTCTACATTATCATGTAGTAGCTATTGTGTCCTCAGCACTTAATGATAATGCAGCTGTCAAATATGATCTTGAAGCATGGTTCCCAGGTTCCAAGGCTTACAGAGAATTAGTTTCATGTACCAACTGTAAGGATTATCAGGCAAGAAAAACTAAAACACGTTTCGGAAAAGCAGGTTCCGGAGATGCACAAACATTACATACTTTAAATAGTACTGCAATAGCTACTGAAAGGACTATCTGCTGTTTACTTGAAAATTATCAGCAGGAAGATGGCAGTGTTAAAGTTCCTGATGTTTTAGTTCCTTATATGGGTGGAAAAACTGTAATTAATGCAGTTAAATAAACCCTCTTTTTTTAATTAATTTTTTTCTTCATAGCAATAAATTCTTCATCGGTTAATAATCCTTTGTCATACATTTCAATTAGTTTTTCAAGATTAACAGTTGATTTTGAAGATTCATTTATTTTAGAACTGTTAATTTCCTGGTTTATTAGCTCATTTAAAAATTTTTGTACTTTTAATAATATTTCCGGACGGTATTCATGGATTAATCTGGAATCGTGGGTAACTGCAACGTCAAGAAGTGATGAGGTGATTACTTCATTAATTTCATCACTGTAAAGTACACATTTAAAGGTTTCTCCGGAATCTAATACAAAGTAGTCATCATCGCTAAATAGGGATATATTTCTCCATTTTAGAATAACTTTAGTGTTATTTTCTCTGGATACTGCAATATCAATATCCACATATTTTTTTGAAATATTGATGGTTGTATAACAGTATTTAGCATCCTGTGTTTTAATTTTCTCAGTTTTTACCTCAGTTTTCACACCTGAAGAAGCTGCATATCCCAATAGTCCGAAACCAAATGTTGCCAGTGCTTTTGTACCTCCTCCGTGTTTATCTGTTGTAATTGGTGTTTTAATAGTTTGGTATTCGGCAGCACTAATTTGTTTTTTGTTTTTGAATGTCAACCCTTCACTATTGAATAATTCCTCTATTTGTGGTTTTACTTTATTTAAAACAGCCTTTTCAATATCTTTAAAATTTTCTTTTGTTTCATTTAATATTTTTTCAAAATAAGGGATAATATTTTCATTAGGATTACGTATTGCATATTCAATTAGTAAATACAGTATATGTGATTCTTCGTCATATGAAATGTTAAAATGGTCTTTTATAAGAATTTTTCTAAAGTTTGTATTGTAATGTTCGGATAATGGAATAAGAATCTGGTTTATATAGAGTAGCTGGAAGTTTTCATAAGACAGGTCTCCGAAATAATTTTCTTTTGGTTTTGGAATTTCACTTCCGCAATTTTGACAGATACTTGAGTCGTCATGATATTTTTTACCGCAGGTAGTGCAAAATCTTAAAACATTTGAATTATAAGCAACATCATCAACTATTTTTTTAATTAGTGATGTTCCGCTTGGTTGGCTTGTGTCATATCCGCAAAAACGACAGTATTTCCATTCATTCAGTATCTGTTTTTTACAATTTGGACATTTAATTAGGGTTACTAATGGAAGTATGTCATGTTCATTGTTTTTTTCAATTTTATTTCCACAATTCATACAAAAATTGTCGCTTTCTTCAATTGATGCTCCGCAGTTATCACATTTAACCATATTACCACACTTTATATATTTTTTTAATTTTTTAATTTAATATAGTTTGTTTATTTTTATTCGTATAATCTCAAACTTTATATAATAGATATATCCAATTATTTAGTAAAGGTGATAATATGCTTTCTAATAATATGGAATTAGAATTAAATAAACAAGTAAATGCAGAATTGTATTCAGGATATCTCTATTTGTCAATGGCTTCTTATTTTGAAGATGACGATTTACCTGGTTTTGCAAATTGGATGAGAGTACAAGCTCAAGAAGAATTGGAACATGGAATGAAAATCTATGACTATATAATTAGAAGAGGAGGTTCTGTTAAATTGGATGCTATTGAAGGACCTCAAACTGAATGGGATTCTCCATTAGCTGCATTTGAACATGTATTGTCTCATGAACAAACTGTAACAGGTCTTATTAATAATTTAGTTGATATTGCTATTACAGAAAAAGATCATGCTACCAATAATTTCCTGCAATGGTTTGTTGAAGAACAAGTTGAAGAAGAAGAAAATGCAATGGAACTGGTAGGTAAAGTAAAAAGAGCACAAAATTCTGTTGATTTAATGTATACACTTGACAGTGAATTAGCTAGTCGTGTTTACACTCCGCCGGCAGATAAGGAAAATTAAAAAGGTAAAAAATTTACCTTTTTTATAAGTTATAGACTTCCTCTGGAGGTACTATAACTATTTCATTTTTAATTAAAGCATCTATTAAAGCATTTAAATTATCAGTATGTAAAAGTAAAATTGCTTTATCTTTTTTATCATGAGTAAATGCATATAAATACTCTAAATCTAAGTTATTTTCTTTTATAGTTTTTAAAACAGATGATAATCCTCCAGGTGAATCTGTCATTTCAATAGCTACTATGTCAGTTGTTTTGACTAGATAGTTTTCTTCAAGTATTTTTTCTCCTTTTTGAGGATTATCTACTACAACTCTTAATATGCCAAAATCAGAAGTATCTGCAAGTGAAAGTGCTTTTATATTTATATCATGTTCAGATAATGTTTCAAGAACATCATATAAGCTTCCTTTTTTGTTTTGTAAGAATATTGATAATTGTTTTACTTTCATATTGTTCATTTTAATCCCCTTAGTGTAAATTTCTTTTATCTATAACTCTTTTAGCTTTTCCTTCATATCTTGGAAGGCTTTTTGGTTCAACTAATGTTACTTTTACTCTTATTCCAGTTTCATTTTCAATAGATTTAGCTATTTTGCTTTGAATATCGACCATTTCCTTTACTCCATCAAAGAAAAGGTTTTTGGAAGCTTCCACTTTTACTTCTATTTGGTCTAAAGTTCCAGGTCTTGTAACTATAATTAAATAATGAGGCTCTACATCACCTACTTTAAGTAATGCTTTTTCTATTTGGGATGGAAATATAGCTACTCCTTTTACTTTAATCATATCGTCTGCTCTACCGGTTATTCTGCTCATTCTTGCACTTGTTCTTCCACATTCACATGGCTCATAGGTAAGTGAAGTCAGGTCTTTTGTTCTAAATCTGATTATAGGCATTCCTTCTCTTTCAAGGTTTGTTAATACAAGTTCACCTTTTTGGTTTTCTCCTAATGTTTTGCCGGTTGTGGAATCAATTATTTCAGGATAGTAAATGTCTTCAGCTATATGCAATCCTTTTTGAGCACTGCATTCCACTCCTACACCAGGTCCCATAAGCTCTGTCAGTCCGTAAATGTTGTATGCAGGTGCTCCAAAGAGATTTTCTAATTTTTGTCTGATTTCTTCACTCCACATTTCAGCTCCAAATCCGATAGCTTTAAGATTCATATCTTTGGGATTGATTCCATCATCTTCAGCTACTTCAGCCAAGTGAATTCCATATGACGGTGTTGCAATTAAACAGGTTACTCCAAAGTCTTTCATTATTTCAATTTGTCTTCTGGTCTGTCCTGTTGATATGGGAACTATTGTTGCTCCAACTTTATGTGATCCGTAATGGACACCAAATCCTCCTGTGAATAATCCGTATCCGTGGGTATTTTGAATAATATCGTTTTCACCAACACCCATCATTCCCAATCCTCTTGCAGTTGTTTCTGCCCAGGTATCTAAATCTTTTCTGGTGTATCCGGATACTACAGGTTTTCCGGTAGTTCCTGAAGATGAATGTATTTCTTTTATGTCTTTCATGTCAACTGCAAAAAGACCATAAGGATAGCTTTCTCTTAAATCATCTTTTGTGATGAACGGCAGTTTTTCAATATCTTTTAAAGTTTCAATATCTTCTGGGAAAACTCCACAATCAGTATATTTTTTATTGTAATATGGAATTTTGTTAAAAGCTAGTTTCACTGTTTTTTGAAGCTTTTTTAATTGTAGTTCTTCAAGTTCTTCCCTTGACATACATTCGATTTTCTCATTCCAAAACATAAATTGGCCTCATTTTATTTTTAATAATAATATATGTTTCTTATTAGCTTTAAATGTTTATATGTTTTTACAATAAAAAACAGTATTTTATTAAAGTTAATATTTATTAATAAGTAAAAATTCAGGTTTTTAAAGAAATTAAAGAATAATAAAAAAAAGAAAAAAAGAAAAAATTATTAATTTAGTGTTTTACTCTTCATTTTTTCGTTTATAATAACCGTAACCAAATATTAGCACCATTACAACAATGCAGATAATAAGTGATATAGGCATATCTCCTTTTGTAGATGAACTGGAAGATGTGTCTTTAGATACTTCATAAGATTTTCCGGATTCCTGTTCAGAAGCTGAAACTTCACTGCTTGAAGAGGATGGATTTTGGGAACTGTCAATACCAATACTTGAAGATATTTGAGAGTTGGATCCTCCATAGCTTATAATACTGGATTGTGTTGTACTTGTAGCTTTTGATGAACTTTGACTTTCTTCATTTGAATCTGGATTATTTGAATTTGTCGGAACAAATGAATTGGCAAAAATGTTATTTTGAGTAGCCTGATAAAGTTGGTCATTAAATTTAGCCAGTAAATCTGGATTAATATATTGTGTAGCCCATTTTAACATAGCTATATTACCACAGCTACAGTCACAGCATGCAACACCGTTTACAATTATGGAATTTGCCCACATTGTTGCTAAATTTTCCAGTGTTCCTTTATCTGTTTGCCAGTAACCGTTATATGCAGCAGTTAAAAGGGTTCCTGCAGATGAAATAAATGCATAATTATTGTTTCCGCTTTGTAACCAGTCAGTTACTCCTAAATTGTATTTGTCTTTGATGTAAACATTATATGATTCATCCCACATCCAGTTGTTTACTGCATTTGGTCTTGTTACAGCCCATCCAAATAAATTATTCAGGAATTTATTTGAGATATAACGTGCTCCGCTGTATCCTTCATTCATCATTCCAAGTATCCAATTTGGATTGAAGTATCGGGTTGCTGTTTCTTTAGACAATACAGTTTCAATGGAACTGATATATGGTTTGTCTTTATTACCATACATTAACACATTCATATTAGGAGTTTTTCCATTAATATATGAAACTGCCATTGAAAGACCGCCCCAGTAATCAAAGAAATCATCATTATCTGCAACGCCGTAAACATTTGTATTACGGCTGACGATAATGTCATCAGTATTATTGAGAACTCTTGCAAATACTACAGGATTTGTTTCGCCCCAGTAATTTTTAGAGTACATATTTCCCATTCTGCCTAAGTAAAATTTAGCTAAATCATTGGTATTGTTCCATGTCCAACTTAATGAAACGGATTTGGCAATACCTGCTCCATAATCTCCATTTGGCGGTGCAAATACGCGGGTAATAGCTACTTCTCCAGCATATGTATTATTATAGCCCAAATCTTTGTAGTATATAAAATCATTAACCCAATGACGGGCTACATAATTTTCATCAAAAGATTCAGATCCGACTCCATAATATCCAATGCCTTCCATTACTTTATCCAATGCTTCTTTCATGTCTTTTCCATATTTACTTTCCATCAATGTTTTATTATTAATGATAGTTAAATATGATCTGGCTAAAGCTACTCTAAATGCATTGTCTAATAAGGAAACCTGGGTACTGTATAAATCCCTAAAGTTACCGCTTGTAATGACAACAATATCTATTCTTTTTTTAGCCCATCCCTCAGGTCTGACCAAATCTTTTAACCCGACAAATTTTGGCATTATTTTAGTTTTGGTACCGACACTGTCACCATCTTCAGTTTTACCTCCGGCACTTGGAGATGAAGTATAAACAGGTTGCATACCTAACAGATATAATACTACTGAAATCAATGCACCGTTATCTCTTGCTGTTTCAACACACCAAATTCCCATTGCAATTTTTTGTGTTTTTTCATTAAGAGATGACAGTGTAAGCAATGTCAGTGTTTTGGCATAGTTATATGCTTCTTCTGTTGGCAGTTCCTGTGATTGATCATGGAAGAAATTCCCACCAGTTGGAAGTGAATTAATATTAATTACATCTCCATCAGATACAACAGGGATATATTTACCATTTAATCCATTAATAAATGATGTTAATTCATTGTTTATGGAAGCATAGATTAAAGAAATATAATACCTTGCATAATTCATTGCAGCAATTAAACTAGGGTTGTCTGAACCTAAAACATTAGCTACTGTAGTACTGTTTGAGAATATTAATGCGGCTACTATTTGTTCACTTGTGTTTAATACTTTATCTCTTTCTAAGGCATTTAATTCAGAATATTTTTTAGAAAAGAGGTATTTTGCAACTTCATCAAATATTGTTGTGGTTATTCCATCATATGTAAACTCCTGGGACAGTGCAGCAACTACGCTACGACTGATGTCAGTTACTGTCCAATTTTGACCAATAGCATGCAAACCTAGTGGGTAAAGGGTATTTTGAACTTCAAATAAAAATTTATCTGCAGCTTTAACCACTTCATTTAAATTTAATTTTTCAAATTCCTCCTGAGTTAATCCCATAGATTGAATATAATTATTTTTTTCAATTAATAACTTAATGTTGGAAGCTATTGTATCTTTTTGAGTTTTATCGGTAGTATTTTCATATTTATTTATTAAATTAGCTATTGCAGTTAGGTTGCCGTAGAGACTGGTATAAGCTAAAGGTGAGGTTAAATGAGTAATCATAACTGCAAATCCTCTTCTTTTTGCTTCTAATCCTTCTCCTAATCCGTCAGAAATATAGAAATATATCTGTGGAACGTCACCAACTACAATTGATCCATAGTCAGTTGTTGACAGTAAAACTTCTTTTCCAGGTAACCATTCATGTGTTGCATGTCTTCCAATAAAAACCATAGCTGAGGAATATTCTTTTTGCATATAATAATATGCAGCCAGATACTGGTGTGTAGGTGCTACTGCAGAACTATGATATAGTAAATCTGATTTAGCTTCCCATCCTCTTTGAGGTTCTGGAGCTATGAATATGTTACCGAATTTTAAACCGGGAATTACAAAGTATGCTACTCCATTTTTTGTAACTGTCATAATGTTTCCAGGAGCTTTTCCCCATCCGTTTAATCCAGGAATATTCAATGCTTTCCATTGGGATTTAAGAGATAAATATTCCTGATAATCGCTATCATTTCCGCTTTGTAAGTATTTGTTTAAAGCTGCAACGATTTTATCTAGAAGCATGACTCCACTTTCAGTATAATTTTCAGGCAATAATGATTTGACGCCATTATACCAATCACTAATTATATCTTTCATTGGTGAGGTATAATTAATAGCTATTGCATTTCTAGCTAACTGACCAATATATGCAACAGGACCTTCAATAACTTGAACTTTAGAAATTGGTTCCAAACTATTAAACCAGTTTTCATATTCTGCAACTGGCAATAATACGATATTTGGCTGATTGGATAATTTTTCCAATTCTCCAGGAGCCCAGGTTGCTACATTAATACCGCTTTTAATCATCATGTCTTCAAGTTCCTTAACAGTTGTTGGGAGTTTTCCCACATTATATCCCTGTGATTTAAGTTCATATAATAGATTATAAACACTTGTAATTGAATCTAAATAACTTGATCCGATATTTTGTTTTCCTGGAGGATAGTTGAAGTAAACTAAAGAAATCTTTTTGTCACTGTTAACTGTATATTGTAAATTTATCCAGGAAACAATTCTTTTAGTAAACAAATCAATATTTTTTTCATGAGCTTTAAAACCGCTTAACTGAGCTCCGGTTTTTGAAGAAATTTCATGGGTAACTCCTCCAACAAATGTAGCTTCAATAATACCCTGTGCTTCACCAATTGCTACATGCCACCATTTATCACTACGATTTCCAGGAAGTCCTGTAGCACTTAATTCCCATTCTTCATTGCTGACATAATCAGAATGGACCGCACGAAATACTGGAACTCCAGCAGTTTCAAAGTACTTTGTTGTATTATCAAATAAATTTCCTCCAATACCATATGCCGGCATTGAAATTATTGCATTGACATTATTTGTATATTTCAACGGATTATTTAAATAGGCTTCATAACTTGGAGCATTGGTAAAGTATTTTACCATTACTTTTAACTGGTTTTCAGACCCGCCAGCTGCTACAACGGGAATAACATTACATCCTTTAGCTTCTAATGATTTGATTAATGCATAGTATGGCTGTAATTGACCGTTGCTTACATACATATTACTTTCAAGTAAACCCACAGTATATGGTCTTGAGGAATCAAAATATTTCTTTTTATATTCTTCAAGTGTCATGTACTGTTCTCTAAATATTCCGTATTCATAGGTTTTACTAAAACGCGGATCGGAATATTTGCATTCGTATCCGGTAATATTTAAAGCCCACAATATTTCATTTATTTGATTTTCTTTGTTATTGTAATTTTTATATAACACTGCTTTGTTAAATTCTGCATTAACTAATTTTCCATCTCCATTTGTAATATATTCATAATATATATCGTAATTTTGCCCTCTTTTAGTCATTGAAAAGTAATTGTTTAAAAATTCTTCAGTATATATGCTTTTATCTGAAAATATTTTTTCATGATTTATTGTTGAATTTCTAACCAAGTGTAAATTCTTTGCTTGAGAGCTACTGGATGTTTCTAAAAATAAAAACAGTTCTTTATTTGATAGATTTGGATATTTTAGTAGTAAATTAGTAAATACTGAATCAGCATCAGAAGTTAACCAGTTAATAATAACAATATCGCTAGTTTCAACAAGATTGTATAATTCATTTTCATTCATTTTACAAACTTGATTACAGCTTCTAACCTGTATATCTACATCTTTGTATGTGTTTAAGACATCACAGGCAGCATCATTTAATATGTTTGTCCCAGGATTATCGCTTATTAGCAATGCCTTTTTAGGAAGGTTATTTTCTTTAATTACATTACTATAAGATATTTTATAAGATGGGAAGCTGCATTCCTGAGAATTATTTTCACAGATACTGTTTTCTTCCAAGTTGATTTCTATGTTATCAGCAGTTGTTTCAGTTATATTTTGAATTTCAGAGTTTGTTGCATTTTCCTGTGCAAATATTGCCGTTGGACTTAATGATATAATTATTGCTAATATTATTATAAATGGTATTATAGGTGAAAAATTTTTTTTATTACCTAAATTCATATATTACCTCCTATTGAAACATAATCAGCTTATTTGTTTAAATCACCATATTTCTATTCTTTTTTAATAAAAAATAAAAATTTTAAAAGTTCTGTTTCAATATTTATTTTTATTGATTTAAAATTTAATAAATTTAACTATATTAGTATTACTTCTCTGATAAAAAAATAGATTTAAGTAATACTTTTATTTTAGCTAAATTTTAAGTATTACTTTTTTTGAAATTATTAATTTATAAGTAATACTTTAAATACCTATTTATATTACATTTTTTATAATAAAGTTCATTAAACAATTTTTTTCATTGTTTAATAAATTGAATCCTTATAAAAGAGGTTATAGAAAGATGAATGTTAAAAACAAATTTTTTTTTATATTGGTTGCATTGATTGTTGGTTTGTTAACAATTAATGGTGCATTTGCAGAAACAGCTGATTCAATGCCTGAAATTGATCAGGGTACTGTTTCAGGTGATGCAGAATTAATAAGCACAAACCCTTGGAGTACCACAGGAAGTCTTGAATATACAATTCCTGATGGTGTGCAGGAAATTACTTCTGCTAAGGTAATTGTAAATATCTATTCAGGTAGTGGAAATTCGGAAACCTATGCTTTACACTCAAATACTACATTAAACACAGCAGGAAATAGTAAGGTATTGGGATATGAAAATTTAACTTATGTTGGTAATCAGGCTGGTGATCCGAATGTGTATGTGATTAATAATCATACTACAAAACAGTATTCTGATTATCAAATGGTTTATGATGTTTTAGGTGATTTAAAATATTTAGGTCCTAATTCAAAAATTAAAATAGATGTATCTAGCACTCCATTTGAAGGTAAAGCTTTTGATGGACGAATAAAAATGATTGGATTATTTATTGCATATAATGACGGGGACAGCGATAGTATCACATATTGGTTAAATGTAGGAATGTCATGGACTCAGGGCACTGTAAGCAATTTAATTTATACAAAAAATTACACTGGTGACATAGGGGAAGTTAACTTTGAAGCAATAATGTTGTCTAGCAATAACGGAGCATATAAGTTTAATGATAATCAACTGTTTATTCCAGAAGACACTATTGTGAAAGATTATTATATATATAATAAATGGGATGTTACAGATTATTTCCAAAAAGGTGATAATAGTGATTTTACATATTCTGCATTATCTCAGGGATATGGTTCTATTAAATCAAGTGTTCAATTACTTAAAGTGATTAACAGAGAATCTCCTGTGGTTACTACTAATATTGCTTCAGAATATAAAAATTCTATTTATGCTGGTGTTACTAATAATTTAACTATTACAGTTAACAGCATTAACAAGGATTTAACTAATGTAACTGTTTATGTTTATGATAATGGCCGTGTTGTTGGTTCTTATTTGGTTGATTTTGTAAAAGCTAATTCTTCCAAATCAGTAAATATAATAGATTCTTTTATTAGACCAATTGATGAAAATACTGTTTTAGGAAACAATAATACCAATGTTGTTTACAGAGTTATTGTTGAAGATAAAAACGGTATTTTAAATGACACCAACAGCAGTAATTTTATGGTGGTTTATAACGGTAATTTAGGAAAAGATTTGGCATATCCTGCCATGAATGCTACAATTACACGTGTTTATGATATTACTGGTGATGTAATTATTTTAAATAAAGATGATTCATCATATTTAGGATCCAAAAGTACAAATGGAAGCGACACATGGAATATTGATTTTAAAGGGGAGTTAAAAGAAGGATTGTTATATGTTTCATATAATTGGAATAAGCAAGCTGATGTAAGTGATTGGATAGTTACTTTCAATAATAAAATCATTACACCAATTGCCCATTACCGTGACCAGTCTAATTTAGGAGCATACGGCAAACACGGCTACGGACTTGCAGTTTATAATGTTACAGATTTAATCAATAAAGGATTAAATACTTTTACTTTAAATAAAACAAGTGGTTTAACTGCTGTTTATCCAAGTTCTTTATTACTTTTAACTAATAATGAAAATGGTGCTAGTAAAACTGTTTATATGAGTGAAGGTGCAGATTTACTTTCTAAAACAAATAATAAAAATTTGGATGTCGGAGCTTATACTAAATTTAACATTGACTCCACTTCAATGATTAACTCCACATTATATGTTTTTGCAGCAGGCGGACAAAAAAATGAAGGAAACATTGTTTTTAATGGTGAAATAAAAAGTGATGTATGGAATAAGACTTCAAATTCAATTGATTATTATACTTTCAACACCGATGGTTTAACTAAAGACAATAACACTGTATTTTTCCAGTCTACAGGTTCAACTATTCTTGCATTACATCAGATACTTGTTGTAGAACGTGAAAACATACAGTTAGCAGTTGAAGATCTTGAAAAATATTATGGCGGATCAGAAAGACTTAATGCTACTTTAAAAGATGGTGCTGGAAATCCGATAGCTAATAAAACCATTACATTTACTGTAAATGGTAAAAAATACAATAAAACAACTGATTCCAATGGATTTGCATCATTGGCAATTGGCCTAATGCCTGGAACATATGATGTAACAACAATGTACGGCAATATGTCTGTTTATTCAAAAGTTGTTGTTAAAACCACTATTGAAGGTAAAGACCTTGTTAAAATGTATAAAAATGAAACTCAATTCTTTGCAACTTTCTTAGGTACTGATGGCAAACCGTTATCTAACATTGATGTAACATTTAACATTAATGGTGTATTTTACACACGTCAAACAAATGAAAATGGTGTAGCTAGGTTAAATATTAATTTAAGACCTGATGTGTATATTTTAACTGCTATTAATTCAGTTACTGGTGAAAGTAAAGGATTTAATATAACTGTTAAATCTTTAATTGAGTCAAATGATTTAACCAAGTACTACAGAAATGATTCTAATTTTGAAGTAAAAATTTACAATAAAGACGGAACTCTTGCAATAAACAAAGAGGTTACATTTAATATTAATGGTGTATTCTATCAAAAAACCACAGACAGCAATGGTATAGCCAGGTTAGGCATTGCTTTAAGACCTGGAAATTATATAATCACCACTATCGTTGACGGTCTGGATATAGGTAATAATATAAATGTATTGCCGACTTTAGTAACAAGTGATCTTTCCATGAAATATCTTGACGGCAGCAACTTTACTGTGCAGACATTAGACGGTCGGGGCAATCCGTTAGCTAAGCAAAATATATCATTTAATATAAATGGTAGATTCTATTACAGAGTAACTGATGATGAAGGTATGGCGTCATTGAATATAAGATTAATGCCTGGAGAATATATCATTACTTCATATTGGAATGATTTCGAAGTTGGAAATACAGTAAAAGTAGATTAAAATTTAAAAGAGAATTTTACAATTCTCTTATTTTTTTAAAATAAATTTTATATAGTTTAAAGTAGAAATGGTAAATACGTAATTAATGTATTATTGATTATATTGAGGAAATAAATATGGATATGATGAGTGTAATGTGGCAATTTGGTGTACTGGCTGCCGTAATCATATTTGGAATAAAAATTGGTTTGGCGTCTGGTCTTGCTAACTTGTCAAAAAAATTATTTGCATGTATCTGTGTCGGTTATGGCGGTGGTGTTTTATTATGTACATATGTTGCATCATTCTTTGCTGAACAGATTACTGAAGCTATTTATAGTTATAATACTGTTTTTTATATAATTATGGCATCTATCATGATTATCGCGGGATTGTTTACTATAAGAGAATGGAAAGTTCATGATAAAAATACAACTACTGCTACCTGTTTAGCGGTTGTTGCTCCTTGTCCATGTTGTTTTGGAGCGATTATTGCTTCTGTTTTAATTGTAGCACCTACTGTAGGTTTTTCATTTATGGGTTTAAGTAAATATGTTGCAGCAGCATTGTTAGTTGTTATGATTGTAACCTATTTTGTATCCAATACTATCATTAAATTTATAGATAAGCCTTATCCTATTGTATTGGGAAATTTCATGTTATTTTTAGGTGCTTATTTCTTGCTGTCAGCTATTGTAATACCAAGTATTGCCCAAGCAATGCAGGGGCAATTTGGCGGAGTAACTATGATTGATTCTCAATCTTTAATTTTAATTTTAGTTGCTTTAGTTGCTTTAGTGATTGTAGGTGTAGTTTTATATAAAAGAAGTGATAATTTATTAAAATAAATATTTAGGTGATATTAAATGAGTTCAATACCTGGTACAGAATATTTAAGCGGAGCTTTAAATGTTATATCTCAAAGTTTAACAATTCCTGTAATGGTTTTATTATTAATAATTGCTGTTGTTTCTGTTATTGCTTTAGGTGGATTCATATCTGAATACACATCAATGAAAAAAGTAGGTGTCGGAAAGATAAGGGATTTAATATTTAAAATTAATACAGCAGCTTCTGTTGATGATTTGATGAATGTTATATCTGGTTCCGATATTCCAAAATCTCAAAAGAAAGTTTTAACTGAGATTGCAAAATCAGAAGCACTAGATAGTGATTCTAGAGAAGCTTTAGCTCGTAAATTAGTAGAACATGAAGAAGAAAAAATTGATAAAAGTTTAAGAAATACAGATATTATTACCCGTGTCGGACCAACATTAGGATTAATG
The DNA here is from genome assembly GCF_000016525.1 of Methanobrevibacter smithii ATCC 35061. NCBI lineage: Archaea > Methanobacteriati > Methanobacteriota > Methanobacteria > Methanobacteriales > Methanobacteriaceae > Methanobrevibacter > Methanobrevibacter smithii. The sequence continues at coordinate 1,770,730 of NC_009515.1, forward strand.
GGTACTTTAATTCCATTAGGTCCGGGTCTTGCAGCATTAGGTGCTGGAGATGTAAATACCCTTGCAGATGCATTAACTATTGCATTCGATACTACTGTTGTGGGTATCGGTTCCGGTGCTTTATGTTATTTTATTTCTAAAATTAGAAGAGGTTGGTATGACCAATATCTTTCTGATTTAGATGCGTTATCTGATGCAGTTCTTTTTTTCATGAATAAACAGTGATTTTATGGTTAGAAGAAAACAAAGAAGGAGAAAATCTTCTGATGATGACATAGATCCTATGGCAGGTACAACAAACCTTGTTGATGCAATGCTGGTTCTTGCATTAGGTTTTTTAATATTTGTTGTAATTAGTTGGAATATGCAAAGCGTTATTTTTTCCGACATGAGCCAAGATCAAAAGCAGGCAGTTATGGAATCTATGAAACAGGTTTCAGAAGTTACACAAGGTCAAGAATTAAATGATACTCCAGACACATCTCAAAGTTCTGGACAAGGTTTCACTGAGCTGGGAAAAGTTTATAAAGATCCATCGTCAGGGAAGCTGATTATGGTAGAGGGCTAATCCTTCTACATTTAACTTCTTTTTTTTAAAATTTTAATTTATCAGTATTTCTTTAACATTTTTACATAAAAATTAAGCAATATTTTCTTCTTATTCTGTCAGTAGCATAAACATAATAAATTATAAATACTCAATCAATTAAATAAAATAAGATAAGGTGATTAAGTAATGGAATTTTGTCCTGAATGTGGAGCTATATTACTTCCTATGAATAAAAAATTAAAATGCAAGTGCGGATATGAAAGATCTTTATCTGATGAAGTTAAAGACCAGTATGAAGTTAAGGGAGAAACAAATCCTAAAGCAGAAGTAATAGTTACTGATAATAAGAATGTAGCATTGCCTACTACAACAATTACATGTTATAAATGTGGCGGAACTAAAGGTTACTGGTGGACAGTACAAACAAGGTCTGCAGATGAAGCTCCAACAAATTTTATCAGATGTGCAAAATGTGGAAACACATGGCGGTCATCTAACTAATTTTTTAAATATTATTAGGTATAAAGTATTATACTATGAAAATGCTTCAAAAGACATTAAGGTCAGTTGTAGATAATCCGAAACATATTTTCAAACTGGCTGTTCAGGGAATATTTGTAGGTATTTTTGCCGGAATAATGGTTTGTTTATATAGATTTCTTTTATACTCATCAGAAAGTATTTTAAGAAATTTTTTGGAATTCATCAACGGAAATATCTTTTTAATTATAGCATGGTTTATCATATTAGCTATTTTAGGATTATTTACAGCTTTTTTAGTAAAATGGGAACCTGATAGTATTGGCAGTGGTATTCCGCAAATCAATGCAGAGGTTAAAGGTTTTTTAAACACTAACTGGTTGAAAATTTTAACAGCTAAGATTAGTGCCGGAGTCTTAACTGCACTGGGTGGTCTGTCTTTAGGTCCTGAAGGTCCTTCTGTTCAAATAGGAGGAATGGCCGGAAAGGGAATCTCCAGAATTTTTAAGGAATCAAGAACAGATGAACTGAGACTTATTTTAGCCGGTTCAACTGTAGGTATTACAGCGGCTTTTAATGCTCCGTTAGCTGGAGTGATTTTTATAATTGAAGAAATCAATCATAGTTTTGATAAAACACTAATTTTTATAGCATTGACTGCATCAGTTGTTGCTGATTTTATATCCAAATCATTTTTTGGACAGGCAACAGTTCTGAATTTCCCATTACATAATCTTCCGCTGTCATCTTACTGGCTTTTGATTGTTTTAGGACTGCTTTTAGGTATTTTAGGTTATGTTTACAATGTTGGAATGATTAGGGCAAATGACAGATTGGCTAAAATGTCTAATATTCCACTTGAAATTAAATTCATATGTGTATTTTTAATATCTGGTGTTGTAGCACTATTTATTCCTGAAATTCTTGACGGAGGACATTTCATGCTGGATATGCTTGATGTAGCTATTCCGCCATTAGGTATTTTGATATTTTTACTTGTAGCCAAATATCTCTTTTCAGTGGTGTCTTTTTCAGCAGGAACTCCTGGAGGAATATTTTTGCCTCTACTGGTTTTAGGAGCATTTATTGGAGCTATTTTTGGTTCTGTTGTAATTCCTATTTTTGGTCTTGAAAGTTATTTGATATACAAGTTTATTGTTATTTCAATGGCCGGATTTTTTGCAGCTACCGTAAGGTCTCCGATTACAGGGGTTGTTTTGCTTTCTGAAATGTGCGGATCAACAGAATCTCTGGTAGCTATGCTGATTGTAGCTATTATTGCATATGCTGTTCCTATGCTGCTGAATAACCGTCCGATTTATGAGTCTTTATTTGAAAGATTACTGGCTAAAAATAATCATGATTTTATAAAAGACCATTCAAAGCATATTTTATCGGAATATGTTGTTCCTTCTGGCTGGAAGTATACAGGTAAGCCAATTAAGGATATTCCTTTTCCTAAAGGATGTATTGTAGTTTCAATTACCAGAGGTGGAGATTATATACTGGCTGATGAGGATATTACTATAAATTATGCAGATCAGATTCATATGCTGATGGACAGTAAAAATTATCCTTTTAAAAATGATGAAATGGGTGAATTAATGAGTAAGGTGATACAGTGAACATGATATTTAAAAGAAAGAGCGTTAGAAGTTTTACTGATGAGAAAGTTAGTACAGATAAAATAAAAAATTTAATCAGGGCAGGAATGCAGGCTCCTTCAGCTTTCAACTCCCAGCCATGGGAATTCATTGTGGTATCTGATAAAAAGGATTTAAAAGCTGTTTCTAAAATGAGCAGATATGCAAGACCAGCTGAAAATGCTCAAAAACTGATTATTGTTTTGGGAAATACGAAAAGGGATAATGTTGTTATGCCTATGATTCAGCAGGATCTGTCTGCCTGTACACAAAACATACTGCTTCAGGCAGTTGCTGAGGGTCTGGGTGCAGTATGGTTAGGATTTTACCCGATTGAAGATAGAGTAAATAGTTTAAGGCAGTATTTTAATATTCCAGAACATATTATTCCATTTTCAGTAATAGCTATTGGTTATCCTAAAGAAAATAAAGAACCTGAAAGCAGATATGATGAATCTAAGATTCATTTAGGTAAATATTAATAGTAATAAAAATATATTTTATTTTAGTAAATTATGAGGTTAAATAATGGTAAGTGTAAACTTAGAAGCTAAAAAAACCGTAGATGTAATGATTGAAAAACAAGATGAATTAAACATTGCTGTTAGTCAATTGTCAAATGGTGCTACAATCATTGATTGTGGTGTAAATGTTGATGGAAGTTTTAAAGCAGGTGAACTTTACACTAAAGTTTGTCTTGGTGGTCTTGCTGATGTTGGAATTTCTATTCCTGGTGATTTATCTGAAAAATTCGCTCTTCCTTCAGTAAAAATTAAAACTGATTCTCCAGCTATTTCTACATTAGGATCTCAAAAAGCAGGATGGTCTGTATCTGTAGGAGATTTCTTTGCACTTGGTTCTGGTCCTGCTAGAGCAATCTGTAAAAAACCGGCTGAAACCTATGAAGAAATTGGTTATGAAGACACAGAAGCTGATTTAGCTATTTTAACTTTAGAAGCTGATGTATTGCCTGGTGAAGATGTTGCACAATACATTGCTGATGAATGTAATGTAGATGTTAAAGATGTTTACTTACTTGTAGCTCCTACCTCTTCTCTTGTTGGTTCTATCCAAATTTCCGGAAGAGTTGTTGAAAACGGAACCTACAAAATGTTGGAAGCTATTAAATTTGATGTAACTAAAGTAAAACATGCTGCAGGTATTGCTCCTATTGCACCAATTGACCCGGACGGACTTAAAGCTATGGGTAAAACTAACGATGCAGTTTTATTTGGTGGAAGAACTTACTACTATGTTGAATCTGATGAAAATGATGATATAGCTGATGTTGCAGCTAAATTACCTTCCTCTGCAGCTGACGGATATGGTAAACCATTCTTCGATGTATTTAAAGAAGCTGAATTTGACTTCTACAAAATCGATAAAGGAATGTTTGCTCCTGCAGAAGTAGTTATTAATGATTTAACTACTGGTAAAATCTACAAGGAAGGATATGTAAACGTGGATTTACTTAAAAAATCCTTTGGTGTAGACAACTAAATTTAATTATCTTTTATCAGATAACTTTTCTTCTTTTTTTATTTTTTCTGGTTTGTTTGAGGCTTTTTTTAAGTTTTCCCGAATATTTTATACAATATGTTTAAATACTTATTTTTCAATAAATAAATATTAACTCACAGTTTGAGTGATTTTTATTTAAATTAATTTAAAAAGGAGGACTTTAAAATGAGTTTAACTGAGATTTTCAATGATTCTTTAAAATATCCATTTTCCGATATGACCAAATTTTGCATAATTGGTATTGTAATGGTTGTATCTTCATTAGGTTCTTTAGAAATTGGAAATGCAATAATTTCTTCTGTTTTAGGTATTGTTGCTGCTGTAGCATCTATTATAACCTCAGGATATAGTGTAAGTGTTGTAAAAAAGGCTCTTGTAAAATCTGATGAAATTCCTGATTTGGATTTGCGGGAAAATATTATTGACGGGTTAAAAATGATAGTAATGCTTATTGTATACTACATTATTCCGATAATAATAACTCTTATTGTAGCTTTTGCAACTGGTTTCTTTAATCAGTATATTGAAGTTGCAACTTATGCTTCCCAATATGGTTCTAATTTTGTAAATATGGTTTCTGAAGATTTAATGATGTCTTTAGTAAGTTCTGCAGCAATAACTATTATTATAGGTATAATATTGCTTGTTATTTTCTCATTATTATTTTATATGGGAATTTGCAGACTTGCCAAGTATAACAGTTTGTCTGAAGGTGCTGATATTCCTGAAGCAGCTCGTGATTTAAAAAGGATTGGTATAGGTAAAGTTATTGGTTGGATGATTTTATTATTTGTCATTGTAGCTATTCTTACCTTTATTGAAACATTTATTTCATCAATTCCATCTGTCGGTATTTTAATTTCAGCATTTTTAATTTCAACATATAATTTATTTATTGCATACAGATCAGTTGGTTTATTATATTCAGCTATTGAATAAAACCAATTTTTTTTCTTTTTTTTACGATTAATTTTAAATAGTTAATTATCAATATTATTTCATTGAGAGTGTTTTAGATGAATATAAGTGAGATTTTTAGTGATTCATTTAAATATCCGGTTAGTGATATTAAAAAATTTGCAATATTCGGTATTGTTGTTGTTTTAGCTACTCTTAATGTTTCAATAGCTAACAGTTCAGTTTTACAGATAATTTTAAATGTTGTTTCATTTGTTGCAATTATTTTAATTTTAGGCTATGGGTTAGATGTTGTAAACTATGCTTTTAGGAAGTGTGATGATCTGCCTGATTTTGATTTTAAAACAGGCTTTGTCAATGGTTTAAAATTATTTGTAATTCAGTTTTGCTACTTTATAGTTCCATTAATTCTTGTATATATTACAGCTTATTTTTCCGGATTTTTACAGTCTTTGGCAGGAATAATAAAATCATATTATGAAACTGGCATCTATTCAATTTCAAATTCATTTTTAACTTCCATGTCAATTACAGTTGTTACAGCAATTGTGCTTTTTGTAATTTTCATGTTGTTTTCCAGTATTGGAATGGCCAGATTATCTAAATATGATGATATTTTTGAGGCAGTAAATATTTCTAAAGTTTTTAAAGATTTAAAGAAAATAGGAATAGCTAAAAGCATCGGATGGTTAATTTTACTGATGATTGTTGGCTTTATCATAACTCTTGTCGGAGCTGGAATTTCAGTGATTATTCCAGTTGCAGGTTCTATTATTGCTTCATTTATTGTTATGTCCTATTTCTATCTGTTTTATTACAGATGTGTTGGTTTATTATATTCAAATATATAAACCATTTCTTTTTTTAATCTAAAATTTAATATAGCTTTACTGTTAAATAGTTACATAGAATATTTTTATTTTTAGAGGTTGTTTAATATGGATTTGGGAGAAAATATTAAAAAATCATTTGCATATCCTTTATGTGACTATAACAAGTTTGCAATGATTGGAGTTTTGAGTGTTTTTTCTGTTTTGTATTCAGTTTGTTCTTCATTTGCAGGGAATAATCCTGGCGTAATTGTTATATCTGTTTTGATTAGCTCTATATTTTTCGTATATCTTATGGGATTTTCTGTTTCTGTAATTGAATGTGGGATAAATCTTGAAGAAAAGATTCCTGATTTTAAAGTAGGCAGGGATATTTCAAACTTTTTTAAATATCTTGCTTTAAGTATTGTTTATGGGATTGTTCCTGGAATTATTATTTTTATTACAATTCTTGGAAGCGGGATATTAAAAATATTTACTGATATCTCTCCTTATATTCAATATGGAAATACAGATATTCCTCCAGATTTGCTTTCCAGCTTCATGTTTGCTTTTTTGATTATTCTTTTAGTAACAGTTGTTGTAACAGTTATTCAGTCAATTTTTACTAATTTGGGAGTTGCAAGAATGGCAGCTAATAACAGTTTTTCTGACGGATTGGACTTCTTTGAAGTTTTTAATGATATCGGAAAAATCGGCTGGTTTAAAACTGTTGGATGGTTTATTGTATTATGTGTTTTAAATATGGTATTTTTCATGATTTCAATGGGAATTATGATGATTCCATATGTTGGAGTTATTCTAGCTGCATTTTTCATGATGACATTTATGAAATTATTTAATTCATATTCAGTAGGATTATTATATTCTGATGCTTATAAAATCAGTAAAACTCAGGAAGATATTAAAGAAATTCCGAAAGCTGAAAACATCAGTGAGGAAAGTGATGTTTTAGATGAATATGAAGAAATCAGCAAAGATAAAAAGGAAGATACAATAGACAGTATGTATGGTGAAAAAGATGAGTAAGAAAGTAGTTATATTGCACGGCAGTCCACGTGTAAGTGGAAATAGTGATATATTAGCTAAAGAATTTAAAAAAGGATCAGAAGATGCAGGAAATGAAGTTAAAAAAATTTCATTTCCAATGAGATTTATTAATTATTGTAAAGGCTGTTTAGGCTGTGTATCTTCTGGAGAATGTGTTATTCATGATGATATGTCAGGGATTTTGGAAGATATGGTAGATGCAGATGTTATTGTATTTGCAAGTCCTATTTATTTTAATACAATTAGCGGACAAATGAAAACAATGATTGACAGATTAACTCCAAAAGCCAGGCAGTTAAATGATAAGGATTATTATTTCTTATTTTCCGCAGCTAGTGATAATCAAAAATCATTGGAACCTGCAGTTTGTGAATTGAGAGGATTTTTAAATTGCATTGGTGTTGAATCTGAAAAAGGCATTGTTTTTGGTTTGAATGCTGAAAGTGAAGGTGAAATTAACCATAATGAAAATGCTTTAAATCAGGCTTTTGAATTTGGAAAAAACAGTTAATTTTACTGTGATTGATTTCACAATTTTTCACTCTTTTTTATAGTTAACTTCGCTTTAAATACTTTTTTTAAAGATAGTATTAAATATTGTTTAAAACATAATATATAATAAGGTGAAGTAAATGAAATTTAAAATAACCATTAATGATAATGAGTATCATGCAGATATGGTGGACTGTGATTTAGTAAATCAGATAGCTGATATGTGCCCTTTTGAAGTTACTTTCAAACAGCATCGCAATCAGGAGTACTTCACTAAATTGCCAAGTCAGGCTAATGATGATGGCTGTCCATTAACTACAACTATTTTAAAGAATAAATTATACTATTATCAGCAATGGAATGCATTTGTCATCGTTTATGAAGATACAAATGTCAGTCCTTACGAATTAACCTATGTTGGTGAATTTGATGAGGATGTTAGTGAATATCTTCAGGAAGCAGGAAGAAACATTTTTGTTGAAATGGATGCAGAATAACTCTATTATTAAAAAGCTATATTACATATGTTGTATATAAATAGTATGTGATGTGGTGATTTTTTATGGAGATTACTATAAATTTAAAAACAGTTTCTACAATTGTAGCTATTGTAGCTGTAATTATTGGCATAATTGAAGGGTTAAATGTTTTTAGTTTATCTGGTCTGGTTCCGGATTTTGTATTTTACGGATCTTTAGCAATAATTATAGCTATTTTAGGTCTTTTGGGAGTTTATATTTCTAAAATGGATATTAGAATAGCTGCAATTCAATATATAATTCTTGGTCTTGGTCTTTTTATAGCTATTGGCTATTATGGCGTGATTGGTTGTGTCATATTTATTGTTGCTGGTGTTTTAGCTATTGCTGAATATGTACAAACTAAAGAGGAAGTTACACCAGACAAAAAGCTTTTTTTAATTCCTGTTTTAACTATTGTCATAATTGTTTTGTTTTTGCTTGCCAGTGCAGGGTTAGGTGTTTTAGATAGTATGGCTGCTTCAGATTCTGTATCTTTCAGTGGTTTGAGTGTTGCTATATCTAATGATTATGGTGTTACCTCCGGTGATTTGACAGGAACATTAAATGTTGATAAGGATTTTGATTACTTGGAAGTTAAAGTTCGTTTTTATAATTCCAATAATTTAACATTATATGAATCATATGCATATACCGGAAGTAATGTTCATCCTGGAAAATATTCAGTTGATGCATTTTATTATGGAAATGAAATGCCTACAAAAGCAGTAATTGAAGTATATAATGAGGTTAATGGTGACCCGATTCATACCCAAAATGTAAATATTAATTAAATGTTATCCAAGTAGGATAACACTTTTTTTTATTCTTCAACTGGTTCATAAATCAGACCGATTCCGCGGGTTTTAAATAATTCGGCTAATGCAATTATCAATGAAAATATGAGGTTTGTAAGGAAAAACATTGCCCACCAGAGAGGTTCCGGTGATGTAAGTGTATTTATTCCTGAAGTTCCAATAATCATCATAGCTATCATGGTGATTGCAAACAGCACAAATGCAATTACACATTCTATTATCAGCAGTCCGATATAGAATAAAACATATCTTGCAGGGCCTATTGTCATGATTACTTCTTTTATTTCTTTAAAGTCAAATGCTTTTTTGAAGTTGTCATGAGCAGCCATATTTGATAGGCTTATGAAACTTACAAAATATAATATGATTGCCAATATCAGGGATATTGTTGCTCCGGCAGTTTGGATTATTCCTCCGGAGATGTTGTCTAAAAATGGGGTAGTGGTAACAGCCAGTATTATTATGGGGACTGCAAAGTATACGAATTTAACAAGAAATATTTTTACTCCGTTTATTAGCATTTCTTTCAGGTTATTAAATTCAGGCACTTTATCTGTTCCGTTAATCATTCCATGTGTTGAGATTTCCAGTATTCTGTATTCATATCCTAAAAATAAAAATATTGGTATTAATGTTAGTAATGAAGGTACAATTAAACTGGCGAATTTTAAATTTAAATTAGCATCCTGATAATGGATTAATATTAAAATATATGCCATCCATATGATAAAAGTTGAAAATAATGTTAGTCCAAAGTAAAGTAATGATTTTGAGTTTTTAATTGAGTATTTAATGCTGTCATTGTATATGTCAAGTATCATTTTTTTCCTCCAGTATTTGCAGCAACTATGTAAAATATATGTTACTTATGTAAAATTAAGTTTACATCATATATAAATGTATGGTTTATGTTACATATCTGGAGTAAAATTTTAATGTAGAAAAAAAGTTTTAAAAGAAAAGAAATGAATCTTTTCTTTATGGTCTTAAACCGGATCCGCCTTGGAGAGTTATTGTTTCTCCGGAGATATAGCTTGCAGCTTCAGATGCTAAAAATAAGCAGGTTCCACCAATATCTTTTTCAGCATCACCAAATCTTTGTAATGGTATGCCTTGTATTGTTTTTTCATAAATTTCAGGATATTCTTCCCTCCACTGTTCTAATTGGGCAGTCATTACAAGAGGACATACAACATTGATGTTGATTCCGTCGCAACCCCATTCTGTTGCAGCTACTCTTGACATACCTCTGATTCCTTCTTTTGCAGCAGCATATGATGACTGTCCGTCTCTTCCAAACAATCCTGCACCAGATGCAAAGTTGATTACAGAACCTTTGCTTTCTTTAAGATATGGATAAGCATATTTCATAAAATTAAACACTGCATATAATCCGGAGTTAATTGCTAAATCAAAGTCTTCTTTTGTATGTTCTACAAGTTTTAATCCGGATTTGGAAGCTTGTGCATTGTTTATTAATACGTCAATTCTTCCATATTCATCAGTAATCTGTTTGATTGCATCTTTTACCTGGTCTTCATATCCGCCGTCAGCTACAATAGGCAATACTTTTACATCATATTTGTCTTCAAGTTCTTCTTTTGCTTTTAAAAGTGTGGATTCAGTTCTACCTGTAATTGCAAGGTTTGACCCTGCTTTTGCAAATGCTGTAGCTATACCAAATCCAATTCCTTTTCCTCCACCAGTTATTATTGTTACTTTTCCACTCATATCGTTGTTAATAAATACTCGCCTCTTAACATAAATATAACGAAGTATATTTATCACGATTTATAATATGCTTTTTGTATTATATAAAATTTGCTTATTGATTTTTATTAAAAGGGATTGTACTGATTTATTTTCATCAGTGGCGGATTATGTGTCTTATTTAATTTTATAGGATAAAATTTAAACATATGTTTAAAAAAAGTAGAACAATTTTATAAAAAAGTAAATTAAAAGATTTCTATTAAGACTGTGTGGTGTTGTTGTCATTTGAGAAATCTGCTTTGTTTCGGTCAAAATCACCTGTAGCTTCTTTTATGGCATTGCCGTCATGTATGATTTCAACTTTGACATGATCTATTGCTAAATATTTGGGACTGTTGTAAAATGCAAAACAGGAACCGTATTCGCTGTTGTCTACAGTATTTAACCCTTCAGTTGTAGAAGCTAATGCATTTCCATTACTGTCATAATATGTTGTTTTCAGAAGGTAACCCTGGGTATTTGACGGAAGATTGCTAAATATAGCATTTACATTGTAATAATAATCGCTTTCCTCACCGGTTGCTGAAATATCAGTAATGGTTATTGAGATGCTGTCGGGATTGTAAAATATATTGCTGCTGAAAATAGCCAGTCCTATAATTATAATAACTATAACTGCAACAGGAATTAATATTTTGTTTTTAGGAAGGTTAAATGAAGCTTTGTCGCTAAATATTTTAGAATCCATATCATTATTTGATTTAGTTTTATCTGGAGCTTCATTAAATAATATTTCATCTGCATCTTTTTTAGGAGTTTCAGCTTCTTCAGTTTTCATAACTTCTTTGGGAGTTTCTTCATCTGTATGATTATTGTCAACTAAAACAGAATATCCGCATTCATTACAAAATTGTGCATCATCAGGCAGTTCATTTCCACATTTCGGACAATATTTGCTCATTTTGTTTTCACCTCTATTATAAATTGAATCTGTATTAATATGTATATAATTTGTTATTGATATTTGTTTTTAAAATTTTTCGAAAAATTTATTTATTATTAATGTTTATTTTTAATTAAGAGGTTTTTTATATGGTAGAATTAAAAGGAACAAAAACTGAGGCAAACTTGAAAGCAGCTTTTGCAGGAGAGTCACAGGCACATACTAAATATGAATACTATGCAAGTCAGGCAAAAAAAGATGGCTATGTTCAGATTTCCAATATTTTTTCAGAAACTTCACACAATGAAAAGGAACATGCTAAAATCTGGTTTAAACTATTGCATGGAGGCAGTATTCAGGATACAGCATCCAATCTTAAAGATGCGGCAGAAGGTGAAAATCATGAATGGACAAGTATGTATCCGACTTTTGCAAAAGAAGCTAGAGAAGAAGGATTTGATGAAATAGCTTACTTATTTGATGCAGTAGGAGCTATTGAAAAAGAACACAACGAACGTTACGATGTTTTACTCAAAAAAGTTGAGGAAGGCAGCGTATTTGTAAAAGAAGAAGAAATTATCTGGATTTGCGGAAACTGCGGACATATTTTCAAAGGAAAAGAAGCACCTGAAAAATGTCCTGTCTGCGCTCATCCAAAAGCATACTTTGAAAAAAAGGCAGATAATTATCTCTAGATTTTTAAAATCTGGACTTTTTTCTTCTTTTTTTTATTGTAAAAAGGATTTAAATTTAAAAAAAAGTTAAAATTTAGCTATTTGTTAATAGCTATTAATTTTTTAGCAGCTTTCATATCATTGCTGTAGATATGGCCGCTGGTGGAGTGGTAATGGATTCCTCCGAAGTTTACTTTTTCACCTAATAACTCTTTATTAAGCTCTTCTTTCATTTTAATTCCGATATATGTTATAAAAAACATATTTGAATAGAAAGCTCCAAAGATGTCGTTGGACCTGAATAAGCAGTGGATTGTTAATTCATTGTTACGGACAATACATTGCAGGAACTGTAAACATGGAATGTCTTCACGGTCCTGATCCAATTTAGGGTCATATGTAACAGCTACTGCACGGTTACTTCCAATTGCATGCAACATTCTTTTTTTCATCACTTCAAACTGGTCAACATCAAAATGAGCCAATATTCGGTTTGGATAAGTGTATACAAAACCCTGATCGTCACTGTTTTCAAATGACTTAACATATTCATAGAGTGCATCACTTTTAATAGGACAGCCTTCAATATCGTACTTTCCTGATTTGATTTCGTTTAGCATCATATCAGTAGTCATATGCTGGTATTTTGCCACAAATTTCAAGTTTAACGGATCATCAATTACGTAAAAATTACCTAAACTTTCTTTTAAATGGTGGTTGCTGTCTTTATATGTTTCCTTTCCCTGGTTTAAGATTTTTTTAACAAAATCCAAATAACATTGATTGATAGATAGCATAATAAAATAATTCCTTATAATTAGTTATTTTAATTTTAGTTTCTTTTATGATATAAATTTAAATATTTTTGTTTATAAATAAATTTATAATTAGATTTATTAAAATATGCTTAATTGAAATATAGTTTACATCGCTATTTTATTTATGATGGTACTTATGTAATTATATGATAATTTTTGTATATTGCCTTTATTTTCGAAATAAATGTTATATGTGTATTTATATTAGTAAATCTAATGTATTATTGTATAAAATTATATTCCATATATATTTATACGATATTATAAAATTAAATTTTGGAGGAACAAAAAGTGGTCAAATGTGTTAATAAGTCAATTGTACTTTTTTCGGTATTTTTGTTATTATTAATGATTGTTCCATCTGCTTTTGCTAGTGATGCTGTTGATAACCAGACAGTCATTAGCAGTGATGAACAGATTGAAATTTCTGCTGTTGATGACGGTGGAGTTATTTACAGTCATGGTGAAGATACTAACGTTCTTACAGGTTCTAATGATATATATTTCAATGCATCTGCTGAAAGTGACGGGAGAGGAACACAATCCAGTCCATACAAGTACCTGCAGTATAACAGATTAACTTCAGGCTGTACTGCCCATTTCGCAGACGGTACTTATGAGCTGGATTCTAAAAAAGGAATATATTCTTCCATGACTTTCATGGGTCAGAGTGCTCAAAATACTATCATTAAGTTTAATGGTATTGCTTTTAATGTTGGAGATGGCTATACTTTAACTTTAAAAGATTTAACATTGGATCATGCAACTGTTAAGAATTTGGGTACTGTTAGTGCAACTAATGTAATATTTAAAAACGGTGTAGCTGTTGATGATACTTCTTACGGATATGATAATGCATACGGAGGAGCTATCTACAATTATGTCAGTACTGATTATTACGGTTATGTGACTAATGTGCCTAAAAATACATTGTATAATTGTACATTTCTAAATAACAGTGCGATGTATGGGGGAGCCATTTATCTGCCTTACGGGGAATTATCTCTTTCAAATTGTAAGTTTATTAATAACTCTGCACATTGGTTTGGCGGAGCTATAGCTTCTGATAAGGATTCTAAAATTTCTGTTGTCGGCACTGTTTTTGAAAACTGCCGTTCTGTAGATGATGCAGGAGGAGCTATTTATGCATTTTCTACTGATCTGGAAGTTAGAGACAGTACTTTTAATAATTGTTCTGCAAACTTTGCAGGAGCTATCTGTAGTTTAAATTCTGAAATTTTAATTTCTTATTCTAATTTTACAAATAATCTTGCAAGATATGAAGGTGGAGCAGTATATAAAATGTATGGTTCAGGAACTGTTATAAAGTCCAACTTTACTAAAAATGCTGCTTTAAACGGAGGCGCATTATTTAGCGATAACTGTACTTCTTTTGAAATTAAAAACTCTGAATTTGCATCAAATGCAGCAACAGGATTTGGAGGAGCAATATTTTCCAATGCAAATCCTAAACTTACAGTTGATGGAGTTACATTTACTGACAATAAAGCCAGTTACAATGCCAACATGTTAAATCAGTCTAATTTCAGTCCTATTGTATCAAGCACCAATAATTACTCATTATTTGTTTACAAATCATTATTTAATGGTACATTGCCTGCAAGATATAATTTAGCTGAAAATGGTTTTGTAACTGATGTTAAAAATCAGCAGGATTCAGGTAACTGCTGGGCATTTGCAGCACTTGCTTCACTTGAAACCTGTGTTTTAAAAGCAAGCAATAAAACATTTAATTTTTCTGTGGAAAACATGAAAAATTTAATTGAAATGTATTCTGCCTACGGCTGGAAAATGGAAACTAACGAGGGTGGATATAACGGAATGCCGATGGGTTATTTGGCTAGCTGGTTAGGTCCGGTTAATGCTACTTTGGATCCATTTGATGATAAGGGAACTTTATCTCCGCTTTTAGACAGTGAAATGCATATTCAAAACATTTATGTTTTGCCTGCACGTACAAGTTACACTGATAATGATGCTATAAAAGAAGCTATTTTAAAATACGGCGGATTATATGCTTCATATTATCACTCAGCAGGTTATCTTAATTCTAAAACTAATGCTTATTATGATCCATACACAGGTAATGGAAACCATGCAATTACTGTAGTTGGCTGGGATGACGATTATTCAAAAAATAATTTCTATACTGCTCCTGCAGGTGATGGTGCATTTATAGTTAAAAACAGCTGGGGAAGTTCCTGGGGAGATAATGGTTACTTCTACATTTCTTACTATGATAGAGTTTTATTTGCTGTAAATAAAGATAATCAGGCATTTACCTACATTTTAAATGATACTGTAAGATACACCAAAAACTATCAGTACGATGTTGCAGGAATGACTGATTACTTAATAACCGGTAAAAAAACTGTATGGTATAAGAATATTTATAATGCAACAGGTAATGAGGCAATTGCTGCTGTATCAACATTCTTCAATACAACTGTTGATTACGAAATTTCTATTTATGTAAATGATGTATTGCAGCTTACCCAAAACGGCAGACATGAAGGAAGCGGGTATTATACTATTCCATTAAAAGAATATGTTCCTGTAGCTGTTGGGGATATCTTCAAAATTGTTGTAAAACTTGCAAATCCTCAAAACGGATATGCTGCTGTTCCTATTTCAGAACAACTTTCAACAACCAGATGTTATTATGCTCCAGGTGTATCATACTTCAGTAATGACGGTAAAAAATGGACAGATTTATATGATTACTCAGCTTCAGCTTATAGCCACACATATAATTCTCAGGTAGCCTGTCTTAAAGCATTTACTGTTGCTGATATGCAGAATACAACAGTTACTTTAAATAACATTGCTCCTAAAGTTCAGGAGTTCAGTGAAATTATAGCTACTGTAACTGACGGTAAAGGCAAAATGGCTAAAATCGGTGAAGTTATTTTCAGCATTAACGGAACTAATTATACAGCTGGTGTAGTTGACGGTGTTGCAAAGATTAATGTATACTTTGATGAAGTTGGAGATTATGTAATTTCAGCTAACTATAAAAATAACGGATTGTATAACGGATCTTTCGTTCAAAAAACCGTCAGCGTTACCAAAACCGATGTTAATTTAACTGCTTATATTGGCGATATTGTTTATGGTGAAAACCCTATTGTCAGTATTAATGTAACTTCAGTAGCTGGTGTTAATGTAACAGGTGATGTTGTTTTAACAATCAGCGGCAAAAAATATATTGTTAATGTTGTCAACGCTTTGGCTGTATTTGAAATACCTGAAATGTTGGATGCCGGAGAATATCATATTGATGTATCTTATTTGGGCAGTGAAAAATATAATACTGCTGATGGCACTGCTGATTTTACAGTAGCTAAAAAAGAAATCACCATGAATGTAACTATAGATAAAGATTACAGAGACATAACAGTAAATGTTAACTTGTCTGAAAAACTTGATGGAAATTTAACAGTTCTTGTAAATAATACACCTTACACATTATCTTACACTAATGGAACAGGTTCATTAATATTTAAAAACTTAACTTATGGAAATTATACAATCAGTGCAGTTTTCACAAAAGATAACTACCAGACAGTTAATGTATCTGAAAATGTTGAAATAAACTCCATCAAAACAGTTTTAGAAGCAGAAAATGTTGTAATGTATTATAAAGACGGCACAAGATTTGCAGTTGTCCTGAGAGATATTTACGGCAATCCGTTAGCTAATATGAATGTAACCATTTCAATAAACGGCAGAAACTATGTTAAACAAAGCGATGAAAATGGTACTGCTTCTTTAGGCCTTAATTTGGAGAGTAAAAATTATACTGTTGTTACCACATTTGGCGGAAATTCCAAATACTTCGGAACCCGTTCAAACAATACAGTATCTATTTTATCAACACTTATCAGTAAGGATATAGTTAAATACTACAGAAACGGTACACAGTTCTATGCAACTGTTCTGGATTTCAAGGGAAATCCGTTAGCCAATACAACTGTTATGTTTAATATAAATGGTGTATTCTACAATAAAACCACTGATGAAAATGGTACTGCTAAATTAAATATCTGGCTAAGGCCTGGAAAATATATTATTACAATATTTAATTTGGTTACTGGTGAACAGGCAGGCAATAATGTCACTGTATTGTCTAAAATTGTTGAAAATTATGACCTGGTTAAATACTATAAAAATGCTTCAAAATTCTCAGTTAAAATCTTAGACAGTCAGGGATATCCTGTTGAAGGAACTATTGTAACATTCAACATCAACGGTGTATTTTACTACAAAGAAACTGATGCAAATGGTATAGCCAGTTTAGCTATTAATTTAAGACCTGGAAAATATGTAATTACTACTATGTATGGTCAGTATGATGTAGGAAACAATGTTACTGTTCTGCCGACATTACAAACTAGCGATTTAAAAATGAAGTATCTTGATGGTTCAGCATTCAATGCAAGAGTTGTAGACGGTCAGGGAAATCCATTAGCTAATCAGATTGTTACATTTAATGTAAATGGTGTGTTCTATAATAAAGTTACAAATGATGAGGGTATTGCATCCTTAAACATTAGGCTAATGAAAGGGGAATACATCATTACTTCAATATACAATGGATTTGAAACCGGAAATACAATTAAAATTCAATAAGGTTTTTTAAATAAAACCTTTTTTTCTTTTTTTGTTATATAATTTATTTTAAATATATGTATTTGCAATAGGAATTATCTTATTTTCAACAGTTGCTTTAAAATATTTGCAATGTCTTTAATTAAATAAGCTAATTTTTTAATAACTTATCATTTAATTAGCTGATTTTGCAATTTAATTAATAAAAAAATTTTGACAAAAAATAAAAAAAAGTTAGAGTTCTTACATTATGAACTCTAAAACCATATAAATGAATAAAAGTGCAAATAAAATCCACATTGCTTTGGATATTTCTTTTGCTTTACCGAATAAGACTTTAACAATAACAAATGCAAATACACCTGCAATAATACCTGTTGTAATACTTTGGGTAAGTGGAGTTACAATAATGGCAGCAAGTGCAGGAATCAGATCAGAAAGATTGCCTGTATCAAGGTTTTTGTACAGTCCGCACATTAAGATACCTACAACAACAAGTGCAGGAGCTACTGCAAAGGTTGGGATGATTGTAAATATCGGTGCAAACGGAATTGCAAGCAGGAATAAAATACCAACTACAATAGCTGTAAGACCGGTTCTTCCTCCTTCCATAATACCTGTAGAACTTTCAATGTATGTAACTACAGGTGAAGTACCTAAAACGGACCCTATAATAGGTCCGAGTGCATCTACACTTAAAACCTTTTTAAGTCTTGGCAGTTTGCCGTTTTCATCATATCCGTCAACTTTTGTTGTAAGTGCAGTTAAGGTTCCCATTGTATCAAATAAAGAGATTACCAGAAATGTGACGGCAATGATTATAAAGTCAATAAATGCTCTTACTCCGGTAAATACTCCGCTAGCTTCTCCGAATTTAAATGCAACATTACCAAGTGATCCGCCCAGATTGCTGTTGATTATAGCTGTTGGTATTAATGACTGGTCAGGTAAAACAGGACATCCTGCCAGTTCTAAAACAACTCCGATAATGTATGTTGCAATAATTCCGATTAGAATGTTTCCTTTTACATTTTTCTTCATTAAAACCATTATGATGACAAAACAGATTAATGCCAAAAGGTTTCCGAGAGTAAAAATAGTTGAAGCGCTTCCAAGTCCTATTAGCTGTGTGGCCCAGTTTGCATCTCCGATATTTATTACCTGTGAAGAGTATGACAGGATTCCGAGGTTGCTTAAACCTAATGCAAGGATAAATAAACCTATACCTATTGATATACCGAATCTTAAAGAGTCAGGAATTGAATAGAATAATTTTTCACGTAGGGAAGTAAGTGAGATAACCAGAAAGATTATACCTGAGACAAAGATAGCTAAAAGTGCATATTCCCAGCTGTATCCCATAGTAAGTACTACGGTATATGTGAAAAATGCGTTAAGACCCATTCCTGCAGCCAGTGCATATGGGTAGTTTGCTATATATCCCATCAATATTGTAGCTATTGCAGCTGAAAGTGCAGTTGCAATAAATACTCCTTGTATGTCCATTCCAGTTTCACTTAACATTGCAGGGTTTACAATTAATATGTAAGCCATAGCCAGAAAAATTGTAATACCTGCAATGATTTCAGTTTTCACGTCTGTATTATTTTCTTTAAATTTAAAAAAAGCATCTAACTTAGACATATTATTATCTTTTTTAAATAATGCTTTATAAGTTTTTATATTTAAGTTCAGTTTCTTTCGGTTTTTTTAGGCTGTATATTCAAATTGTAATTTATTTTTAGCATTTATATTCATTTTTAATTTGCTTATTTAAAATTTGTTTCATTTTCTAATTTCTTCAAAATATTCTTCGGGTTTTGTCAAAGTATTACTGGCTTTTTTTGAACAGCTTCGGGAATTGTACAATTGTGTTAAAATTAATAGAATATATTGTGTTAATATAGAGATATTCTTGTAATATTCTAATTATTATATAGTTGTCTGCAAAAATAGTATTGTTTTGTTTAATTTTACATTTTTTAGATAAAGCTTAAATTTGTTTATCATATCAGCAATTTTCAAATGAATTTTTAGTTGTTTTTATATAAATAATATCTAAAACATGGACAATTTATCATATCTTATAAGACAATATTACCACAAAGTATATATTACATGCTAATATAAAATATAAAGCAAGGTGCAGATTATTAAAAATTAGGTCTTATTTTTAAAAAGCAACTTTGAAAAAATGTGGTAACTGTGAATAGCAATGATGAATTATTGAAAAAATGTAGCTATGTTGCAATTTCTAGCTACAGGCGAAAAGTACTGGAAACCTTAAAAAACGATGTCAAAATACCAACAAAAATCAGTGAAGAATCAGGAGTAGGAATAAAACATGTCAGCAATGTACTGACAGATTTAAAAGAACACAACCTAATAGTCTGCATTAATGAAGACGCCCACAAAGGTCGTCTGTATCGTCTGACTGATGAGGGTAAAAATGTTGTCAGTATGATTGGAGAAATGGGATGGTAAACTCCTTTTTTTAAACAGATGTAAACCCGTCTCCGCCCATTATCCATTTTTTACCATTTGAATCTTCAACCAGTGCAGATTCCATGTCTCCCATATAATTGTATTCAACAATTCTGTATTTTTTTCTTTGAAGAATTTCATCTAAACTTTGGGTTTCTCCGGTTTTCAGGATAAAAGTATGATGAGCAGCTGAAGTATTTTTATGGTGAATGTTTATTTCATACCTGATTTTAATGCCATACTCTCCTGCAGGAACATTGCTGGTTTTCAGGACAGCTATTCCATTTTCATCAGTTGTAAGGTTAAAGGAATTTGATCCAAATGAAATGGAAATGTTCTGATTAGCTATCGGATTTCCTTTGGAGTCACATAACTCTACACTGTATGCATCACCGTCTTTAAGAGTGTCTGATGATTTTACACTGAAGCCGGTGCTTTCATGAGTATCTATGCAAATAACTGATATAAATACAATCCCCAAGATAATTGCAGCAGCTGCTAATATTTTTACCAGGTTTTTTCATTCATGCTTGTTATTTTTATACTTTTTAATAACAATATTTAAATACTAATTAAACACAATATTATAACATAGACCTGATTTAATAATCTGCACCAAAATTATTAAAGTTATGGCAGGTCTTTGTAGGAAGTATGTTTCTAAAAATGTACTCCTACTTAAAATTCAACAATAAATGAATAACTGATTATAATTTTAATCATAACCTTCTGATTCCAGATAATCATCAATATCAGGATTGTCTCCGTATTCATAGTGGTCATAATACCAGTCTGGATCATTTTTGGCAAGTGTATCGGGTGATGTATCCACTCCTCTGTAATGTGATGAAGGGCTCTCATAGCTGTAGCTTACATAGTTGGATGTGTCTGAATCATCTGAAGGATAGCTGTCTGTTGATGAAAAGCTGATGAGACTGTTGAGGGTTAGGATTAAAATTGCACATATTATTAAAATAGCTATTATCTTATTTTGCTGATTCCAGTTTTTAAAATCATTAATCGGATTCGGACTGGAATTTCTGTTGGCAATTTGAACATCGTTATATACTTCATAAAATCCGTAAACCCAAACCAAAACGGATAAAATGCCAAATATATTTGAAAAAAATGCCAAAGCAGCAAAAAGTACTCTGAGTATCAGTAATGTTAATCCTTTTTTGGTATTTCCTGCATAGATTGAACCAAGTCCTGTCAGTATAAATGTCAGTACCAGTGCAATGTATATGTTTTTGTTTTTTATTTTCTTTCCGCATTTGGAACAGAAAGTTGCATTATCTGCAAGTTCACATCCGCAGTTATTACAAATCATCTTTTTAACTCCTTATGGTGATTATTCAATTTTTGATATATAACTTTTTTTAAATAATTTTAGTAATATTTATATACAATAAAGATACATAATTGTTATTAACGTGTTAGAATTAATGGATTATATAATGTTTTAATTAATTTCTGAATTGCTGAAAAGTTATTATCGGTCCTTAAAATCAATTAAAAAAATTTATATGTTTATTAATAAAAAGTTGATTAGCTTTAACATTGCAGAAAACCATCTATTAAAATAAGGATTGTGACTCTTTTTCATTATTATGATAATCTTGGAAAGATGAATCGCAAAAAACCATCTACTAAAACAAGGCTTAAATGAGTTTTTATCATAACCAACTATTTCCAGTTGATTTTTATAAAGTGAATTCTAAAAAGATTATTAACAAATTGTTGCAGTGTTATATATGAATGTTGAAAGTTTACAAATCATTTCTAAATTTATGAATGATTATGAATATGAAAAAGCTATGAAATTATGTGATGAGCTTTTAAAAAAAGATAATGAAAACACCCATCTCTGGGCTTTAAAAGGATGCTGTTTAAATCATTTTGAAAAGTATGTTGAAGCAATGGAGTGTTACAACAGATCCCTAAGTGTGGATGATGAAAACCCTTTTATCTGGTTTCATGTAGGTAAAATTTTAATGGAATATGATTTATTTGATGATGCTCTGGAGTGTTTTAACAATTCATTGGAAATTAATCCTGCTGATGATATGGCGCTGTATTCAAAAGGTGAGTGCTTAATGTTTAAAAAATCATATACTGAAGCAATTATCTGTTTTGATTTGGCTATTGGTTTTAATCCCAAATATTTGAATGCATGGTTAAACAAAGGTCTTGCTTTAAAATTGTCAAATAATTTTAAAGAGGCTTTAGAATGCTTTGATAAAGTTTTGTTTATTGATCATAAATCAAAAGATGCACTTTATTTTAAAGCAGACTGCTATTTTAATTTGGGAGATTTAAACTCAGCATTGAAATGTTGTAATGAAGCATTAAGTATTGACGGGGATTATTTAAATTCTGAAATCTTATTGATAAAATCAGTTGTTTTAATGGATCTTGGAGAATATGGTAGTGTCATTGAAGCAGCAGATATTGCACTGGAAAATAATCCTGATGATTACGATTTAAAAATGTTGAAAGCACAGGCACTAGCTTTTGCCGGAGAATATGCGGAAGCTCTATGGCTTGTTGAGGAACTTGCAGATGAAAATCATGGAGATATGGAATTGTGGAAATTAATTGAGTATATTAAAATGCATATTTGAGAAGAATTTGTTTATTTAAGTAAATTTCATAATTTCTCTTTGTATGCTTGCTTAAATAAGCTTATAAAGTAATCAATATCTTCATCATTAGCTATTTTCATTTCATAATCACCAATACCATGGTGGCCAATATTGGAAACATCTCGGGTTTTGTTAAATGGATCTATGAGTTTAGTATTTTTTAAATTAATCCAACCTTTTAATTGTCCTTTAAATGCTTCAATTGAAATTATAATTTTATTACTGGTTTTAAATACAATATATAATTTAGTTGTAACAATTTCAATATCTTCAAATTCATTTAAGATTCTTTCTTTTAAGTTTTCGTATAATTCTTTTATATTATCAGGTTTATTATTAAAACACATTTCTTCAGTGTATTTAATAATTTCTTTATTAACATCTTCTTTTTTATTCGTTGTTTTAACTTCTTTAATTGATGCTTTATTCTCAGAAATATTTAATTTATCATATAATACTGTATTATTTGAATATTTGGTTACCTTCCATAATTCAAAAGCCAAATCATTAAATTCTATTGATTTTAATTGGTATGTGGTGTAGTTTGGTGCTATAAACATTATTTTAGATTGTGTAAAATCAATATCTTCTTTTCCATAATTAGTATTGAATTTCTGATTGTATTTTAGGACAAATTCAGCTTTATTATTTAAAAGTAGTGATAGATAACTGTAACCCTGGTCAATAACACTGTAATTTTTACTTTTTTTATATTCAATAATTACAAATGAGTTAGTTTCTTCATTGAAAGCTAGTGTATCAATTCTTAAGTTATCCAGTTGAAATTCACTAGCTACAAATTTTAGGTTAAATACTTCTTCCATATTATTTTCAGTTAACTTTTGAAGGTCTCTTTCGTATTTAAACTCAGTTTTCTTAATAGGTTTTAGATTATTGGCATCAATTTGATAAAGTGGCATGGTTAATATTATATTTTATCTTAATTTAAATTTTTAGATAAAAAGAGTCTGTAAAATTTTACAAACTTATATGTTTTTTGTCCAATTTTGCATTGGGTAGTCTAAGGTTATTGGATAGGGATGGTTTACTTTGTTTCAACTTGTAAATTTTCTTTTTAATAATTAATTAAAATAGAATATATGAATTATAATGATATATTCCAAAAATTTTGTAGAAATCGTAATATTAAATCCAGTACCAAAAAAGGTTATGATTCTGCTTTAAGGTTATATGAAAATTTTCAAGGAAAATCTATTGAAGATTTATTTGATGAAGCACGTTTAGAAGAAAATGAAAGAATTCCTCTTAAAGATAGAAAAATAAAAAAGAGATTAATTGAATTTAGAACTTTTTTACTTAATAGTAATTTATCTCCTAATACTTCAAAAACATATTTTTCAAAAGTAAAGACATTTTACTTACACTTTGAGTTTGAACTACCTCATTTACCTCAAGCTAAATATGATAAAATTTATGAGACCAATTATTTAGACTTACCAACTCGAGAACATATACATGAATCACTACTTATTTCATCAATTGACTTAAAAGCAGTGATACTTTTCATGTCCAGCTCAGGAACTGCAAAAGCTGAAACTTTAAGTTTGACTGTAGAACATTTTATTCAAGGTACTCAGGAGTATCACCATGGAGGATCCATTAAATTTATTCTAGAAACTCTTGATAAAAAAACAAATGTTGTTCCAACATTTTATTTGAAAAGAATTAAAACAGATAAATATTATTATACATTTTGCTCTCCAGAAGCTAGTTTAGCTATTGTCAAATATTTAAAGACACGTGAGAATTTAAAATTGGAGGATAAATTATTTGATTTTACATCCTCATTATTGTTAACCCGATTTCAAGAAATAAATGATAAAATGGAGTGGGGATTTAAAGGAAAATATAGATTTTTTAGAAGCCATACCCTACGCAAGTTTCATGCATCAAATATTGGCCTTTCTGCTGAATATATTGACAGTCTGCAGGGACGCAGTAAAAACGAAGTTCATGAAACATATATTAAAACAAATCCTAAAAAACTAAAAGAAATCTATAAATCAGCTATGAAAAATGTGATGATTTATGAAAATAAAGGTCCAGAGATAAAAAAACAAGAATTTAATATAATAATTAATGTTTTTTTATCTGGAAAGGAATATAATATTATTTAAATCTTTTTAAGAAGGTTTATCTTTTTGGTTTTGGAACCTTCTTTTTTAATTTCAATATTTTGGAATTTTGCATAGTTTACTTTAACACCATCATCTAAATCTATTTCAATATTTTGGTTTGCAATGTGTGCTAGAACTTCATCATATTCTTGTGTTTCTTTTAATTGTTTTTGAAGTTTAGCTTTTTCTTTAGTTGCACGGGTTACTTCTTGTTTTGATGTAGAATTGTTAATGATATTGTCATTATTGGTTATTTTCTGTTCTATTGCTTTTTGGGTTTTATGTAAGTAGTCTGTTCTGATTCTTGCAACTAATGATGGTTCGTATCTGTGCATATAAACTAAACAGTTGAAACCGTTATGTTTGCCGCTTGAGAATTGCCAGTATATTGGGCATTTTTTGTATGTCCTTTTGTGGTCGTTAAAGAAGTTTTTAAGTAAGTATTGTCTTATGATTTCTCTTGATGGTTTTTTTGATTTTGATAGTGCTCCTGCAATGAAATCTAAGTTTTCTTCTAGGGTTTTTTTACCAAAACAGGTTTCAACAAATTTAGTAAAATATCCTACAATATCATCATCGAAATACGCAGTGTCTAAAACTGGAATTATGTTGTCATCATCTGGAATAAATTTATTGTAGTTAGTGATGTTAAATTTACCTCCAGCGAATTGTAGTCCTTTTTTATCTAGTGAGTAACGTCCAAACATGCATCCTACTGCAAAAGATATAAAAGATGTAATTAAATCATTCTTTGATAACAGATTCATTGAAATTGAATCTTTGGATATATTATAATCTAATTCATTGGTTAACTTGTATAGTTTTATAAAGTATTTATTTAAATATTCTTCATTGCTTTTCAATTTATTAAAATCAACTTTTTGTAACTTATTAAATTTTACAATTGATTTTTCAATTTTTCTTTCACCAAATATTAAAAGAGGATGGATTGTATAATTCCAACTTATTTCATGATTATCCCAGTTATTTTTTTGAATGATTATATTTTCGGATACAATTTTGTTGATTTTATTTAAATTTGAATTATCAAGTATGATGGGTATATTACTAATTGATCCTATTCCAAAATCTAACGTTGGGGATAAAAAGGATAATACTTCCATTGTTACTTTTGAATTTAATAATGCAAATAAATAATTAAAGTAAATTTCATTTTTTATAATGCAGTTTGCTCCTTTTGAATCAAATAAAAATCCTTGTTCATTATATCTAAAAGAGATATCACTACTACTTAATGTAGACCATGTTAATGATTTTTTAAAATGAAATTTTGGATTTCTTATTGTTGAATGTTTAAAATTACGTATTTTATATCCATTATTTTTCCAATTAATTATTAATTCATTATTTCCAAACCATTTTCTAAACTTCCCTCCTTTATTGTAAGGAAACCATTTTTCTTTAACATTTTTGGTTTCTTCCATAGAATTACAATTAAAATTTATATTATTGAATTCCACTTCAAACCATTTTCTTAAAAATTTATCATTATTTCCAGTGGAAATTCCTGCTTTTGGATATGCATATTCAATTAATTTTTTATTTTTAAATGAATTTGTAACATTTAAACTAGCCCAATAAGCTATAGGGGAAGTTGGAATGTTAGAATATTTTTTACTATTTGAGATATATTTGTAATCAACAGGATTAGATATGGCTTTTAAAACTTTATTTCTTTGTGTATCCATGTTTCCTTTAAAATTAGATAATTTTATATATATTCCATTGTATAAACCATTAGTTTTATTTTCATTACAAAAGATATATGTTGCTACTGGGACCATTGCAACTTCTGTAAATGCATTATATTCTAGTTGAATTAATGAAGAAATTTCAAGATTTTTCAAAATGTATTCTCTTAATTTTTCATAAGTTTTTATGAACATCCAATTAAAAGGAGTAATAAATCCTAAATATGCATTTGATTTTGTGAATTTAGTGTTTCTATAAATAAACATGGAAAATAAATCTTTTGAATAATCTTTGTAGTATTTTTTAGCAAAATCTTTTAAATTTTTCTCAAATTTATTCATGTAAGGAGGATTAGTCACTACAGCTGAATATTTTTTAGATAATAATTCTGCTTGATTAATTAAAGCCATTAAATCATTACTAATTATATTTGTAATATTGATATCAGTGAGTGTTGATTTAGAATTATCAATTATTTCATTTAATGATGTTCTTAAGTTGTTAAAATCAATATTTTTCACTTGAATTAAAGAACCAAATTCTTTTCCAGACTCAAATATTTCTTTTAAATAAATTACATCATTAACAATTTTTTCATCATGTTTTTGTATAAACTCAATTATTGAATCAGTGATATTTCCAGATTCCTGAATAGCATAAACATTAGGAACAATACCTTTTTGAAGTATTTTTCTATCATATTTTCTAGCTTTCATTAACACTGCAAAATAAGCTAGTTGATATGCTCTATCATCAATATCCAAACCAAAAATATTATTTTTTAAAATTAATTCAGGAATATCTCGTTCTAAATAACCTAACTCTTTATAAATTTCAAAAAATAGATCGAATGCATAAACTAGAATGTGTCCAGATCCCATACATGGATCAAAGAATGTTAATTCTTCAACAGAAATATTCTCAGATCTTATTTCATCAAGTTTGCTTTGAGTTTCTTCATCTTGTTGTGCTTCTCCAAGATAATATTCTAAATGTTCTTTTAATGAACTGTTTGGATTTCTTTCTATCCAATATCTACCTAAAGAGTTATCAACCATATATTTAACAACCCAATCAGTTGTAAATAACTGAGTAGCAGCAGGAATATCCTCTTTTTTAATATTGCTTTTGTTAATGTTAATTACTTGATTTTTTTTCTCTGAAATATAATACTGATATAACCAACCAATAATTTCAACCTGTTTTGTGAAGTCCTCTTCTGGAATTGTGTCAATTAATTGTCTTACAACACCTTCTTCACTTGTAAATGAAATATTTAACAGTAACTCTAAAGAATCATCTGTTGTTTTAAATAAACCTGGGAGAATTTCATTTAATTTATTACTTTGCTTAATAAATAAAAATCGGAATAATTCATCTAATTTATTTTCATCTTTCAACTTGAAAACTGGTGAAACTATGGATAAAACTATTTTAAAGAATTTTGCGGTAAATTCAAGAAATAAACTTATTGAAGATACAATTTATAGATTAAGTCTACTTGGAATAACTGAAGATGAAATTCAAGACCCTATTGAAGCTGATGGGATGCAAACATTCCAAATAGGTGGCACAAATTTTAGTATTTATGATGATGACATAAATAAACGAAAAGAGATTATTGAAGATATTGAATCTAAAGGTTTCAATAATTTTGTTGAAGAAGTTGCATACACATGGTTTAATCGTATAATAGCTATTCGTTATATGGAAGTGAATAATTATCTACCAACTAAAACAAGAGTTTTATCCAGTGAAACAGCAGGTAAAATAGAACCAGATATTTTAACAGATGCATTAGATATTGATTTAGATTACACTCAAGAAGAAAAAGAATTAATTTTCAAGTTGTAACATTTTATATACAATTATGTTTTTGTAAAAAATCATTTTTATAATTATCTCTATTTATAGAAACTTTGATTTTTGTAATGAATACGGATATAATGCATTAATGACCCCCTTTGTATGGATGTTTATTAAAAACTATGAGAATCTAAGGAAATTTATCATTAACAATAAATCAATTTCATCATTAATTCAATTAGAATACTCAGCATTTTCAGAAGCTACTGTACCAATATGTACTTTTGTATTATCTAATTTTGATGAAAATTATGCAGGAACATATTTGAAATTATCTGAGTTTACTGGTGGAATGGATGTTCAAAAAGAAAAAGTTCTTCAGATTATTAATGGTGATGAAATTCTTAATGATAAAAACAAGTTTATAATGAAAAAAGAAAACTTTAATTCAATTCCTGGAAATCCAATTTCATATTGGGTAAATGATTCGATTATAGATATATTTAAGAATTCTAAGAAATTAGGGAAAATAGTAGCTCCAAAATGTGGTTTAAAAACTGGTATTACTGAAAAATATGTCCGAAAGTGGTTTGAAGTTGATTATAATAATATTGGTTTTGACATACCAAATAGAGAAATGGCTAAAAAATCTATGTTAAAATGGTTTCCTGCATCCAATGGAGGACAATATAGAAAATGGTATGGGAATATCGAAGATGTTGTTTTTTGGTATGATGATGGTTATGAAATTAGAAATTTATTTAATCCTAATGGTAAACTTAAATCTAGACCTCAAAACATGCAATATTATTTTAAAAAAGGGTTAACTTGGTCTGCATTAACTAGTAAAAAACTTTCATTAAGACTTTCACCAATTGGAAATATAATAACTGGTGCAGGTTATGGATTATTTAATAATGAATTTAGTTTATTAACAATTATGGGGTTTCTTAATTCAAAGATAGCAACTTATTTTAGCAGTATTTTCTCAGAAACATTAAATTTTGAAGTGGGGATATTAAATAGAATGCCTATTCTTATTAAAGAAAATTCTGAAATAAATAAGTTAGTCTCAGATAATATAACAATATCTAAAGAAAATTGGGATAATTATGAATTTTCATTTGATTTTATAAAACATCCTTTTATGAATTTTAATTCTGATTTGTTAAAAGAATGTTATGAGATGTACGCTTCTGATTTTAAGTTAAAATTCAATGAATTGAAAAAAAATGAAGAACAAATAAATGTATTCTTTATTCAAGAATACGATTTAAAAAACCATATTAAAAAAAATGTTCCTAATGAAGATATTACACTTTTTAAACCTAATTTAACTGAAGATATTAAATCTTTTATTTCTTATGCTGTTGGTTGTATGTTTGGACGTTATTCTTTAGATAATGAAGGTTTACAATTTGCAGGAGGAGAATTTAATATTGATAATTATCATAAATTCATTCCAGATGAGGATAATATTATCCCAGTTTTAGATTCTGAATATTTTGAAGATGATATTGTTAATCGTTTCGTGGAATTTGTAAAAATATGCTTTGGAGAAGAAACCTTGGAAGAAAACCTTGATTTTATAGCTAATGCACTAGCTAAAAATAAAAAACCTTCAAGAGAAAAAATCAGAGAGTATATGCTTAAAAATTTCTTCAATGACCACAAAAAAACATACAAAAAATGCCCAATATACTGGCAGTTCTCAAGTGGGAAAGAAAATGGTTTCAATTGTCTTGTTTACATGCACCGATATGAACCAAGCTTAGTTGCAAGAATCAGAACAGACTACTTACATAAAACACAAAAAGCTATTGAACAAGCAATAGCTAACTGTGATAATATTATAAATCACTCATCATCTAATACTGAGGTTACAAAAGCAACTAAAGAAAAATCTAAACTTCAAAAGCAATTAAAAGAAACACAAGAATATGATGAAGCTCTTGCACACATAGCAAATCAAAACATCAAAATTAACTTAGATGATGGTGTTAAAGTAAACTATGCAAAATTCCAAAACATAGAAGTTTCAAAAGAAGGAAAGAAATCTAAAAAAATTAATTTGCTTAAAAAATTGTAACTTTATAATACAAAATTGGAATCACTAGCGAATGTTAAACAAGGTTTAGCTACTGCAGATAATAACAGATTCCTAAGATATTGGTGGGAAGTTGATTTTAATAATATTGGGTTTTCTTCAATAAACTGCGAAGATTCAAAAAACACTAATAAAAAATGGTTTCCCTACAACAAAGGTGGGGATTATCGTAAATGGTGGGGTAATCAAGAATTTGTTGTTAACTGGGAAAACGATGGATATGAAATAAGAAATATCATAGGTCCTAATGGTAGAGTTAGATCAAGAGCCCAGAATACTCAATTTTATTTCCATAAGTCATTAAGTTGGTCTAAAATTTCTAGTGGAAAAGTTGCATTTAGATATTACCCAAATGGATTTATTTTTGATGTAGCAGGATGTTCTGTATTCTTAGATAAAAAAAATATAAATTATATATTTGGGTTTTTAAATTCTAATATTTGTGGAGATATTTTAGATTTAATATCTCCAACATTAAATTACGAAGTCGGTCATGTCGCTTCACTTCCAATAATATTTGATGAATCTAAACAAAATGAAATAGAAAACTTAGTTATAACCAATATAAATATTGAAAAAGAAGATTGGGATGAAAATGAAACAAGTTGGAACTTTAAATCACATCCATTTGTTTTTTTCAAAGGAGATTCATTATCTGAAAAGTATAATTTCTGGCAAAAATACAAAACGAACCAATTTAATTATTTAAAAACAAATGAAGAAAAATTAAATAAACTATTTTATGATATATACAATGTTGATGGTGATCATGAAATTGAAGATAAATATATATCCCTTAATAAAAATGATTTAAAAAAAGATATTGAATCCATAATATCTTATTCAGTTGGATGCATGTTTGGTCGTTATAATTTAAATCAAGGAGGCTTATGTTTCGCAGGAGGTGAATTTGATTTAAATAAGTATCATAATTTCATTCCAGATGATGATAACATTATTCCCGTATTAGACACAGCATACTTTGATGATGATATTGTCGGATATTTCACAAAGTTTATTGAAAAATGCTTTGGTAAAGAAAAACTAGAAGAAAACTTAGATTTCATTGCAAAAGTATTATCAAACTCATCTAAACCTTCAAGAGAAGTATTAAGAGACTATTTTTTAAAGAATTTCTTTAATAGTCATAAAAAAATCTATAAAAAACATCCTATTTATTGGCAGTTCTCAAGTGGTAAAGAAAACGGTTTCAATTGTCTAATTTACATGCACAGATACGAGCCAAGTTTAGTTGCAAAAATAAGAACTGATTACCTGCATAAAACTCAAAAAGCTATTGAACAAAGAATAGCTAACACTAACACTATCATTAATAATTCCACTTCAAAACAAGAGGTTGCTAATATAACTAAGGAAAAAGTTAAACTTCAAAAGCAATTAAAAGAAACTCAAGAATATGATGAACTTTTAGCACATATTGCAAATCAGAACATTGAAATAGATTTGGATAACGGGGTTAAATTTAATTATGAATTATTCCAGAATATAGAAATTAAAAAAGAAGGTAAAAAATCTAAAAAATTAAATTTGCTTAAAAAGATATAAAATTAAATCTTTTTTAGAAGATTAATTTTTTTATTTTTCATTCCTTCTCTTGAAATAATAATATCTTGAAGCATTGAATAATTTTCTTTTATTCCATCATCTAAATTAAAAGATAAATTTAAATTTGAAACATGGTTTAATGCTTCATCATATCCAATTGTTTCTTCAAGTTGTTTAATTAATTTATTTTTTTCTTTTGTGATAATTGCTTTTTCAGAACTTGAATCAGAAGTATTTAGCAAATTTTCACAATCTAATAATCTCTGTTCAATTGCTTTTTGGGTTTTATGTAAATATTCTGTTCTAATTCTAGCAATTATTTGTGAATCAATTCTATGAGAATAGATTAAACAGTTAAATGCATTATTACTTCCACTAGAAAATTGCCAGTAGATTGGGCATTTTTTATATAATTTCTTATGGTCATTGAAAAAATGTTTAAGTAAATATTCTCTTATTTTTTCTCTACTTGTTTTATTATTCTTAATTAATGCATTAGCTATAAACTCCAAGTTTTCTTCAAGAGTTTCTTCTCCAAAGCAAATTTTTACAAATTCAACAAAACGACCAACCATGTCGTCTTCAAAATATTCAGTATCCAATATTGGAATAATATTGTCATCATCAGGAATAAACCTAGAATAATTCTCAATATTAAAATTTGAATTTGTAGATATTAAACAATCATCATCTAAACTATATCTACCAAACATACATCCAATTGCATATGAAACAAATGATTTTATATCCATTTCATAATTTGAACTATTTATTGAAACATGTTTATCCTCAACATTATAATTTGAATCAATATCATATATTTCACTAAAAATATTATTTAATTTTGTTTCATTTGATTTAAGTTGATTAAATTGTTCTTTTTTATAAGATTCCCAAGATTTAAATGAGTTCTTAAGATTATTTTCATTAAATTTTAATAATGGATGTTTCTTAAAGTTCCATGAAGTTTCATAATCATCCCAATCATCTTTACAAATCTTAATATTTTCCAAAACAATATTATTTATCTCTTCAACTTTATTTTCATCAATAATAATGGGTAATGAAGCAATATGGCCTATTTCATAGTTTAATGTTGGTGAAATTAAGTCTAAAATATTTCCACAAACATTTGAATTTAAAAAACCAAAAATATAATTCAAATAATCATCAACAAATACAGAACATCCTGCTACATCAAAAAGAAATCCATTTGGATAATATCTAAATGCAATTTTTCCGCTTGAAATCTTAGACCAACTTAATGATTGATGAAAATAAAATTGGGAATTTCTTAAAACAGATTTTTTAAAGTTTCTTAATTCCTCACCATCATTTTCCCAATTGATAATAAATTCTTGATTTCCCCACCATTTTCTAAATGATCCACCTTTATTATAAGGAAACCATTTTTTATTAGTGTTTTTTGAATCTTCGCAGTTTATTGAAGAAAACCCAATATTATTAAAATCAACTTCCCACCAATATCTTAGGAATCTTGTATTTTCACCAGTTTGTAATCCAACTTTAATATCTCCTAATGAACTTAAGTTTGTATTATTAAAACAAGCTATTAAATTATCATCAATCCAATATGCTATTGGACTTCCAGGGATTTTATCAAAATTAAATTGTTTTATTATGTACTTGTTTTTATCATTAAAAAACAATGGATTCACAATATCATTTTCAACATCAGATAATTTCACATGATAAAAAGTACTGTTGTAGTTCATCAAGTTTATTTTTCTAAATACTGTTGCTGATGTTCCAAATGCAATTTTCATTACCATATTATCCATGTGCAATAAATTTGAAATGGTTGTTGTTTCAATTAATTTCTTTCTGAACTTCTCAAAACTTGACAAAAACATCCATGATTGCATTGTAACCATACAATTAAATCCATAATCTTTTATCATTTCTAAACCTTTTTCTAAAAATACAGCAAATAAATCTGTTTTAGTTAAAGGAAATTTAGATTTAATATAATCTTTTAAATTTGGATTCATACCATTATTTCCCATATAAGGAGGATTTGTTACTACAACATCATATTTTTTAGATAATAATATGGATTGATTAATAATATTTTTCAAAAGATTAATTTCATCTAAATACTTAAGTTTAGTTAAATTATTATTTGATTCAAATTTAGAAATTAAATTATTTATTTTTTCAAAATCAATAGGTTTTATAGTTAATATGCTTCCAAATTCTTTTCCATTTTTAAAAGAAGATATTAGATAATTGAAAGCATCTTCAATTGTTCTGTCTTGTGAAATCAATTCTTCAATAAACTCTTTAGAAATTGAATTTGTCTCTTCAATTGAGCATAATAATGGTGAAATACCTTTTGTTAATATTCTACGATTATATTTTCTAGCTTTCATTAAAACTGCAAAATAAGCTAGTTGATATGCTCTTTTATCAATATCTAAACCATAAATATTGTTTTTTAAGATTGATTCACAAGCATCTTTTTCTGTGAATCCTTCTGAAACATATATGTCCATAAGAACTTCAAAAACATAAACTAAAATATGGCCTGAACCCATACAAGGATCAATAACAGTAATATCTTCTGGTTTTAATATTTCAGATTCTTTTCTAATTGTAATTAATTGTTGTTCAACTTCTGGCTCTTGTTTCGCTTCATCAACATAATATTTCCATTTTGATTTTAATTCATTATTAGGATGGCCTTCTAACCACAATCTTCCTACAGAATTTTCAACCATATATTTTACAATCCAATCAGGTGTAAATAATTGTGTTGCAGCAGGAATTCTCTCTTTAGAAATCTTTATTCGTTTTTTAAGATTTGCAAAAGTTTCATCTTTTAATTCTGTGTTATAAAATTGATATAACCATCCTATTACTTCAACTTGACTTTCAAAGTCTTTTTCAGGAATTGTATCAATTAATTGTCTTACAACCCCATCTTCATTGGTAAATGAAATGTTTAATAATAGTTCTAAATAGTCATCGGTTTTTTCAAATAAACCTGGAAGTATTTCATTTAATTTATTACATTGTTTTATAAATAAGAATCTGAATAATTCATCTAATTTATTTTCATCTTTAAGTTTAAAAATTAACTCTTTATCTTCTTGAGTGTAATCCAAATCAACATCAAATGCTTCAGTTATTATATCAGGTTCTATTTTACCTGCAGTTTCAGAGGATAAAACTCTTGTTTTAGTTGGTAGGAAATTATTAATTTCCATAAATCTTATAGCAATTATACGATTAAACCATGTATAAGCTACCTCTTCAACAACATTTTCAAAACCTTTTTGCTTAACTTCTTTTACTAATCTTTCTCTTTTTGAAATATCATTATCATATATACTATTAGTTGATCCACCAAGTTGATATGTTTCTATTCCATTGGCTGAGCTTATTGGTTCATAAATGTTATCTTTATCAATTCCAACTAAACTCATTTTATATTCTACATCTTCCATTAACTTCTTACGAGAATTAATGGCAAATGTTTTAATTGCAGTTTTATCCATAATTTCACCAAGTTTAATTAAAACTATATATATCTATTTGGTGATATTAAATTGTTGCTATGTTTATCGGGAAATTCAAAACAGTCAAATAATATTTTGAATTAACAAGACAAAACCAATGAAAAAGATTGGAATTATTTATATAATATATTTAAAAATGCAAAAGAATATGGTAGTATTTTAGATATTAAAAATATTAATTTTGATGAATTATTTAATGATATAGGTACTTATGAATCAGATAAAAATAATTTAAATCAATATAAATACCAAAATGAAATTCAATTAATGAAAAATATTATCCAACAATCAAAATTTCTTGTTAAAAATTATGATATTGTTGCCACAAATCCTCCATACATGGGAAATAGTGGTATGAATCCAAATTTAAAAGATTATTTAAAGAAAAATTATCCAAATTCAAAATCAGATTTGTTTGCAGTATTTATTGAAAAATGTCATGATTTCTGTAATGAAAAAGGTTTTGTTGCAATGATTACTCAACAATCATTCATGTTTTTATCAACATTTGAAAAATTAAGGGTTGAATTAATTAATAATCACACCATAATTAATATGGCTCATTTAGGAGCTCATGCATTTGAAGAAATTGGTGGTGAAGTTGTACAAGCAACAACTTTTGTTAATAAAAATAATTTAATTGAAAATTACAAATCAACATTTCACAGATTAACTGAGTTTAATTCAGAAAGCAAAAAAGAAGAAGAGTTTCATAATGATGAAAATAAATTTATATTATCACAAAGTATTTTCAATTTAGCACCTTCTTTTGAATTTATTTTTTGGGAAAATCACAATATCTTAAATTCATTTAAATTATATCCTCCATTAAGTAAGTATGGTAAACCTTCAAGAGGTTTAGCAACATATAATGACAATAAATTCTTACGATATTGGTATGAAGTATCTTTTAATAAAATAGGTTTTGGGTGTTCTTCTGTTGATGATTCTATAAAATCTAAAAAAAAATGGTTCCCTTACAATAAAGGTGGGGATTATAAAAAATGGTATGGAAACAATAACTTTGTTGTTAATTTCTATAATGGAGGTGAAGAAATTAAAAAATCTGGAAAGGGTGCTTTTAGTAATATTAATTATTATTTTAAAAAAGGATTAACATGGTCAAGAATTTCTAGTAGTTATTTTGGAGTGAGATATCATGATGTTGGTTTTATAATTGGTGATGCTGGACCGTCTGTTTTAATGAATGATGATTCAAATATTTTTTATATTTTTGGAATATTATTGTCTAATTTTACATTAAGAATAATATCTGCTTTAAATTCAACAATGACTTTTCAAGTTGGTGATTTAAATAAAGTTCCAATCAATATGAATAACCATGAAAAAGAAAATATTGAAAAATTAGTAAAATCCTGTATTTATATTTCAAAAGAGGAATGGGATGAATTTGAATTATCATGGGACTTTAAAAACCATTATGCAATAAAATTTAGTCAAGATTCATTTGAAAATACTTTTTTTAAATATATGGATTTTAAAAATAATCAATATAATAAATTAAAGAAAAATGAGTTTATATTGAATAATTTAATTAATAAAATTTATAATATTACTGATATTCAAGATAGTGTAGTGTCTATTAAAAATGAAATTACATTAACTAAAATACATTTAGAAGAATTTGTAAAATCATTTATTTCATATGCTGTTGGTTGTATGTTTGGTCGTTACTCTTTAGACAATGAAGGTTTACAATTTGCTGGAGGTGAATTTAATATTAATAATTACTCTAAATTCATTCCAGATGATGATAATATTATTCCAGTCTTAGATTCTGAATACTTTGAAGATGATATTGTTAATCGTTTTGTAGAATTTGTAAAAACATGCTTTGGAGAAGAAACCTTAGAAGAAAACCTTGATTTTATAGCTAATGCACTAGCTAAAAATAAAAAACCTTCAAGAGAAAAAATAAGAGATTATCTCCTTAAAAACTTTTTCAATGACCACAAAAAAACATACAAAAAATGTCCAATTTACTGGCAATTTTCAAGCGGCAAAGAAAACGGATTCAATTGTCTAGTTTATATGCACAGATATGAACCAAGTTTAGTTGCAAGAATCAGAACAGATTACTTGCATAAAACTCAAAAAGCTATTGAGCAGGCAATAGCTAACTGTGATAATATAATTAATCACTCATCATCAAAACAAGAAGTTGTAAAAGCAACAAAAGATAAAGCTAAACTTCAAAAACAATTAAAAGAAACACAGGAGTATGATGAAGCACTATCTCACATAGCTAATCGAAATATAGAAATTGACCTAGATGATGGTGTTAAAGTTAATTATGCTAAGTTCCAAAATGTCCAGGTTTCAAAAGAAGGTAAAAAATCTAAAAAAATTAACCTTCTAAAGAAACTTTAATTTTACATTTTCCGGGCAATACTTCAAAACTTTTATTATTAATTCAACACATACTAATAACAGTGATTATATTATGAAGTATAGTGCTGGAATTATGAGTCATTCATTTTGGTATCTTGAAACAAAAAACACTGCTGAATATCTAGCTGAAGATATTTCAAAAAAAGAGTTAATGGAGTTATCTTTAACTGAAAATATTTATCAGGTAGATAGTGAACGTAGAGCACGTGAATTGACTAATGTATGTTATCGTCGATTAAATGGATTTTCTAATGATTTATTAATATATTTATCAACTTGTGATCAAAATTCAGGTAAATTATTAGTTTTAATTTCAATTTTAAGAAATGATAAATTATTTTTTGAGTTTATGCATGAAGTCTTCAGAGAGCATATTATTTTAGGAAATTACACTATAAAAGATTCAGATTTAGATATTTTTTTCATGAATAAATCTAACCAAAGTGAAGTAATTGAAAATTGGAAAGATACAACTCTTCGAAAGGTTAAAACTAATTATAAAAATTTTTTAATTGAAGCAGACCTTTTAGAAAAAGAAGAAGGGAATTATAAAATTATTTTACCATTTGTAGATTTTAAATTAAAAGAATTATTAACTCAAAATAATTTAACACCATTTTTAAATGCTATATCTGGAGGAATCTGATGAATATTGATGAGAAGCTTAGTAAAATTGAACCAAAAATTAAAGAGCCTTCATTTCTTGAGAATAAAGGTTTAAGTAATGAAGTAGGTTATTATATTTTTGATTATGATCCGAAATATGAACTTAAAGTTCGTGAAGAAGTTTCAAGGATTAAAAATAAAATCAATAATTCAAGTTATGCATTTACTATTAAAGAATTTGATTTATATGAAATTATCATTGATATTTTAAATGAAAGAGGTTATTTAGAAAAAGTTTTTAATTTTGAAGAAAAAAAAGGGATAGAATTTACAACTAAAGCAATTATCAGTCTTTTAAAATTAAATTCAGATAACAATAATGTTATTGTAAACTATATTTTAGAGAGAACTCCAGATAACTGTGTTGTATTTTTAACTGGTGTTGGAAAGGCTTATCCAATATTAAGATCACATAATGTTTTAAATAACTTACATCAAAAGTTAGACGAGGTTCCAGTTGTTTTATTTTTCCCAGGACAATATTCTGGTAGAGAATTAGTTTTATTTAATACTATTGAAGGAAGTAACTATTATCGAGCATTTCCATTGATTAGGTGAACATATGCAAATAAAAAACATGTTTGAAAAGGATATCGACAGGGATATCAAAGGAGTAATTAAAGTCGGTCAAAATGATGATGAAAATATTTATCAGGAACTGGATGAATATGTTGTTACAAATGAACTATTGAAACATTTTACTAAGTTTTTTTCAAGTTATAATAAGGGAATACAAAGTCCCACTGATGATATTGGTGTTTGGATTTCAGGGTTCTTTGGAAGCGGTAAATCTCACTTTTTAAAAATTTTATCATATATTCTAGATAGTAATCTTAAAGTTCATGGAAGAAGACCAATTGATTTTTTCAAGGAAGATGGAAAAATCAAAGATTCAATGGTTATTGGAGATATGGAAGCTGCAACAAATGTTAGTTCTGATGTAGTTTTATTTAATATAGATTCTAAATCATCATCACAATCAAGTTCAAATAAAGATGATATTTTAAATGTATTTGTAAAAGTTTTTAATGAAATGCAGGGCTATTGCGGAGGAATGCCCTTTTTAGCAGATTTTGAAAAAAAATTAGATGCAAAAAATAAATTTGAAGAGTTTAAAACAGAATTTGAAAATATCAATGGAATGGATTGGGAAGAATCAAGAGATGAATTCTACTTTATAAGTGATGATATTATACAAAGTGTTGTAAATATTGGATTCATGAGTGAAAACGAAGCTAACAATTGGGCTTCAAAAGCAGAAGAAAACTTTAAGTATTCAATTGAAGATTTTGCAAATGAAGTAAATGAATACTGTATCAATAAAGGAAATAATCATCATGTAATATTTTTAGTAGATGAAGTTGGACAATATATAGCAGATGATACTAAATTAATGCTAAACTTACAAACTATAGTTGAAGAATTAGGAATTAAATGTCATGGAAAGGCTTGGGTTGTTGTTACAAGCCAACAAAACATTGATGACATCACCAGAGACATAAAAGGAATGGATTTTTCTAAAATTCAGGGAAGATTTAAAACACGTTTATCCCTATCCTCTTCAAATGTAGATGAAGTAATTAGGAGACGGATTCTAGCAAAAACTGATGTTGCCCAACAAACTTTAGAAGCAGAATATCCAAGCTTTGAGCCTATTTTAAAAAATATTTTAACTTTTGAAAAATCTGCAGAAATGAAAACATATGAAAATGCAAGAGACTTTGCAAATATCTATCCATTTGTTCCTTATCAATTCAATCGTGTTCAGGATGTTTTAACATCAATAAGGGAACATTCCTCATCAGGAAAGCATATGGCTGATGGTGAGCGTTCAATGCTTGCACTCTTCCAAGAATCTGCAATTGAAATTAAAAATGGTTCTGAGGGCCAATTAGTTCCATTCAATATATTTTATAATGCTATTGAACAATTTATTGATCATACTAACAGTCAGGTAATTAATAAAGCACGGGACAATAAGGAATTGTATCCTTTTGATGTTGAAGTTTTAAAAGTACTTTTCATGATTAAATATGTAAAAGAAATTAAATCTACATCTAAAAATTTAACCACATTGTTAATTTCTAACATTAATGAAGACAGACTGGAGTTACAAAATAAAGTAGATAAATCATTATCCAGATTACTTGAACAAACTTTAATCCAAAAAAATGGGGAGGTTTATTCATTTTTAACAAATGAAGAACAAGACATTAATCGTGAAATTAAAAATCAGATAGTTGATAATGGTGAAGTTTTAGATAATGCTGCAAATAGGATTTTCCAAGAAATTTACCCTAAAAACAAATATCGTTATAGCAATAGATATAATTTCCAATTTAATCAATCAATTGATAATAAAAAGATTAATAATAGAGAATTTGATATTGGAATGAGAATAATTACTCCGTTTTATACATCAGATTTAAGTGATTGCTCTCAAGCTACTTTTGAAGAAAGTAATATGCATAATATTTTAAAAGGATTATCAGAATCTAACAATGAAGTTGTTGTACATTTACTTTCTGATTTAACAGTATTTGATGAAATAAAAGAAGCACTGCAAATTCAAAAATATTTAACTAAAAAAAGTGCTGAAATGAAGGTTGAACTCAGAAGCAGAAAACAAGAGGAATATAATGATAAAATAGAAAGAATCAAATTATTCCTTGAATCTTCTATTAAAGATGCAATAATTTATATTAAAGGAGATAAAGTAGATATTGC
The DNA here is from genome assembly GCF_000016525.1 of Methanobrevibacter smithii ATCC 35061. Taxonomy (NCBI): domain Archaea; kingdom Methanobacteriati; phylum Methanobacteriota; class Methanobacteria; order Methanobacteriales; family Methanobacteriaceae; genus Methanobrevibacter; species Methanobrevibacter smithii. Next base: position 1,812,136 of record NC_009515.1, read on the forward strand.
TGAAAAAAATGTTGAATCAAGACTTGATGAATCAATGGGCAAGTTAGTTGATAAAGTTTATAATAAATTAAGTTATATGGACTTTGCACCTGATAAAAGTGATATTAAAAAAGAATTAACAAATGAATATCAGCAGACACTGATAGCTAGTGAAACAAAAGCTATGAATGCAGTAAATGATATGGACAGTTATATTTCAGATCAGTCAAAACTACATAATACTCTTACACTAAAAAGTCTAATAAACAGATATTCAAAAGCTCCTTATGGTTTTGTCAATTTGGATGTGCAATGGTTACTTGCTTCATTATTTGCACAAAAAAGAATTGTCTTAACAATTAATAGTGATGAAATTTCTTTAAGAAATACTGATGCCTCCAAAATTTTAGATTATTTAACAAAAAATGAATACTTAGAAAAACTATTAGTATCTGAAAAAGAAGTTATTGATAGTAGTAAAATTAGGAAAGTTAAAGAAGTTTTAAAAGAGGTTTACAGTTTGAATTTAACTCATGATAATGATGAAAGAATCATGGATGAATTTAAACGTGTTAATACATCTAAAATTGAAGAAATTGATAAATGTCTTTTAGAATTTAGAATATCAAATAAATATCCTGGCAAATCAATATTGGAAGAATCAAAAGAATTATTTAATGATGCTAACAATAAGAAAAACACATTGCAATTCTATAACTATGTGTCTGATAATGATGAAGAATTTTTGGATTTGGCTGATGATTTAGATCCTGTTTTAGCATTCTTTAATGGAAGTCAAAAAGCTATTTTCGATGAATCCTGTGAAGTATATAAAGTTTATGAAGAAAATATTAACTTAATCAATGATTCTGATTTATCAGATGTTGCATCTGAAATTTACAGAATTATTTCAATGCCAAACCCTTATTCAAATATTAGAAAACTACCTGAATTAAACAATAAATTCACTACACATTTTGATGAAATATTAGAAGATAAAAAAACAATTATTTTAAATGGAATAAAGGAAGATTATGAAAGTATCAAATTAAGACTAAATACTGATGAGTTGAAAGCTAAATTTGAAAATAAATTTATATCTGAATTTGATTCACTTAAAAATAAATTGGATTCAGAAAAAAATATTGCTATTATTGATGGAATCACAATGGAATCAGAAAATCTTAAAAACAATTGCATCCATGAAATTGATTTATTTATTAATTCTATAACTCCTATTTATCCTCCAGAAGGTGCAATAAATAAACCAGTATCTCCACAACCAATTCCTGTGGAAGTGGATGTGGACATTAAAACAATAACATTATCACCTAAGGTTAAAATCGAATCTGAAGATCAAATTGATGAATTCTTACAAAAAGTAAAAACAGAACTTAAAAATAAATTAGAAAATGCAGATATTATTAATTTAAAACTATGAGGTTATTTAAATGTCAGAATCAATAACTAAATGTTTAAATGAATGGAATGCAACAATTGAAGCATTAGGTCAAGGAAAACAATCAATTTTAATTAGAAAATATGGTACAAATGTTGATGACTTTCTTTTATTTCCAACAGTAAGTTATGCCCTTAAAGATAATTATTTAGATAGTTTCCAAGAAGATTATAAAGATTTTGTTAGAGAAAATGCACTTCCAAATAAAAAGGATTCTAAATTTGAAGTAAAATATTATGCAAAAGTTGAAAAAGTTGTAGAAAAATCCTCAACTAGAATTGGTTCTTTAAATAATTATCATATCTGGACAAGAGACCATGTAAAATCATACTTAGGTAATTCAAAGGCACAAGTTTGGATTTTAAGAGTATATGAACTTGAAAGTCCCCAATATTTAAACAGGACCCGTGGAATGAGATATGCTAATGTAGATATGGAAGTTAAATTGGATGATTTAAAACCTGTATTGTCTGATAGTGAATTTGAAAGTATTTTAAAAGGGATTTAAATGAATCTTGAGGAAATTGAAAACCGGATAAATTCAATTATTGATGAGGCATATCATCGCCAAATTGTCTTTTGGTATGATGAAAATCAGGAATTTATAGAAGATATTAATAATATTCAATTAAATAATGCTAAGTTACATATCTTGAAAGACAATAATTTGATTAAAACTAAATATCAAATAGAATTTGAAGATAAAAATTCTAATTATCTTGTTTATGCTCCATTCTCCCAACCTGATGATAATGAAAATTATTTAGCGGATTTAATCCATTATGCAGTTCCATTTTCTGCTGATAAGATTGAAATGATTGGACAAGAATTAGGGATTTCTCCTGAGTTTTATCATTTGCTTAAGAAGTATTCTTTATTTTGGAATGCTAAATCAAGAGTTAATGCATTTAAAGATTTGAATGTTTCTTTTACTGAATTAAATATTAAACAAGCTATTTTAGCAGTTTTATCTAATCAGAAAACTTTAAATTTTGATTATATTGTTCGTGAAGTGATTATCAATAATTTTAATGAAGAAAATGAAATTATAAAAAACTTTGAAAAATATAATATCTTAGAAGATTTCTGGGAGTTAATTTCAAGGAAATTTAAATACTCAGAAGACAATCCATCTGTGAAAAGACTTGTTAGATTCTTAATTTTAAATTATACTGCAAATTCATATCGAGGATCAACTCCAAAATCATGGGATGAATATTTAGTTTCTGATAAAAACAATGCTTCCATATTTATTAGTGAATTTATGAATAATGCAAATTATTCTGAATATTATGATAGGATAGCTAGAGAATTAGAATCAAAACTTAATATTACAAGCTTAAGTAAAACAAACATTGATTCTTATATAAATTGCGATTCATTTGAAAGATTCGATGAAAATATAATTAATCATTACACTGAATTATTATTTGAAACTAAAGTGGACTTAGGTGCTGAATTTAAAGAGATTTTAGAAAACAGAAAGAAAACTCATTTTTATTTAAAATATGAGGATAATTATGAAGTTTTAAAATATGCAAATTTATTTATTTCTTTAATTAATGAGTTTATGCGAAGTGAACTTCCAGAAAAACCTGAAGAAATTATTAAAGAATATTCTGAAAAATGGGTTTACTTAGATTCATATTATAGGAAATTCTATTATTTCTATGATAAATTAGATGATACTGAGTATCTTGAAGATTTAAGGCAATTAGTTGAAAATTTATATGTAAACCGTTTTTTAAGTGTAATTAATCCTAAATTTACTAAAAAATTAGCTGAAAAACCAATTTCTGAGTTAGACATTCCAAAACAATGGAAGTTCTTCAAACAACATATTCCAACTTCAATTAGGAAACATAAAACTGCAGTTATTATTTCAGATGCATTTAGATATGGCTGTGCAGTTGAATTATTCGCAGAGCTTGAAAAAGATCCAACAAGAACTCCTGAGATTAAACCAATGTTATCTACTATTCCATCATATACTGCATTAGGTATGGCATCACTTTTACCTAATAAAGAAATTGTTTATGAAGGTGATACAATATTAGTTGATGGAATGAATTGCAGGTCAACTGATGAGAGGAATAATATTTTAAGTTCAAATGTTAATGAAGTAATTGCCATATCTTACGAAGATGTGGATAAATTAAAATCTAAGGAATTTAAAGAATTAACAAAAGGATTAAACTTAATTTATATTTACCACAATAAAATTGATGCTAGAGGAGACCATGCTCCTTCTGAAAATGAAGTGTTTAATGCGGCTCAAGAAACAATTGAAGATTTAGAAGTATTAATTAAAAGATTAAGAAATCAAGGTAATTTTGCTAAAATCTTTATTACAGCAGATCATGGATTTATTTATAAACGTGACAAATTAAAAGAGCATGATAAAGTTAATTTAGATAAATTCCCAGAAAAAAAACATAAACGTTTTATTTTATCTGAAAAACCTTTAAAAATAGATGGTGCAGTTTCCTTATCTATGGAATATCTAAACATGGATAAGTATGTTAATGTTCCGATAGGTGCAGATGTATTTAAAGCACAGGGTGCTGGACTTAATTTTGTTCATGGTGGAGCTAGTTTAGAAGAATGTATTGTTCCATTGCTGGAAGTTAAAGCAGGAAAAGGTGCTAAAAACCAAAGGACTGTAGAACTTCAATTAATTTCAACTAAAAATACTATTACAAATTATGATGTAATGTTAACATTTTTCCAAAAAGAAAATGTTTCACAAGATGTTTTACCATTGGAAGCTTCAGTTTACTTCATTGATGAGGAAAATAATAAAATATCTGGTGAACAAATAATCTTTGCTGATAAAAACTCTGATTCAGCAGAAGATAGGGAATTTAAAGAAAAATTCAGATTGTTACAAAAACAATATGATAAATCTAAAAATTATTATTTAATTATTAGAGATTTAAAAGAGGATGTTGAAGTTGATAGAATTCCATTTACAATAGATATGGCTTTTCAAGATGGATTTGATTTTTTTTAGGAGTGATATTCAATGACTGAAGAATATGATTTACAAGATGATTTGAATACAAAGTTAAAACATTACTTTGAGGGTAAAATTGTAAGAAAAGATTTGACAAAAAGAGTTAAAGAAGGTGCTAATGTACCGGTTTATGTTTTAGAATATTTATTGGGTAAATATTGTTCTCAGGATGATGCATTAGTTGAACAAGGGGTGCAAACTGTTAAAAATATTCTTGCAAATAATTATGTAAGACCTGATGAGGCACAAAAGATTTTATCTAAATTAAAGGAATTAGGTTCTTATTCAATCATTGATGTTGTAACTGTGAAATTAGATTATAAAACAGATACATATTATGCGTCATTTTCTAATTTAGGTCTTAATGATATTCCAATTAATCCAGAGTTCCCACAAAGATATGAAAGACTTTTGGGAGGAAATCTTTGGTGCATGGTAAATTTAGAATACGATTTTGATGAAGCGGATTTTAGATCACAAACTATTAAAATTAGGAATTTACAACCAATACAATTACCGAATATTGATTTAGCGGACATATTATCAAATAGAAAAAATTTCACTAAAGAAGAATGGATTGATATTCTTTTAAGGTCTTGTGGTATGGAACCAACACAATTTGATAAGCGGGTTAAATGGTTATTAATAGCTAGATTAATTCCTTTAGTTGAAAATAACTTTAACTTATGTGAATTGGGTCCTAGAGGAACTGGTAAATCACATATTTATAAAGAAATCTCACCAAATTCCATATTAGTTTCTGGAGGTCAGACAACTGTAGCAAACTTGTTTTATAATATGCGTGATAAACAAATAGGTCTTGTTGGAATGTGGGACTGTGTTGCTTTTGACGAAGTGGCAGGAATTAAATTCAAAGACCAAGATGGAATAGCTATTATGAAAGATTTTATGGCATCAGGTTCGTTTTCACGTGGTAAAGAAGAAAAGAATGCAAATGCATCTATGGTGTTTGTTGGAAATATTAATCAGAGTGTTGAATCATTATTAAAGACTTCTAGTTTATTTGATCCATTTCCTTCAGAGATGGGTACTGATACAGCTTTCTTTGATAGGATGCATTGTTATATTCCAGGTTGGGAAATACCTAAATATAGGCCTGAGTTTTTTACAGATGATTTTGGATTTATTACAGATTATTTGTCTGAATTTTTCCGTGAAATGAGAAAACGTTCATTTACTGATGCATATCAAGAATATTTCAGATTAGGTCGTGATTTAAACCAAAGAGATACAATTGCTGTAAATCGTATGGTATCTGGACTTGTTAAATTAGTATATCCTGATGGTAACTTTGATAAAGAAGATATTCGTGAAATATTAACATTTGCACTTGAATCTAGAAGAAGAGTAAAAGAACAACTTAAAAAAATTGGTGGAATGGAATTTTATGATGTAAACTTCTCATATATTGATTTAGAAGAAAATAGAGATTGTCCAGTAGGTGTTGAAGAACAAGCCAGCAGCACTTTGATTCCAGAAGGTGACTTAAAACCAGGACATTTGTATTCTGTTGGACCATCTGAAAATGGAAAACTTGGTGTTTATAAATTTGAAACTGAAATGATGAAAGGCAATGGTAAATTTACACCAAATGGAATAGGTTCTAAAAAAGATGTAAATGAAGCAGTTAAAATAGCTTATCAATATTTCAAGTCAAATGCAGGTTCAATTAGTGGACAGATTTCATACAAGGATAAAGATTATGTAATGCAGGTTAAAGATTTACATGGAGTTGGCATGACAAGATATTTAACTTTAGCTACTTTTATAGCATTATGTAGTGTTGCAACAAATCGTAAAGTTTTACCTTCACTAGCTATATTGGGTAACTTCTCTTTAGGTGGGACTGTTGATAAAATACAAAATTTAGCAGATACATTACAAGTTTGTTTAGATAATGGTGCTAAAAAATTATTAATTCCAATGAGTTCTTATGTAGATATTGGATTAGTGCCTTCAGATTTGCTTGTTAAATTTACATTGATTCCATATAATACGCCTGAAGAAGCTGTAATGAAGGCATTTGGAATTGAATAAGTGTATTATGATTTAAAATCAGATATTTTTGCAATTATTATCAAATCATTTATAAAAATATTTATAATATCATAAACACAATTTATTATTATCATCTGTGTTTATTGTTATTTACAATAAAATTGTGTAATTTATTATTCATGGAAAAACAAAAACAAAGTTATAATTCTGTTGAATATTTAAAAAAATTAGATGATTAACGATTCTGCCAGGTAAAAAAATGTCAAACATCAATCTTTATTCAAAAATATGTGAATATCATATAACTAATAATGGAAAGTTTACTCAGAAATTTAATGATGAATTATCTAAGCATAACTTAAAAAAGCACGAAGGATGGTTGATTATTAAAGAATTATTATATGAAGTTTCAATAAATGAATTAATTAATGAAAATGATATTTTCAATAGAAAAAAAGAGTTAATTAATTTATTAGAAAATATTTATAAATGTGAAAACGGATTATATGATTGGCAAAATGAGTGTTTATTTAAGTTTCAAGAAGATTTTACAAGTATTTTTAATAATAAAAGTTTTTCAGAAGAAAATAAAATCATTTCTAATTATATTAATAAAATTTTTTTAAAAATTTTTATTTCAAATAATAACCAAGAAATTTATTATTTACATAACTATTTGCCTAAAAACTGTTATAATAAGTTGCCCCCTATCTGGCTGGAAGATGATTTAATAATTGATTATAAAGAACTTTCTGATAAAGTATTAATTTATAAAAATGATACAAATCCAGAAGTTAATAATATTTTTACAAATGAATTAATGGAAGCTATTGTTATATTATCAGATAGTGTGTTTAAAAATCTTGATAAAATTGTCTTGATTTCTGTGCCTTCTTCTAAAGTTAATGTTACTCCACAAACTAAAAAATCAGTTGAAATGATTGAAAATGATTTTAAGAAAGGCCTATTTGAGTTTTCTTCTAAAAAACTTCTTGATTTAAAGTATAATAATATCCTTAAGAGAACTAAAAATATAGTTTCACAAAAGGATTGTGGCGCTTATTATAGAAATGTTAAAAATAGGCATTTAAAAACAATATCTTGTAGCTATGATCTTCCTAATTCTACAGGTTTTATTATATTAGATGATATAGTTACTAGTGGAACTACTATGGACTCATGTAAAGAAATTTTAATTAATCACGGAGCAAAGGAGAAAAATATAATATGTCTTGCAATTGCAAAAACAATTGATTGTAGACATTTAAAATATCATAATGGAAAAGTTGTTTTATGTGAAGATATTTAAGAGGGATAACATGATTAAATATAAAGAATTACTCTTTTTAAATAAAATAAATCGAGTTGGGAAAGTAACAATATATACAAAGTACTGGGATATGTTAATTAATTCTAAGGACATGGATGATTTATTTAATAAGCTTCATAAGAGTAATAAAATTAGTGAAGATAAATTAATTAAAGCAAAAAATGAAGCTGAAAAGATATATGATTCTGTAGTAAATGATTCTGAAATAAATGTTATTACAGTTTTTGATAAAGAATATCCTAAAAAATTATTTGACATGGAAAATCAAAAACCTCTTTATCTATATGTAAAAGGCAGTATGGATGCTTTGTCTAAATCTAATATTGCAATTATTGGAACAAGAAAACCATCAAATAATACTGAAATTTTTGAAAAAAAATTAGTTAAAAGAATTTTAGATGTTTCTAAAAGGGTGGTTGTTAGTGGTTTGGCATTAGGTTGTGATAAAATAGCTCATGAAACTACAGTTAATGAAAATAAAATCACAATTGCTTTTTTACCATGTGGATTAAATGTTATAAGTCCCAGTAGTAATAAAAAATTAGCAAAATCAATTATTGAACAGGGTGGATGTTTAGTTTCCGAGTATGAACCTGATAAAAAGGTATTTAAAAGAAGCTATGTTGAAAGAGATAAGATTGTAGCTGCATTTTCAGATATAGTTTTTGTTCTACAGTGTGGGGAAAAAAGCGGAACAATGCATACTGTTAATGCTACTATCGATTTTAAAAAAGTAAATCATAGAGATTTATATGTTTATCTTCCAGAAGACATGTCTGATGGAGATTATAGTGGAAATATTTCTATATTAAAAAGTAATAATGGAACAAAAGTGTCTGATATTGATGAATTTTGCGAAGAAATTGTTATTTTAGAAAAAGACAATAATTTAAATAAAAATGCTGATTATCAAAGTAAATTAATTTAAATGTTTGATTAATTCAAGTTTGAAAGTTATATTATTATTCCTCCACCTAATTATGAATATTTTTTTAGGTTTATTAATATAATAAACAAAAAAGGAATTTGAATTTAAAAAAATCTTTAAAATTTTATAATCCTAATAAAAATAATTATATACTATTTTAAACATATCATAATACATGGCTGAAGAAAGTTAGTAAAAGCAGTTATACTACTAACTGAAGATAAACCTAAAAAAGGCTCTTAAAATTGGTAATAAAGTTTTAGCTAAAAATCCGATGGTCTTACAAATCTTAACAAGACTGACTGAACCTTCTTAACAGCACACTAAACTATTATACAGATAAAAAAGAGCTAATATATATTAAAAATGATATTTAAAGTAGTTGGCAGGTTTTTTATGGAAAAAAGAAGAAACACCATTCATGGATATGATGAAAAAGACAACACAGAAAATAATGAAAATTTATTAAAACTTAAAAATTTAAAAGAAAGCTGTCAAAGTAATGTTTTAAAAGATTTTATGGATGATTATTTAATAAGTGGTTTCAAAAATGAATTTATTGATGTGGACATGATTATTAAAGAAATAGATAATCATTCTAAAAATCAAGATTTAATAAAAATTATATATATTGTTCATTTAATCTTTGAACAAATGAATGTAAATTCTAATGAGTTTCCAATTGATGAATTATGTGATTATAAATATGAAAGTGTCAATGGTGAATTATTTATTAAATTTTTAACTCGTGAATCTGAAAATCAGTTTTCTAAAATGTATGAAATTGTTTTATTTAATAATCATAAAGATAAAAAAATTGGAGAAAAAATAATCAAATCTTTTGAAAATAAAGGTTCCATAATGGTTATGAATATACTTAGTTTATTAAATATGCAAATAATTGGAAAAAAACAACAAAAAGAAAATAAAGAGGAGAAATTTGATACTGTAGGTGCGTTATATTCTTCTGATGCATTTATGGATTCTTATGACTGGACAAAACGTGATTGGGGTTAAAATAGTTTTTATTATTAAAAGTTTCTAAATAGGACAAATATTTCTAAAAACAATTTAATATAAAAAAAATCTGTTATACTATTAATAAAAACAATTATGTGCTATTTTACACGCATTATTTTATATGTCGAAAAAAAGAAGAAATTATTTAAAAAGGTCATAAAATGAACAGAGATCAGAGAGATAGAATAGAAGGTAACTGCTGCTGGGCATGCGGCGCATATTTAAATGACGGCAGAGACAGATACTGTCCTGTTTGCGGATGTCCCAATGACAATTACATGCCTCCGTTAAGGAATGTCAAACCTCCCAAATCCAAAGAACAGGAAGATAAGGAATGGAACAGATGCTGTATGCTGATGTTTGTTGTTTTTCTGATTTTATGTATTTTAGGTAAAGCTATGCAATAAGGAGTTTTTAAAATGAATTCAATTCAAAAAGCGTTTATGTCAAACTGTTGTGAAAGGTGTGGAAGAACTTTGGATTTCAGCAAGGATAAGTATTGTCCTTACTGCGGTCATCCCAATTTTAATTATCATCCTGCCACGGGGGTTTCACACAGCTCTTCTAAAACAACAAAACGCAAAAAACAGGATAATACTTCTACCTGCTGTATTCTGATTGCAGTTTTTTTCATAATTGCATATATCTACAGCTTTTTTGTTTCTGGTTAGGTGATACTATGAAAAGAGAAATTGATTTTGAAATACTTGCCGAAAAGATAAATGATTCAGACTTGTATGAATTTGTCGCATTCAGTAATGATGTTCCTGTAAGAGCAATTAACAGGGATTTGGATTCCATTAAAGAGGCCCTAAACAGTCATGATAAAATATTTTTAGAAATCGGATTTTACGGATATGATGATGAGTATTGTGATGAACCTTATTTCATGTTTGATGCAAATGAATCCATAGATGATTTAAAAGATGATTACTATGACAAATATAAATTCATGGTTGGAGGATATGGAATTTATCTTGACAAGGATTTGAATGTGGAATACGGGTATTATACAACAGAAGCTCCTGCATGCGGTCATGGTGCAGGATATACTGAATTTTATGATTTTAAAGATGCCAGAGATGATGATATTATTAAAGAAAAAATATATTCCCTTTTGGACAGCAGCGGTATCTGGAAGTAATATTTTTAAGCTTTAGAGAATTTCCTAATTAACCGTCCCATTTTTTTAACTAACTTTTTGTATACATTATAGCAACATTTATATATCAACTCCAACAGAATAATATTTACTTGTGTTTATCTTGATTAAAAGATATACAAACTAGGTGAAAATTATGAAGAATTTTGAATTTTTAAAAGATTTTGACAGTGACATGTATGCTCTTCTTAGTGAATTTGAAAGGGAAGCCGTAAAAAATCCAAAAATAACAGAATCATATGTTACTCCTTTTTTGGAAAAGGTGGTAAATGATATACTCCAAAGAAACAATAATGCAATTGATGATCCATATGTTGGATTTTCTAAAAGAGTCGATAAATTATATGAATTAAAAATTATTGACTATAAGTTTAAATGTATGTTGCTTGAAGCATATCAGATGAGAAATGCAATCACCCACAAGTCAATTGAAGATTTTCTGAAATCCGACAATAAAATACCCTTCCAGCTCCACAGAAGCCTTTTTGACATTGCATGGAAATACTTCCAGCTGTGCAATGAAAATTACTATTATCCCGGAAAACCTGAATACACACCGATTTACAATCTTAACTCAAAAACAATAAAATCCACACCAAAACCATCAGATAACAGAAATTTCAGCCGCTGCATAATATGCGGCAGAGCTAATGATTCCAAAAACTCCAATTTTTGCATAAGCTGCAACAATGAACTTGAATATCAAAATGAAATCATCAATCTGAAAAACAATTTAAACATCAGTCATTTTACTAAAGAGGAAGTTAACCAGATCCATTCCAGCATGTATACCAGTCAGCTGCTTATTGAACTTACAACAAAAAAGCTTCTTAAAAAAACAAACAGATACTACAGTCTAAATGAATCAGAATATGAAAAGCTTATTGAATTTACATATGAGTGCTATGATATGGAAAAGACTTTAACTGAATTTTTAAATGGCAAATACACATCAAAACAGATTAAACAGTCAAAATATTATAAATGCGGTCAAAAAGGCATCCGCCCCTTTGTGGAGTTTTATAAAATTGTTGAAAATCAGATATTCAAGGATTTTCTAAACCAGATTTCAATGAAAATCCCTATTGGTGAAATTCTTGAAAATACACAGATAAATAAATCCCAGATAAACAACTGGTATGACAAAAACAAAGACAGTTTCATAAAAGGAGAGCACAACTCAGAATTCATAACATATAATAAGCTTCTGATGGAGCAGTACTTAACCTTAAAAAGAAAACAGTATTTAAATGATGATATTAAAGCTGAACTGCAGATAAATGATGAAATTATCAGTTTCTGGATGGATTCATTTGATATGGAATCAGCACTCTTTAAAAATAGTCTTAATGAAATCAGAATGAACATCTTTTTAAACAACCTGAAGGAAGGCAAATCAAAAGAAGAAGCACTTGAAATAGCTGAAATCACCGATTTTGAAGAACTGCTTAAAGATAAGGATTTTGAAAACGAATATAAAACAGAATACTATGAAAATCGTGTAGACAAGCTTATAAAATCTCTAAAAACAATGAGTTTTGATAAAGCTCTTAAAAGATCAGGCATATCTGAAGACGACTATAACAGATGGTATGCCACAGGCAAAAAGCAGTGCCTGCTTAAAAAGGATGAGGATGAATTCTGTCTGAACTTTTACATCAATGTAACCCGTGTACTGATGAACAGGTATCTGAAGCTGAGAAGTGAAGGCAAAACAAAAACTGAAGCCTGCAAAAAAATAAACACTGACTTAAATGAAGTTAAAAGATGGTGCAACTGGAATGAAAGCGGCTTATTTATAGATTTCAAAGAAAACAACAAGAAAATTACCGCTAAATTAATAATTGATGCAATTAAAGATGGGAAATCCAAAGACAAAATAGCTGAAAGCTCAGATATAACAGTCAATGAATTAAATAAAATCATTGATTTAGGATCACAAAACGATAGAATCTACAGAGAAGTATATGAAGAATATGAATCAGTTTATCTTTCAAAACACCTGGAAGTCTTTTTAAAGGAAATTAAAAATAAAAACTTGAAAAAAGCACTTAAAACTTCAGGAATTGAAAAATCAGAACTGGACAGTGCATATAATTCAGGCAAAAACGGAGATGAACGCTTCACTAAATTTTACAATGACTACCTGAATTTTAAAATAAGCTGTTATATCACACAGATTATCAGGGGAAAAACTGTCAGTAAAGCTTTAAAAAATTCTAACTTAACAGATGAAGAACTTAAAGACAATTTAAAAGAAATTGAAAGCAGAATCCTTGATAAACAGATGAACAGTGTTATTGGTGAAATTGCAAAAAACAGAACTACAAGACAGGCAGCTAAAAAAGCCAGAATCAGAATTGATGAAATTTACAGATGGTATCTTGAAGGCAAAAAAGGCAATGAGAAATTTAAAGACTTTGCAGACATCTATCATGAACTTTATGTTGAAGTGGGATGTGAAATTTTCCAGAATTTCTTAAACAAGGGAAAAACCCCAAAACAGATTCTTAAAATCATGAATGAAGACATAACCAGAGAAGATTATGAGTTCTGGATTAAAAACAATCTGATAAGTGATAAAAATGTTGAAGCTAAACTCTACACAGAAGATGAAATTAAAGAAAAAATCGAAAATGAAGGATTCAGACAAAAAGATGAGAAATCTCTTTCAGGTTTAAGTATAATAGGTTGTTAGTTATGGTTATAAAAGAATTGAACAATGCAAAAAAAGCATATCAGAGAAAAGACTTTAAAGCAGCTGATGAAATTTACTCTAAAATCTATGATAATCATCAGAAAGATTTCAGCAGATGGGATAAAAAATTTTATGCATTAACATTATACAGATGTTATGTTCAAAATCCAGTTAATCAGAATAAACTTTTAGATGCAGGCAAACTGATTACCAAATTAGTTAAACAGTCAAATCACTCCAAAAAAGATGCAATGTGTCCGTATACATTAGCAGTGCTTAAAATAATGAAAACCCTTGAAGATCCTGAAGCTGTTTTGGAATGGTCATCTAAACTTAATCCTGAATTATTAAATGGAGATATTTCAGGAAATTATTCATCTAAAAAAGAAACATGGTATAAATTAACAACAAAAGCACTGCTGGATACCTGCCAGTATGATGAATGCATAAGCCTGTCAACTGAAGCACTGCTTAATTTAAGCGAATTTACACATGATAATGAGGTCTGGTTTAAATGGAGAATAGCTAAATCATTTAATCAGTTAGGTGAATATGACCAGTCTGTAGACTATCTGAATGACATTAAACAGTTTAAAAATGACTGGTTTATAGATAATCTGATGGCTGAAAATTATTTCTTTAAAAATGATTGGGACAATGCCTTAAAGTATGCCTCATCTGCAGCACTTGCCAAAGGCGACACTGATAAAAAAGTCAATTTATATTCACTGATTGAAGATATTCTAAATATAAAAAATAAACAGAAGGAAGCAGATATTCATGCATACCTGGTTTATACAATCAGAAAGGGACATAACTGGAATATTGATGAAAATCTGGAATATAAAATTGAAAAGGCAGGTTTTGATTTGGACAATGAGGATTATTTTACTATTGAAAAGCATCTGCATCATCTGTGGGAAGAATATCTCTATAAAAATCAGGAATTAAAAAAAGGAGTTATTGTTTCAGTACTGCCCAATAAAAAAGCGGGCTTTATCAGATGCGATGAATATCCTGACAATCTGTATTTCAGCATGAATGAGTTTAAACATAACATCACATTAGCAAAAACAGGCCAGAATGTCACTTTTTATGAAGCTGACGGCTTTGATAAAAAGAAAAATAAGCAAGTTAAAAATGCTGTAAATATTTATCTGAATGGGGGCTGAATTATGGAATTTTGTCCAAAATGCGGTTCGGTGTTATTTCCAGACGAAAATAATGCATTAAACTGTTCCTGCGGTTATTTTACTTATTTGGATAATGACCGTGAATATAATATTAAAGAAAAAATATCTGAAAAGTCAGCCAATATAGCAGTTGATGGAAATGAATATGAAAGTATTGATTTATTATATCCGAAAGATGTTCATTTAAAATCTTATGACTGGAGACACAAAGACTGGGGTTAAAAAGGTTTGGTTTTATATTGTTATAAAATGGGTTTATTAAAATAGAGGTTTTGTTTTCCTCTATTTTAGTTTTTCTATTGTTTTGCAGTCTAGTTTTGTTATTTTGGCAATTTCTTTAACTGGATAGTTTTCTTTTTGCATGTTTTTTGCTATTTTTAGTTTTTCTTCTTCTTTTCCCTCTAGTTTCCCTTCTATTTTTCCTTCTATTTTTCCTTGTTCTAACCATTCTTTTTCATGTGATGTTACATAGTCGTGAAGTATTGTTATTTCCATTTTTATCACACATTTTACTTGATTTTTCAAAATCTGGTGTTAAAAAGTGTATTGATACATTATATTGTAAATTTATTAAAATAGAGGTTTTGTTTTCCTCTATTTTAGTTTTTCTATTGTTTTGCAGTCAAGTTTTGTTATTTTGGCAATTTCTTTAACTGGATAGTTTTCTTTGTGCATGTTTTTTGCTATTTTTAGTTTTTCTTCTTCTTTTCCCTCTAGTTTCCCTTCTATTTTTCCTTGTTCTAACCATTCTTTTTCATGTGATGTTACATAGTCGTGAAGTATTGTTATTTCCATTTTTATCACATCTATTACTTTATTTTTCAAATCCTGATTTTCAATGAATTTATCTGCAAGTACTATCAGTATGCCAAGTACAGAATCTTTTAATTCATCATCAATATCAGTTATTTTTCTAGCAAGTTCCAGAGTTTTTACTACTTGCACTCCGGCTTCGTGTTTGGTTTTCATTAACGGCAATATCCCTAATGCAAGAAACTCATTGCAGGTTAGTTTTATGTTATTTTTAACTTTATAAGTTATATTACTTAATAATTTGTCTCCGTCATAGTCTTTAAATGATATTGCTTCAGGTCTAAAAAACTGCCCAGGGGAGTATTCAAGAACTACCTGATTTTTATCGATTTCAGGAGTCACTACAAGATTTATTTTTACCTTTAACTGATAATCATATCCGATTCTGGCTACATATAGAAAGATTCTTCTTAAAATGTTTGCAATATTGGATTTAGTAGATAAAAATTCATAAAGAATTATTTTATCCTTTTTCTTTATGCCGTAATCTATTCTGAGAACTTTTGGTTTCAGGTTTATTAGCTCAACATTTATTTCATCACAAAACTCTGCACCTGTAATTTTTGCAATATACTTTGTGGTGTTTTCTTTTAGAAATTTCAGTGTTAAATCCTCATGATGGTATCCGTGATATATCTTATTTTTTTTCATACTAATCCATTGGTCTTTAATATTTATATAACCATCAGTTTTTTATTAAAACAATAATTAAAGCATAAATAAATAGTTTTAAATGAAATAAATACTTCATAATCATGAAAACTTTTTTATAAAAATGTATTAATTACTTTATTTAAATTAATAATCAGCTAAAATATGTGAGGTGTTTGGATTGGGCACTGAATATATTGAAAAAGGAATTTCATTTGTCAATCAGAAGAAATATGATAATGCACTTGAATGTTTTAATAAACATCTGGAAGCTGATTCAAAAAACAGCATTGTTTTAGGTCTTAAAGCACTGGCTTTAATGGATTTGAACAGGTTAGATGAAGCTTTGATATATATCTCCAAGTCATTGGACATTGATTCATCAAATTATGAATCCTGGGCAACTAAAGGGGAAATCTTTAGAAGGTTAAATAAAAATAGGGAAGCTCTGCACTGCTTTGATTTGTCTTTGCAGATTAATCCGAAACAGTCAAAAACATGGACAAAAAGAGGTTTTTTATTAATTAACAGATACGGTCAGTTTATAGAAGCAATTAACTCATTTGATAAAGGACTGGAATTAAATCCCAAAGATAAAAATGCAATATATTTTAAGGCAGAAGCTTATTTTGCACTTAAAAATTATAAAAAAGCTTTAGGAGCATGTGATGATTATCTGAAAATCACTTCAGCCAATGTTTTTGATTCAAACGTTTACTCACTTAAAACAAAGATTTTAATGATTTTAAACAACTTTGAAGAGGCATTAGCTGTTATTGATGAAGGTTTGAAAATCAGTCCCGATGATGATTCCATTTATGCAACAAAAGCTATGATTTTACTGAGGGCACATAAATATGACGAAGGCATAGAATGTGTCAATAAAGCTTTGGAGTTAAATTCGAGTAATGTCATTGCATTAAAATTGAGAAATAATGTTTTAAAAGGTAATTTAAGATGAAATGTTAAAATAATCTGTAACTAACGAGAAAAATTCTTAATAGCTAAAAAAAACATATTTACTATTGCAGGTGTATTTAAATGTCTGAAGATCATAATAAAAAAGAACACAAACACTGTCCTTTTTGCGGACACCATGTAGATGAAGATGATATGATTTGCCCTCACTGCGGATTATTCATCCCATAATTATTTTTTCTAAAATCAATTAAACAACTTTATTATTATCTTTATATAAATTAATCATTAATTAACAATATTTACCTGTTTTTGTAAAATTTAGGTGAGGTTAGCTAATGGTTCAATGTCGTGAATGTAATAGTGAAGTTTCAGATAAGGCAAAGTTCTGCCCCAAATGCAGAACTCCCTTAAAAAGTAATGAAGATGTTCCAAAAAGTCCTAAAATAGTCAGTGATAAGAAAGGTGGTTTCAATCCTATTTTGATTATTGGTATAATAGCTATTGTAGCTATTGCTGCATTAGGTGCAGGTCTGCTTTTAGGTGGTGGAAGTGATGATTCACCTGCTGCTGTAAATAATACTGCTGAGAGTGATGATGTTGCTGAAGATGTAAATCCTGCTCCTGCAAGTGCCAATGTTACTTATGTCTGTTCTCAAAAGTCTGACAAGTTTCATTTGCCTGAGTGTGAATGGGCTCAAAAGATAAATCCTAAAAACAAGATTACTTATAATTCCAGAGATGCTGCTGTAGCAGATGGAAGGATTCCATGTCAGGTTTGTAATCCTTAAAGTTTATTACCTAAGATAAACATAATTTAAATACAATGAGGTTTTTAAAATGAATTGTCCTAACTGTGGAGCTGAAGTATTATCAGATAATGAAAAATTTTGCAGAAAATGCGGTTTTAAATTGGTTGATTCAGAAGTTAAAAAAGCTACTGTAATTTCAGAAGATATTCCAAAAACACGGTGCCGCAGCTGCAATAATATGATAGACAACAATTTAAGAATTTGTCCCTACTGCGGATCAAATCCAAATTCATCTTCAACATATGCATCATCAGCATCCAAAACAAACAGCAGCAGCTCAAGTGACAGTGACTGCTGGGGATGCTGTGGTTTAATTGTAGTTATTGTAATTATATTGTATATTATAGGATTGATATTTTGATTTATGACCACATAATGAATATCTGCAAATATTTATGCCATCAGAAACCTGAAAGGTCATTTTTCTACAAAGAAAAGCAGTTTCCAGTTTGCAGCAGATGTACAGGAATTGTTATAGGTGCGGCTGCAGGGTTTGTTTTAGCTAGTTTAACCCAACCTAATTTAATTTTTGTTTTAGGATTTATTCCATTAATTATTGACGGAACTACACAGTATTACGGTTTAAGAACAAGCAATAACACTTTAAGATTTGTTACAGGTTTGTTATGTGGCTTTTCAATACCTTTCGTTGTTTTTAAAACAGAATCAGTTATACTCAATTATTTCTAAATTTTCCAAGCTGTCATCTATCAGCTCTTCAATGAATTCTGAAGGGTTATTTTTATCACTTATTAAGTAAACATTATTTTTAGAGCGGGTTAAACCTACATAGAATAATCTGCGTTCTTCTGAATATTTGTAATCATAATTTTTGGTATTTACATAATTCAAAACACTGTGGGTTTTTAATTTTGATGGAAAACCTAAATAGTCATCAACCATATTGATTATAATCACATTATCTGCTTCCAGACCTTTAGATGAATGCAGGGTTCTGTAGTAAACATTATTCATTGATTTGTCTGTTTTGTCTAAAATTCGTAAGAATTTGTCTTTTTTCAGATTGCCTTTTTTAACCAGATTTCTGTGTTTTATAAACTGGTTGATGTTGTTGTTTGTTCTGCCTAAGATTAATACATCTTCGGATTTTTTAGAGAGATCTTTTATAAGATTATAAATCATTTCTCTTTTTTCTATAGGATTTTTTTGAGGATAGATTATTTTAACAGGTTTTTTCAGATTTTTAGGAGACTTAAGAGATTTCCTAATTTGTTTAGGGTTTTTCATAATGAAGCTACCTGCTATGTCAATCAGCTCCTGAGGGTTCCTGTATGTTTTTTCAATGAATATTCTTTGAGGATTTTCAAAATACTCTTCAAAATGTGAGAAAAATTCAATGTTTGTTCCTCTAAATCCGTATATTGACTGCCAGTCATCACCTACAACTGTCAGATGTGCATCTGTTTTATCCTGCAGGCTTTTAATCAGATTATAATTGGTATATGTGGTATCCTGATATTCATCAACCAGTATGTATCTGTAATGTTTTTTCAGCCCGTATTTTTTAATCAGCTTGCTTGATTCATTTATCATGTCATTAAAATCAATCTGCTGGTGCATATCCAAGTATTTCTGATAGTAACTGTAGAAATCTTCAGCGATTTTTAGGAAGATGTCATGGTCCTTGTCATCGTTACTGCTTCTGAAATAGCTGAAATAATCTTTTGTAAAATTGTTGCCCTTAAATAAATTTATAAAATCTGCAAGCAGGGGTTTAAATGCCACTTTTGTAAATGCTTCTTTCAATTCATTCAATAACTCTTTTCTGTCATTTCTTCTAATGATGTAGCTTTCAATGTTTAAAAAATATGAATCGCAAAATTCAAGAATATCTTTTAATGTATCAGTATTTGCATTGGCCAGATAATCATTTATTATAGCCAATATTTCATTGTTTTCAATAACTGACACTTTATGGTGCTGCTTAATGACTGATCTTCCCAGACTGTGAAATGTCCTTATCTCAACATTTTCCGGAAGCTTTCCTTTTAAATCCCTGACAGAAGTATTTGAAAATGACAGACACAAAATATCTTCAGGTCTGACATGCTTTTTAGCTATCAGATATTTTATTTTTGCAATTAAAGTAAATGTTTTTCCTGTTCCTGCTCCTGCAATGATTTGAACATTTTTGGAATCTAAAACACAGGCTATTTTTTGCTGTGTGTCTAAAGGTTTGCTGTTTACTGTTTTAAAAAACTTATCATTAGCCAGCAGCTCCTGTCTAGTTTTATCATCCAAATCATCAATACTTTTGTAGTCTTTTTTCAAGTACTTGCCGTTTTTGCTGGCTATTTTTTCAGGTTCTGTTTTAATATCTTTAGTGAATGTTTCAATAACTGGCTTTTTATTTGTTTTTTTCTTTTCTGGCCGTGGTGTTTTTTTAACTTCCTTAGTTTCAGCAGTTTTTATACAGCCGCACATCGGGCATTTGCTGCCATTTAGTATCATTGATCCGCATTCACTACAAAAATCCATAATATATATTTTTTATTAACATTTAAAAATAGCTTTCCTAAGAGTGTCTGAAAAGTATTTCTGTTTTATACATATTTTAAATACTAGTTTAATTAAAAATTATAAATGAGGTGTTTTATTGAATCAAGATGAATATATAGGAAATATTGTTAAAAATGGAGTTATAGCATTAATTATAGGATTTATTATAACTGGCATTTTATATTCTGTAATGTATTCAATAAACGGAATTGAAATGTATGCCGGTTTTATAATTTTAGGAGCACTCTACGGGTTCCTGTTTATAAAATTAGACATTTTTAAAAATGAACTGGATTTAATCATAACAAATGCTGTTTTTGCATTCTTTGGTTCATATGTAAGCATACATTTAATATTTACAAGTGCATTGAAAATAGCTATGAATTCTTCACTGCTGACTTATCAGTTTATAGGAATCTGTATTATTGCAGCTGTTGTTGTTAACTACATCCGTGACACTTATCTGGAAATTAATCCTTTAGGGTCAATTAACCTGAATTTGGGAAAATTGCCTACAGTTATCTGTCCTGAATGCGGTGTTGAAGTCAATGCCGAAAATATATTCTGTTCTGAATGCGGCCATAAGTTCAGTTTTATACATTGTCCTGAATGCGGTGCAAAATTAGATGAGGAAGGTGCATTCTGTCAGGAATGCGGTTATAAATTAGAAGATGACTCTAAAAAAGAAGAAGTTAAAGAAGATAACTCTAAAAATGACATTTCCCTAAAAAAAGAAGTTAAAGAAGATAACTCTAAAAAAGACATTTCCCTAAAAAAAGAAGTTAAAGAAGATAACTCTAAAAAAGAAGATAACCTTAAAAGCTGTTCCAATTGCGGAACTAAAGTAAGCGAAGATTCCAAATTCTGTCCCGAATGCGGAAATAAAATCAGATGAATAAACTATGAAATATTGTCCAAAATGCGGCAGCGAAATAAAAAACAATATGAAGTTTTGCCAAAAGTGCGGAGCCAAACTTCCTGCTGACCACATAAATTTAAACAATGAATACTGCAAGCATTGCGGTTCAGCAATTCCCAAGGGAGCCACCAGATGCCCAAAATGCGACAGATATTTAGATGAAGCTGCAAATGACAGCCATAGTGTTGCTACTGTAATAGGATATATCTTTTCTTTTTTAGTTCCTTTAGCAGCTGTTGTTGCAGGCATTTACTTATTAACTCAGAAAAATGAAAACGTCCATAAACACGGAGCATGCATTATCATCATAGCTGTTGGAGTCATGTGCATCACATATTTATACTATATTAAATTTTTATAAAATTATTACTATTTTTTAACTTTTTTTAAATCATTATATACACAAGTTTATATACTATATTTTATAAATTAATAATTATCAGGAAAAAAAACTATTTTTAAATCAAAAGAAACATGAATTTTTTATAAATTTGTAAATAAAAAACTTGATATTATAAAAGGAATGTTTAATAAAATGAAAAAATTCAATAATAAAAGCAGGTACTTTACTGATGAATTAAATAAACTTGGAGAATGGATGAAATGGTTTTTATTGACCGTTATAACTTTAATTATCATCTCTCAAGTTTCTCACATGTTTTTAACATATGGTGGATAAAATAATGTCTAAAAAAATAATTTATGATGAGTCTCTTGATTCTGAAATACAATTTAAGAAATTTGTAGCTACACAGGCACCTGAAAATCATGAAATATCTGATGAAGATGTGGAACATATGGAAATGGCTAACCTTATTGATTTGGAAATACAAGATCATGAAAATTTTATGAATCAAGTGAGGGATAGCTATTGTGAATATGATTCCTATGATGATTATCTAATAGAAGAACAATATATGGATAAAATTGAAGAACCTTTTGATTTAGAACAGGAATATGATAAATGGGATGATTATTCAGATTGTATTGATTCTGATTTAGAATATAAAGAGTATCAACAAGAACAGTTCAGAAAAGAAGATTCTATTGAAGGTCCTATGAGCTGTTTTGAACATGGCTATTATATGGATGAATCCAGCAATTCCAATCATGAAGAGCCTCCATTTATAGAGGAATATGACTTTGATGAACTAAAAATGGAATTGGAGTATGAAAAAAACAGCTATTTGGTTGAAAATGAAGTAACTCCTGAAGATATAATGTCTGAAAGAATTGAAGAACATAAAAAAGAAGAAAAAGAATATATGGATATGTTAACTTTCCAGCAGGAAGATTTTAATCCATTTGAATATTATCCTGATCCTGATGCTGGATGTAATGATATTTCAATTGATGCCCAATATTTTGAGTATAAACAGGCAGAACTTAAAAAGGAAAACTCTATTGAAGGTCCAATGAGCTGTTTTGAACATGGCTATTATATGGATGGACCTAGTGATTCTGATTATGAAGATCTTTCGTTTATGGAAGAATATGACTTTGAAGATAATTTAACTTTTGAAATGAAAGAAGAAATTTATGGGCCTGATTTTGAATCAGAGTTACAAGAAGACAAAGAAAAAGAATTCAAAAAAAACTAGCTGAATATAATGCAAAAAATCCAATTAAAAAATGATAAAACATGTCTTATGATAATATAATAGCTGAAATCAAATCCAATTTAACCGGAAATAAAGATAATGACAAAGATTATATAATTAATCAGTTTAAGGTTTTCAACTCAAAGGAAATCCATTTGGAACTTGGCAGATTGCTTTGGGAGTTGATGAGTGATGAAGAACAAAAAGAGTATAAAAAAGCTGTTATTCAGGATATACCTGTTGACGAATTCATAAAATCAGTTTACAGTTATCTGAATTATGGGGATTTTGAAACAGCCCTAAAAGAGCTTGAAGATTACATGGAAATTATACCATTTAAATTTAGGGAAAATCCTCAATTTGATTATTTTTACTTTAATAATCCTTTGGAAGAGGAGTTATTCAGAAAATATTTTAAAACACCAAAAGAGCTGAAAGTAATTCCGTTTGGTGAGGAATATCCGAGAGTCTTTTACCTGTATGGTGTTGTGCTTATGAATTTATCTGAATTTGACAAGGCTGAAAGTGCACTTAAAAAAGCTCTATCCTATAATCCTGTTTCTGGTGAGATTTTATCTACATTATCTGCATTATATGACGGAAATTATGATTTGAATAATTTGAAGAAAACAGCAGTTGAAATTTTAAAGTTCAGCTATGATCCAAGAGAAATAGCTAAAGCGTATAGGGATTTGGGATACTGCTACTATGAAAATAAGAAGTGTAACATATCAAAGGCATTATATGAACAAAGTTTAAACTATGAAAATCATCCGAGGGCACAAATAGAACTGCAATTAATAAACAGCTATCTGCATATTGATGAAACAGACATTAAAAAAGTTTTAAATGATGAAAATATTCCGGCAAATATTAATGATGATATTTTGGAAATATCAATGTTTTTAGCTTTGGATTTTGAAAAGAAAAATCTTTTAAATCAGTCCTTGTATTTTTATGGTGTTTTATATAACTTAACTCATGATGAAGAAGTTTTAACTAAAATTAATGATTTAAAACATAGATTATAATTTTTTTATTTGGTTTAAAACTTCCAATCCAAGTTTAGTTATTTCATATATTCTTCCTTTTTTGTCTTCTTCATTAATACATTCAACTAATCTTTTGTTTTTTAAGTCTGAAAGTGCATTAGATACTTGTGTAGTTCCTAAATCTGTTTTTAGTGCAATTTCAGAAGGCAACATATACTTATTTTCAAGACATTTTAATATTTTTTGACGTGTTTTTGATATTTTTATAAATCCAATAGCTGAATAAAGTTCTTTTTTGTTCATATGTATTATTTAATTAATAATGAGGTTATAACTTTATATATATTATTGGAAATATATAATAAGCTTATTATTAGCTTAAAATAAATATTTAACTATTATGTTTTTAATAAAATATTAATTAATATCCATTTTTAATAACAACATTAATATATTACATATTAATAAAATATAATTAATTAAATTATAAGGTATTTCAAATGTTAGTTCGTAATTTAGATTATTTATCAATTCCAAAAGAATTTAAGAAAGTTGAAACTAATATCTATGATAATAAATCAATAGCATTAGTTTTTGTTGAAAATAAGGGTTATTCATTAGTTTTAAAAGATGATGAACATATTGATTCTGTATTTTTATTAAAAACTAGTTTAACTCCAAATAATATTAATGAAAATAATGATAAAGAAGATTTTATAAATGTTATCAAAATGCTGTTAGAAAAAGTTTATAGTGAGTACACAATAAAAGAATATGAAAAACAACATCAAGAACATGTATTTTTAAGATTAATGGACATGTTAACTGATGGAGATAATATTGAGTTAATTTCTGAAGAAAACTCTAAAATTTATTCTGATATTGAAAAAGGATTTATGAAACTAGAATTGGATATTATGGATACCAAAATCAATTCTCTTAATGAATCTATTGCAGATGTTTCTAATAATTTGCAGCATACGGTTAAGGATATTGAAGAAAAAGATTGGGGTAATAAACTTAAAAAAGCTCTTGATTCACAATAATGAAGTGATATTATGGTTAAATGCAGTAATTGTGGTGCTGAAGTTACAGATTCTGCTTTTTGTTTCCAATGTGGTGAAAAAGTATCTTCACCTCAGACCGATAAAAATATGTGCCCAAAATGTGGCATTGCTAATGATAAAAACACTAATTTTTGTAGAAACTGTGGACACAAAATAGAAAATGGAGCATCAATATCTGAAAAACAAAGAGAATGGAATGCTAGAAGAGATGAAATAATTGAAAGATATGATAAACTTGCAGAAGAATTTGGAATTAAAAATGAAGATTACTTTTTAACAAGTGTTAAAAGATATAATTTCTTAGAACCAGGTACTACTAAACATAAAAAAATTAATGCTGTTTTAGGATATAATCCTGGATTATATTTAGGAAATGAAACCATCATTGATGGATTTTTCTTAATAAAAGAAGATAAATTTGTTTTTATGGAAATTGATAATAGGGATTTTAAAAAAGTTAATGCAGGAATAAATAATTTTTATTTTGATAAAATTGTCTCAATGAGAGTAACTAAAAGTCTTGGTGATGAAAGTAAGTACGAAGATATTACTAAAAGAGCTTGGACTTCTCCACATGATATTAAAAGATCTATTCAAAATGATATTCAAAGTTTAAAAGCAATACGATTTAAAGACTTAATTATAAACAATGACAGTGCAGATATGTTTGATAGATTATTAATTAAATTAGTCGATAATACTTCTTATGAAATTAGACTTCCTAGTTATGATTTTGGTCAAAAATTAGTTGATTTATTTGAAAGTTTAAAAGGCCAACCACAAAAAGTCATTATTGAAAATCAAAATTCTCAACCAAATAAAGCTCAACTTTTAAGTGAATATCAAGAATTATTAAATAGTGGTGCAATTACTCAGGAAGAGTTTAAAAAGCTTAAAAATGAACTAATATTTTCAAATAAGTAAAAAAGGGATGTCAAATGGTTAAATGTCAAGTTTGTGGTGAAGAAATTGGAAATGCAATTTTTTGTGAAAATTGCGGATCTAAAATTCCTTCTCAAAAAAAGAATAAAAAAGAAAAGGTTATAAATAATAATAATGAAAAGCAGGAAAAGAAATTTTGTGCTAACTGTGGAAGTGAAATGGCCAGTGAAGATAAATTTTGTTCTAATTGCGGAACTCATGAATTAAAGGCAAATAATCAGGTAGGCAATAATCTTGTTGCTACTTTTAATCCTGGAACTGCATTTTTAATATCTATATACACTACCGGTGCGGGACATATTTATTTAGGATTATTTAAAAGAGGCATATCCTTTTTAATATCTCAAATAGTGCTTGTAGTATTAGTAGCTATATTTACACTACTATTGGGATATCTATGGTATATGTTAGCTGTGATTGTATTATTATTAGGTATTTTAGCATGTTTAACTTTGCATATATATTCAATTTATGATTCATATAAATCAATTAAAAAAATAACTAATGGTGAAAGTGTTGAAGATATAATGTTTTTCAATAATTTCATGTAAATTTTTACTTTAAACCTTGAGGTAAACAATGGTAAAATGTCCAAAGTGTGGAAATGAAGTTAGTGGAGATGATTTTTGTTCTGAATGCGGACTTAAACTTAATCATACTTCAAAAGAAAATAAACATTACTGTCCAGAGTGCGGTTTTGAAACTAGTATAAAAGATAAATTTTGCCAAAAATGCGGTGCAAAAATAAATGGTAAATCTGATAATGATGATTTGTTAAGTTTTAATAAAACTAATCTTTATCCCATTATTTTAGGATTTATCTTCCTTTTAATTGCAATACTTTTCGCAAGTAGGCTTGTATTAGTTCTTTGTTTATTTGCAGCGGGGTTTCTTTTTGAATTTAAATCAGACAATGCATTTCTTAATAGTATTTTAGTTGCTGTAATTCCAGGTATTTTATTTATTATCACAATGCAAAATATATATTATTTATTGATGTGTTTTATACCTCCGATAGCTGGCTGTTTTATAGCTGCCACATATAGAAGAAGGTAAATACACTTAAATATTTTCAAATACTAAAATCATTTTAAGGAGAAAATATGTTTAAGTTAATTGTTGAAAGTTTACAATAACAAGAACAAACATATTATTTAATAGTAGACATAAAGCTATTGTTAGATATACATATAAAGAAAAAGAAATAAATGTGCAAGATTTGGGAAGGATAATATGATAGACGATAGTCGAGAAAGAGAACTGAAAAGATTAATATTCCTTGAAAAATTAAGGGAAGTGCAAATAAAATTTGAATTTGCATTATCTTCTGGCAATGTAGAGTACAAACAATATACTACTTATTTTAATCAAATTATCGATATTGTAAATAACCATAGTATTGATTACTATAAACTTGACTATTCAAAAATTAAAGCACATAACAAATCAAACAAGAGTATAACTTGGGAATACGTGCAATCTACAGATAATGCTTATGACAAATATACTTTTGCCAAGAAAGTGCACGAACGTTGCCTTGTTGCATTAGATAATATTTCTGACATTAACCTGTTACTTGATTTAGATTACTATCTTGGCCTCATAACTAATGTTAAAAACTTTTATTTTACTTTTGATAAAGAAGAAGCCATTCAGAGATCTTTTAATCATAGATATAAACGTTTCAATACTATTTTTCGTGACGAAGTCAAAGCTCTTGCAATGGATTATATGAAATTCTATGACATAAATAGATTTTCAAAAGAATCATTTTATGGTGATGAAAATATTAGAATCAATCAGGAACAAGGTCTGGAATTTGTAGAAATTGGCAAATTGATTTGCGATAACAAATTAAAAGAAGCTCGTGATAAAGTTATTGAAGTGGGCGTACACGTTAAAGGTGTTCCTTGGCCAGAGTAAATATTAAAATTTGTTGATGTTTCTGTTATGAATCCACTCACGGTGTTTTCCAATAGCTACTCTGATTATAATTTCTATTAAATCGATTTCATCTTCCTTTTTGAAATAATAATAAGCCGGCCCTTCCAACATTTGTCTTAAATCATAAAACGGTCTTGGCTTGACTGCATCTGGATGCATCAGTCCGTAATTCTTGAGTAGCTTGACGTTTTCTGTTTCGTATTTCTCCAGTTTGGATTTCTGGACTTTAGTAGCTACTGTCTTTTCTTTTTTATCAAACAGTTTAGCTATTTGAGAGCTATCAATTAATATACTGGATTCTATCAATAGCAAGGTTATTTCTTTACCTTTAACTGTTAATGTATTTGAATCTGGCTATAACAACACGATTGTTGGCTAATGGTTGACCTGAAGCAAATGTGGTAAACAAATCAGTTGGAGAATTTCCTTCAAGGCTTGGAACAAATCTAGCTCTAAGAAAATGGCCTCCATCTGTTGAGTCATTATTTGTGCTTAAACCTGAGTAGTTCATGAAAAATTGTGAGTATGTATCATTATTTGCATCAAACATTAACACTTCATTACCAGTTGATAAAGTGCTTGTGAATGTTGTTCCTGTATCATAGACGTCCAGCAATAGCTTTGTGGTTTGTGAAATCTGGCCAATAAGGACCTTGCTATTTTCCATTTTTCATTATTGGCTCCTTCAGCATACCCCTTTTTAATTCCTTTTTCATATCCTTCATCGTATCTTTCCTGTCCGTATTCTTCCATTAATCTCATATTATCCCTCAGTATATTTCTTAATCTTTTTCTTCTTGATGTTTCTTTTATGAATTTATCTACAATTAGAAATTCAATTCCAAAAGCAAAATTCTTAGCACTCTTTGCAGAATTTCGTATTTTATCTAGTGTTTGCACGGTTTTTTCTATTTGTTCATCAAGGGTTTTTCTTGAACTCATAAACGGAGCCAGTGACAGATATATTAATTCCCGCCGGGTTATTTTTGTATTGTTTTTTATTTTATTTTCAATATTATTTATAATTTCATCACCGTCAAAATCTTTTAAAGATATTATCGGAATTGTAAATACACAGTCTTTATTCAATTTATATTGTTTAATTTTTGTTTTTTCAGCTGTGCTGAATACTATTAAAAGTATTGGCTTGTTGTTTTGCTTTGCATAATCAACAATTGCTGTATATAATCTGTATCTTTTTTCATCGAATTTTTTTACTACTGTTGATTGAAATTCAGTTATTACTATTATATTGTTCAGTTCCATTATCATATCTGATTTGTAAACTGCAGGATCAAGTTCTATTAATTCTGTTGGATTGAATGTTAAATTTTCAGATTTAAAGTCATATTTTCTTATATCCCAGTTTATTTCTTCAATCAAATTTATAAAACTGAATCCATCTTCTTTTGTAGCATACTTAAATAATTTGTCTTCTTCATGATTCGACATATTATCACTTCAGTTAATTTTCATAGCTATTGTTAGAAACTGTATGGTATTTAAATGCTTTGTTGTAAAAAAGAACAAATTTTAATCCTTAAATCAATATTTAAAAGCAAAATAAATATGTTAAGATAAATATTGATTATACATTGTTAAATTGTTTTTTACTTGTTAAATTGTCTTTAAATCTTACAATAAGCTTTTAT
Source organism: Methanobrevibacter smithii ATCC 35061 (assembly GCF_000016525.1). Lineage (NCBI taxonomy): Archaea > Methanobacteriati > Methanobacteriota > Methanobacteria > Methanobacteriales > Methanobacteriaceae > Methanobrevibacter > Methanobrevibacter smithii. The sequence continues at coordinate 1,841,771 of NC_009515.1, forward strand.
ATTTCTTATTACCAAGATTAAAGTAGAGGTGTTTTAGATATGAACTCTTATCTGAATATTAGAATTAATGGTAAAAATTTGGAAAAGAAAGAAGATATTGAAAATGCAATTTTGAAATTTGATGAAGATCTGAAGGAAAATCCTGATGATGAAGCTACAATTGTAGGAAAATCCGTATTATTATACAAGATAGGCAAACTGAATGAATCCCTTGAGTGCTTAAATCAAATCAAAAACATTAGAAATGCTTCCATTATAGAGCTGAAAGCCGTTATTTTAATGGGAATGTCAAACTATAAGTGGGCTCTTGATTTGTTAAATGAAGTTTTAAAGTTAGACTGCGGAAATGTCAGTGCCCTTTACTATAAAACAGAATGCCTTTTTAAGTTAAAACGATTTAAGGAAGTTGTAGATACTGCAGATGTGGCTTTGAAAATTGATAAAAACCACCAGTCCATTTTAATAAATAAATTCTGTTCATTGGTAGAACTTAACAACACAAAAGAAGCTTTGAAAGTTAAAGAAAAGCTTTTAAGATTAGGTTTGAATTGCAATATCTGAGGTTAGAAATATGGAATTTCAAATAAAGAAAGTCGAAAAAGGAGATATTGACACCAAAGAGTTAAAAAAGCAGATTCCAGGATGGTGCAGTCTTTTAAAAAAATCTCCTGATGATGAAAGGCTGAGAATCATTGTTGCATCAATGTTTTATTTTATTGATGAAAAAGAAAAATCACTTGAATTATTAAAAAATGCTCCAGATAATGAGAATATGGAATTAAAAGAAATAACCGCCATTGTTTATATGGATTTGAACTACTATAATGAAGCTTTAGAGCTGTTTAATGAAATTCTTGACGCTGATTATAACAGAAGCGTTCTGGATTTAAAGGTTGACTGTTTATTTTTTTTAGGAAAGTTTGAAGCTGTGGTTAAAACAGCTGATGAATATCTGGAAGTTTTCGGCAACAATCTGGATGTTCTAACAAATAAAAAGGCAGCCCTTAAAAAATTAAACCGTAAAAACGAAGCAGAAGAAGTAAATAACATAATTTCAAATTTAAATGCAGTCAATAAATTTGCAGTCTATATGCCAAAGGATCAAACTGATGAAGTCATTCCGGATGAAATTTATGAAAGGGAATTGGAACTGTGCTTTAATGACTTGAAATATAATCCTGATGACAGTACTGTTCTTATTGCAATAGCTACATTTTTATACAATCTTGATAGAAGAGATGAATCCATTGAATATTTGGATAAAATCAGTGATGATGCAGACAGTGTTACAATAAATGCCAAGGCCTGCATGTTTATGAAACTTGAAAAATTCCCTAAAGCTCTTGAAACATTAAATAAATCTTTAAAAAAAGACAAAACAAATATTATAACTTTAATATCAAAATCCGAATGTCTGATGGAACTGAAAAAATATGAGGAAGTGCTGGTGTGTGCTGATGAAGGACTGGAAATTGATAAAACAAATATACCTCTGTGGAAAAATAAATTTTGTGCTTTAATTGAATTGGACAGGTTAATTGAAGCAAAGGAAGTTCAGGATTTAATTTTTGATTTGGAAATAGCCAATGATAAAGCTGAAGGTTCCCTTAAAAAAGCAATCAACAGATTTTATTCCATGGAGTATAGAGAATGTTTAAATCTTTGCTATGATGTTTTGGATGCTGACAAGGATAATGAGGAAGCTGCAATTCTGATGATGAATGCAGTTTATCTGTTAGGTGATCTTACTGAAGCTCCAAAGGCATTGTATAGAGCACTTAATTGTAATAATGGTGAAATATTGACTCGAAACTGAAAAATTGTCTTTAAATCCAACAATAAGATTTAATATTTCTTTGTTTAATAATTAAATAGGTGTGATGGATATGGATGTAATAATATCTGCATTAATTGAAGCAAATAAATTATTAAACAAAAAGGATTATTATAAAGCCCTTGACTGTTTTGAATGTGTGTTAAATATAAATCCTACCAACAATCTGGCCATAATCGGGAAAACAATTTGTATACATTATTTAAAATCATTTGACAACATCAGCTTGATAAACATATATGAAGAAAAATTAAATGTTAACCTTAAACTTGCAGAGTTGTATGAATGCGGAAAATACGATGAAACAATAACCGAATGCAATAAAATATTAAAAAAAGACAAAAACAATTTTAACGCATTAGCTATTAAATTCTCAGCCCAGTTTGAACTCACCAAATATACAGAAGCACTGAAAACCTGTGACAAACTCTTAGAATTAGAACCGAATAATTTAGTAATAATATATGCAAAAGCCACCACATTATACAAACTAAACATTTACAATGAAGCTATTGAGTGTTATGATAAAATCCTGGAAGTAACTGATAATTTTAATGTTTTATTTTTTAAATCAGCATCATTGTTAATATTAAATAAATATGAAGAAGCTTTAAAATATTGTAATTATGCATTGGAATTAGAACCTGAAAATTGTGATGCAAATGGATTGAAACAGTTGATTAAATATAAAATAGCTCAAAAATAGCTATTTTATTTTTTTCATTTTTGTATATTATACGAAAAATAGTATAGGAGTATATAAAGGCTTATACGAAAAATAGTATAGGAGTATATAAAGGCTTATACGAAAAATAGTATAAGAGTATATAAATAGTTATATAAAAAATAGTATGAAAATATAATGGACTATAAAAATTGGGAGGTAAAACTATGAAATTAGAAGAAGAATTAATGCAATATATTTTAGCTAAACAAAGATTAATGCCTAAAATTATATCTTCTAAATTATCATCAAATAATAAAAAATTAAATCATCGTACTGATTATTTCAGAATAAAAGAATACATTGACAACTTTTTAAATGGCAATAATCAAAATAGATTTATTGTAATGCCTGGTCTTAGAGGAGTAGGTAAAACAACAATTTTATTGCAATTGTATGAATATTTAATTAAAAATGATGTTCCTAATTCAGATATTCTTTATTTTGATGTAAGTGAGTTGAAAAGTTTTTATAATGTTAATATATTGGATGTAATAACTAATTTTATTGAAAACATACATCAAACAACAATGGTGGAATTAAATAAACCAATATTCTTATTAATTGATGAAGTTCATTTTGATAAAAATTGGACATTAACTGGTAAAATAGTATATGATAATAACAATAATATTTTTATGATTTTTACTGGTTCATCTGCTATTGAATTACAAATTCATGCTGATGCAATTAGAAGAATGGAAAAAGAACCAATATTTCCATGTACATTTCCAGAATATCTTTTTTTAAAACAGAACATACATTTTCCAAAGGAGATGTCTTTTGCATTGCAAGATTTAATACTAAATGGAAATGTTGATTTAGCTATAACTAATGAAAGAAAAATCCAAGAAAGTATGATTAACTTAGATAATGATCCAGATATTGAATTCAAAAAGTTTTTAACACAACATTCATTCCCATTTTCTTTAAAAATGCAAGATTTTCAAATTCATGAAAAAACTATAAATAATATAAATAGAATAATTGAAAAAGATATTTCTTCTTTAAAAACATTTAATACTTCTACTAATGATACTATATCACGAATTGTTACATATATTGCTATGCAAAAACCTGGTGGAACTTCAAATGTTAAATTAGCTCAAATGTTAGGTGTTTCTCCAAATACAATTAATAATATCTTAAATGTTTTAGAAAAAACACAATTATTATTTCCCATAACTGCTTATAGTACTGGAAGTAAAATTATTAAAAAACCATGGGAGTATTTCTTTTTAGCTCCATCCATTAAAGCATCAATTAATTTTGAAATTGGAAGATATAATTTAAATAATAAAAAATGTTTAGCCACATTAGCTGAAACTTTAGTTGCATCATCATTATATAAACTAAAATTGTTACGTCATAATTTTATAGGTTTATTTTATGATCCTAAAAAGTCAGGTGTTGATTTTTTAGTAAGAAATATTGATAAAATAATTCCAATTGAAGTGGGTGTAGGTAAAAAAACTAAAAGTCAATTAACAAAAGCAATTAATAATTATAATTCTGATTATGGTATTTTAATATCTAATAGAACATTTAGCATAAAAAAGGAAAATAATATTATTTATATTCCATTAAGAACCTTTTCTTACATATGAAACTACATAAATGAAAATGTAGAAATGGGAATACTTATTATATTATCTTCTTTTTGAATTCTGCTGCTTCTATTTGAAACTATAATTCCATAATCTGAGTTGTATCTTGAAATAGCTTTTTTAACTTGTTTTGTATTTTTAGCACCAATTCCAACTTCTATAGGAATTATATCTCCCATTATAGTATTTAACAGAAAATCTACTCCACCTTTTTCAGGGTCATAAAATATTCCAAAATCTCTGTTTTGCTGCAGTTTAAATAAACTAGCTGCAACAAGATTTTCAGAAAGGTTTGCAATGTATTCTTTTGGATTTTGTGTAGCTAATCCATTTTTTATATAGATACTTGCTTTTATTTGACTAGTTAAGAAGTAATATTCCCAGGATTTTCGCTGTCTTTTAACACAAGATCCATAAGGTTCAACATGAAATAATAAATGTGTTTTTTCCAATGCCTGAAATATTGATTGTATGGAAGTTTTTGAAATATTTAATATATTGGATAGTTTATTGGATGATAACTCTGAAGGTTTTGACATTGCTATAATATTTATTAATTTGTATGTAGCTAAACGTATTGGAGTTGTAAAAGAAGTTATTATATCAAGGTCTTTTTCAATTATTCTGTCTTTCATATCCAAAGTCAATTGCACAATTGATTCTTCTGTTCTATTTAAAGTAAATGGAAAACATCCATATTGAATATAATATTCCCATTCTTTTAAGTAATTCTGGTTTAAATTTATTAGATTTTGATTATACATCCTATTTTCGATTTTTTGAGATTCTTTGACTTTTCCTGTGAAAATCATGTCTCTAAAAGTTTCACTTAACATGTCCGGATAATTAATATCATATTTTAAATAAAGATATTCTGCAAAATTTAATGGATAAATTTCTTTTTTAAGAGATCTTCTAGCTGAATCATTGTTATACTCTAAATTCAATGCATCTGATCCTGTAAAAATCATAAAAACATTTTTATCTTCATCAAATATTATTTTACCTAAAGATGCCCAATTTTTTGAATATTGTGATTCATCTACAAATATGAATACCTGATTTTTTACAGTTGGATATGCTTCATTTACATCTTTTAGGAAAACATCAATGTATTCTTTAATATTAAAGTTAGGAACATCTTTTAGGTTTTCTAAATTAAGATATAATATTCTGTTTTTTGGAATTTGTTTTTCATTAAGCAGATAACTGAATAATTGGTATATGATTGTTGTTTTCCCAACACCTCTTAATCCGGGCATTATAAAAAATCGGTCATCACTTTCTTTTTCTAAAAATGTGTCAATATGTTCTTTAAGTTGGTAATATTCTTTTTTTTTGTTAAATTTTTTATCATTATAGTTTAAATTATTTTCAACTATTTTAGGATTTGTCTTAAGTAAATTTGTAATATATGATTGTGTTTCAATTTCCATTTTTATCAGCTTTTTCAAGTAGTTGGTTATTTTTTTGACCGACCTTTTATATATAGTTGGTTATTTTTTTGACCGACCCTTTATATACTGTTGGTTAAATTTTTTACCAACTATATAAAAGAATCAAATTAATATACATATTTATAACTAATTAGTTACTTTTTAGATACATTTATATACTAGAATAATACAATATAACTATGTAATAACATAAGTTGTTATAAAAATATTAAAAAATTGATTTAAATGACATTGCTATTAGGTAAAAAACAAGAATGTGGAAATATAACTATAGTTCCTATTTTAAATGATTCACCTTTGAAATTAGATATTTTAGATTTAACAACAGGATTTAAAATGGGTCTTGTTGAAGTATCTGAGTGTGAACAAAGTACAGTTGGAACAATTATGGTTAAAAATAATGCTACCTCTCCATTACTTTTAGTAGATGGGGAAGAAGTAGCTGGAGCAAAACAGAACAGAATTATTGGACAAAGTATGTTAATTCCTCCGAATACCAGCATACCAATTCCAGTTAATTGCTCTGAACAGGGAAGGTGGAATTACAAATCTGAATTTAAACATTCAAATTATATGGCAAATTCAGAAACTCGATGCAGAAAAGCAGAATATAATATGGACAATTCAATAAGAGCTTCACAAGGTGCAGTATGGGATTCTATTGAAGACCTTCAAGTAAAAAGAAACAGTTTTTCCAAAACCTCTGCTTTAAGGGATAATTATGAAAAAATAGAAAAAACAAATGATGATTATTTGAAACACTTCGGGATTTATGAAAATCAGGTTGGTGTAATAGCAAGGTTAGAAAATAAAGTAGGTTTGGATGTATTTGCTAATCATAGTTTATATGAACAGTACAGTGATATGATTCTTAAAAGTTATATTATTGATGATGTTGGAAATAATTCACTTATAAAAGATGACTTTGACTTTGAGGCTGTTTTAGACAATATAAATGAAAAATATTTTAATAAAAGAAATACTGTTGGTTTAGGTCAGTCTTATTTCATCAAAACAAATAACGGATCAGGAACCTCATTAATCTATGAAAATGAGTTGATACATGCTAATTTCTTTTATAATAACAGATTAAGAAACCTAAAACTGTAAATATATTGTATTGGCTCTCAAATTAAAAATATCACCTTTTACACGATAAAAACACTGGAAATTAAACATCACACCCCGCATAATATCTCCTAATTTAAAAAGGGACAAACACGTATTAAAAAACCATCATTTTTACTTTTTTTTAAATACTAATTAAACACATTTATATAGTATAAACTCACAATATATACACATGATATTATAAAGAGGTACTAAAAATGATTGAAAACAATATCTGTTTACTGACAGACAGTTACAAAGTTACCCATCATGCATTTTACCCGAAAAATACTGAAAAACTGTATTCATACTTGGAAAGCAGGGTAGGATCAGAATTTAACAAAACAATCTTTTACGGCCTCCAGTACATAATAAAAAAGTATTTGGAAGGAAAAGTTGTAACTCCAGAAAAAGTAAATCAGGCAAACAGTCTGATTAAGACACACATTGGCGAAGATATATTCAACTATGACGGCTGGATGTATATAGCTGATGAACTTGACGGAAAATTGCCGATAGAAATAAAAGCAGTAGCAGAAGGAACACCTGTAGAAGTGGGAAATGTTTTAATGACTGTTGAAAACACAGATAAACAGTGCTGCTGGTTACCTAATTATTTGGAACCATTATTACTGCAGGTATGGTATCCGTCAACAGTAGCTACACTGTCAGCAGAAGTAAGAAAACTCTGTAACTTTTATTTGGAAGTAACAGGATCAGGCAAAGAAAACCTGGACTTTATGTTACATGATTTTGGATATAGGGGAGCTACCTCAACAGAATCTGCAGAACTGTGCGGAAGTGCACACCTTCTAAGCTTTAAAGGAACTGATACACTTGCTGCATTAACAATACCTGAAAACTACTATAATGACAATAATATTTATGGTTTTTCTGTACAGGCAACTGAACACAGTGTAATGACTTCATTGGGAGAAGAAGGTGAAGTAAAACAGGCAATTAATGTAATTGATAATGCAAAAGACGGAATATTATCTATGGTAATTGACAGTTATAACTACAGAGAATTCTTAAAACAAGCCAGTACAAAAGGCAATGAATTAAATGATAAAGTTAATGAATTTTTAGAAAAAACTGACGGAAATAAAATAGTATTCAGACCAGACAGTGGAGAGCCTGTTTCAACAACACTGGACTGTTTGAATATTCTTGGAGAAGGTTTTGGAACTGTAAAAACCACAAAAGGTTATAAAATATTTGCAAAAAACATCGGACTGCTGTGGGGAGACGGTTTAAACTATCATAAAATAAGGGATATTCTATTTGGAATGAAGTCAAACGGCTGGGCAGCACAAAACATCATATTTGGAATGGGCGGAGGGCTCCATTCTTCAGTAAACAGAGACACTCAGAGAAATGCATTTAAATGTTCAGCACAGTTAAGAAACGGAACATGGTATGACATCTTTAAAAATCCATTGGACAGCAGCAAAAAATCAAAAACCGGAAGATTAAAATTAGTAAAGGAAAACAGCCACTTTAAAACTGTTCCAATATCTGATGAAAGAAAAGACTATCTGCAGACTGTCTTTAAAAATGGTGAATTAATAAGAAAGGAAAATTTCCTGGATATTAAAAACAAAACGCTAACATACACAAGGAAGAGATAAAATGAAAGAAGATATGTATATCACTTTAGTAAGTATGAGACACTTTTTTGGAGTGAAGCCTTTTAAAAAAGACGGAATTCTTAAATTAATAAAAGAAAAGGACAACAACTATGATGATGAAGCCATTAAAGTTGAAATGAGACACGCCGGACAGGTAGCATATGTATCAAACAGTACAAATACGGTAATCAGAGGAACAATGAGTGCCGGCAGAATTTATGACAAAATTTTAGATGAAGATTATGCACAAATCAAATTCTACAACAGAGATATTGGAATAGCTAAAATATTAACTCCTGATGAAATAGATGAATTAAAAAAAGATCCTGAAAATGATTTGAACTTTATATAAGTGATTAAAAATGAATTTAAAACATTTGAGTTTAGCTGAAAGGCAGAATTATGAAAACATGACAGTAGTTCCTATTTTAAGTGATACCAATACTCCATTTGATGTTTTAGATTTAAAAGAAGGGCTGAAAATGGGACTTGTAAAGATTGAAGAATGTGATAACTCAAATATAGAACAAGTAAAATTAAAAAATAACTCAGTATCTCCATTAATTTTACTTGACGGTGAAGAAATTGCAGGATCTCTCCAGAACAGAATTGTTGCTCAAACAATGATAATACCTCCTAAAAATGAAATGGAAATACCTGTAAACTGTTCTGAAAAAGGAAGAAATGAATATAAATCCGAGTTTCAGTATTCAGATTACATAGCTAACTCAAATACCAGAAGAAAAAAAGCATACAATAAGAACAATCCCCTTCAGGAAGTTGTCTGGAATTCCATTGATAATTTGGAAACTGATAAAAACACATCCTCCAAAACAAAAGCACTTAGAGACAGCTATGAAAAAAACAAATATAATATTGACAGCTATTTAAAACACTTCAAAATGGAAAATAATCAGATTGGAGTAATATGCATTGTAGAAAACAAAGTAGGCCTTGAAATATTTAATAATCATTCATTATATGAAAAGTATAATGAAATGCTACTTAGAAGTTACATTATTGACAGTTCCAACAAAGAAAAAATAAATATTTCCAACAATGAGCTTGAAAATATATTATCCAGTATAGATGCTAATTCATTTATTAAAAAAAAAGCTGTAGATTTAGGAAAATATTATAAAATTTCAAACAGCTACGGTAACGGACATATATGGACCTTAAAAAAATAGGTAATGGGAAAAAGCTGAGCGATAAATTCCATTACCTTAAAAACTTATTTATAAATTGTTGCTAATCGATATTAATAACTTCTGCATGTTCTGAAGAGCTTTCTATAAATATTGTATAGGTTCCGGTATTTTGATTATAATATATAGTTGTTCAATTTTCAACAGATTCAAGTTTGTTTTTAATACATTATTAATACAAAAGATTCAATTTTCATATATTTTCATTTTTTAAAAAATCAATTACATTTAAATGAGTTATTCCATTTTTAGAGTAGTCCCAGTCATCTAATGTTAATACATATTTGGGATAATTGTCAGATATTTTCTCTAAAGGATTAAATTCTCTTTCACGTGTATTTTCATCTAAAATTGACTCTGATACTTGAATATAAATAGTTTTATCATGTTTTCTACATATAAAATCAATTTCTTGTTTTCCAATATTTCCAACAGTAACCCGATATTCTCTTCTGATTAACTCTAAAAATACTACATTTTCCAATATTTGCCCTCTTGACTTATTAACTCCAGCCTGTAATTGATAAAATCCCGGATCAATACAATAATATTTTTCATTAACACTAAGAAGTTTTTTTGTTTTTATTTCTTCTCTTTGTGCTTTTAATAAAATATAAGCTTCAGTAATATGTTTTAAGTATGTACTGATGGTATTTGTTGATACATTTATATTTTCATGCTTCAAATACTTTTTAATAGAGTTAACAGAAAATATCTGACCTGTGTTTGTTATTAAAAATTTTATTAGCCTTTCTAAAAAACCAATATTTCGCATATTATTTCTATAAATTATATCTTTAAGAACAATAGTACTATAGATATCTGTTAAATAATCTATTTTTTCATCATCATCAAAATCAAGAACTCTTGGAAGGCCCCCATATTTAAGATATTTATTAAATATTGATTTTTCATTATCTTTTGTTAAATTTCCATTAGTTACTTTGTAATATTCCAATATTTCATTAAATGAAAATGGATATAGGTCTATTTTGATATATCTGCCAGAAATTAAAGTAGCTAATTCTCCAGATAATAATTTGGAATTTGAACCTGTAATGTAAATATCACAATTTAAATCAATTCTATATGCATTAATACTTTTTTCCCAATTGGAAACTAATTGGATTTCATCAAAAAGTAAATATATTTTTCCTTTGAGATTTTCAGTTTGTTTAAATATATATTCATTTAGATCCACATAATCTTTAATGTTGTCGTATTTAGATGATTCTAATGATACATATAGAATGTTTTCATTATTTACCCCACGTTTTTCAAGTTCATCAATAATTTGTTTAAGTAAACAAGTTTTACCACATCTTCTAACTCCAGTTATAGCTTTAATTTCTTCTTTATCAATGAATTTACGTATTTTTGATAAATATAATTCTCTTTTTATCATAAAAATCATCTCGTGATATTATTTATATTTTTAATTAATAATAAATTTTTCTAATTTTAAATTGTATAATGAACAAAATTAATAAAATAATAATTTTTATTCATTATATTATTTAAAAATACAAATAATTAAAAAAATCATCAATATATAATTTAAAAATGAAATTATCTTAAGTATCAAAGAGGAGATAACTTAATTTCGTCTTTTTCAATGTAAACAAACCTTTTTCATGACATCTGATTTTTTTACTATAATACTCCAGTTACACTTTTGCAATAATAAAATATAAACTAAAAATAAATAGAAATAATTAAAACTCTTCCAAGGCTCCATCTTCACTTATTTTTTGAATTGTTGCTTTTGTATCATTCAATTCAGTATTACACTCTTTAAGTAATATATTTGCCTGAGTAT